>NZ_JBDJNS010000012.1:0-108353 GCF_039674545.1 Luteimonas sp. TWI382
GTCCTCGGGGCGGGCCCCGCCCCCCCCCCCCCCCCCAAACCCGGGGGTCTGCGGCCAAGTGCCGGCCCCCACAGTGCACTCTGACCCCGGTTTTGCCGGTTTGCAGCGTCTGCCGGCCGGTCAGCGCCGCGGGCGCAGCAGCACCAGCACCGCGCCGGTGCCGCCCTGGGCGCCGGGCGCGCTGTGGAACGCGAGCACATCGCCGCGCTGGCGCAGCAGGCGATCGACCAGGTTCTTGATGACCGGCGCGTCGGGCGAGGAGTTCATGCCCTTGCCGTGCACGATGCGCACGCAACCCACGCCGGCATCGATCGCGTCGCGCAGGAACAGCCGCAGCAGCGCGGTCGCCTGGGCGGCATCGGCATGGTGCAGATCGAGTTCTTCCTGGGCCGCGTACTCGCCGCGGCCGAGCCGGCGCAGCACCCGGGCGGGAACATCGTCGCGACGGTACTGCATCGCATCGCCGCCCTGCAGCAGCGGGCCGTCGAGCAACTGCCGGAACTCGCTGCGCGCCTCCTCGTCGTCGCGCTCGGCCATGCGCGTGGCCGGGCGCGGGCGGGGCGCCTGCGGCGGCGGCGGGGCGCTGGGCAGTTCGCGTACCGCGCCAATGGCGGCGCGGAACAGCGCGGCATCGTCGTCGTCGGGCGCGTCGTGATTGCGGCTCATGGCATCAGCGTAGCGCGGACGCCGGTCGTGCGCAGGATCGCGCATCCGCGCAAGCTGGGGCGCGTGGGACGCATCCGCTATCATGTCCGCTTCGCCAACCGCAGGGGGCTTTCGGAAACGTTCATGCGCGTACTGGTCAGCAACGACGATGGCGTCGACGCACCGGGCATCCGGATCCTCGCCCAGGGGCTGCGCGATGCAGGACACGAGGTGCTGATCGTTGCCCCCGATCGCGACCGCTCCGGGGCCAGCAACTCGCTCACGCTCGACCTGCCGTTGCGCGTGGTGCAGCTCGATGAGACGACCTGGCGGGTCCATGGCACGCCGACCGACTGTGTGCATGTGGCGATGACCGGCCTGCTCGAGCGCGAACCCGACATCGTCGTGTCGGGCATCAACAACACCGCCAATCTCGGCGATGATGTGATCTATTCGGGCACCGTCGCTGCGGCGATGGAGGGGCGCTTCTGCGGCTTGCCCGCGGTCGCGATGTCGTTGGTCACGGCCAATCACGACGGCCGCCATTACCAAACCGCCGCGCGCGCGGCGGTCGAGATCGTCGCCCGGCTCAAGGCCGATCCGCTGCCGGCCGACACGATCCTCAACGTCAACGTGCCCGATGTCGCCTGGGACGCGCTCGCCGGCTTCGAGGTCACGCGGCTGGGCAATCGCCACCGTGCCGAAGGCTGCACGCCGATCGTCGACCCGCGCGGGCGGACATTCTGGTGGATCGGCGCTGCCGGCCCCGAACAGGACGCCGGCCCCGGCACCGATTTCCACGCCGTGCGCACGCGGCATATCTCGATCAGCCCGATCCATGTCGATCTCACCCGATACCAGGCGCTCGAGCATGTCGCCAGCTGGGTCGGCGGACTGGAGGCCGGGCTCCGGGCGACGCAGGCATGATGGCGCGCTTGCGGCTGCAACCCGAGGCGTTGGGCGTGGGCATGACCTCGCAGCGCGTGCGCGACCGCCTGATCGAGCGACTGCGCGATGGCGCGCATCCGGGCGGCGGAATTTCCGATGAGCGCGTGCTCAACGCGATCCGTACCGTGCCCCGGCACCTGTTCGTCGATGAGGCGCTGGCGACCCGCGCCTACGAGGACACCGCGCTGCCGATCGGCCATGGCCAGACAATCTCCCAGCCCTGGGTGGTCGCGCGCATGACCGAGGCGCTGCTGGCCAACGGCATGCCGCGCAAGGTGCTCGAAGTGGGCACCGGCTCGGGCTACCAGGCGACGATCCTCGCCGCGCTGGGCATCGAGGTGCACACGGTCGAACGCATCGGCGAGCTGCTGCGCGTGGCGCGCAAGCGCTTCCGCTCGCTCGGCCTCAACGTTCGCAGCAAGCACGACGACGGCCGCATCGGCTGGCCGGAGAACGGCCCGTTCGACGGCATCGTGGTCACTGCTGCAGGCCCTGCGCTGGTCGATGCGCTGACCGCGCAGCTCGCCGACGGCGGCACGCTGGTCGCGCCGGTCGGCGCGGCGGGTGCGCAGCGGCTGTTGGTGCTGCACAAGCAGGCCGACGGTCGACTCGTGCAGCAGGATGTGGCAGCGGTGGCGTTCGTGCCGTTGCTTTCGGGGTATATCGACTGATGCGCCTGTTCGAAGCGCTCTACGAGCGCGTGCTGTCCTGGTCCCGGCATCGTCATGCGCCGCGTTACCTCACTGCGATGAGCGCGGCCGAATCGGTGGTGTTCCCGATCCCGCCCGACGTGATGCTCGCGCCGATGGCGCTGGCCCAGCCCCGGAATTGGTGGCGTTACGCGTTGCTGTGCACCCTCGGGTCGGTGATCGGTGGCCTCTTGGGCTACGTCATCGGTCACTACGCGCTCGATCTGGTCTGGCCATGGATCGTGCGCATGGGCTGGCAGCCTGCTTTCGAGCAGGTGCAGGCGCTGTTCCTGCGGCACGGTTTCGTCTTCGTTTTCCTCGCCGCCTTCACGCCGATTCCGTACAAGGTGTTCACGATCGCGTCGGGTTCGCTCGGTGTCGGGCTGTTACCGTTCATCGCCGGCTCGTTGGTCGGGCGCGGCGCGCGGTTCTTCCTTGTGGCCGGACTGATGGCCTGGGGCGGCCCGCGCGTGGAGCCGATCCTGCGGCGCTACATCGAGTGGCTGGGCTGGCTGATGGTCGGCCTGGTCGCGGTCGGACTGGTCTGGATGGAGTTTCGCCGATGAGGATCGTGGTACTGGTGTTGACGGCCCTGTTGCTCGTCGGTTGCGGCAGCAGCCGGGTGGTCCGGGAGGGTGGGGCGACGCGCGTCTCGACGCCCAAGCCCGGTCAGAGCGTGGTGGTGCAGCGTGGCGACACGCTCTACCGCATCGCGTCGGGCAATGGCATCAGCGTGCTGGACCTGGCGACCTGGAACAGCATCCCGCCGCCGTACACCATCTATCCCGGCCAGCGGTTGCGTCTGTATCCGGGCGGGCGCGGCACGGCCACCGCGGCGTCGTCCGGAGGCGGACGGCAGCCGGTCCGGCCGACGCAGTCGGCGCCGCAGCCGCCCGCGCCACCGCCGGCACGCAGCCCGTTCCAATGGCAGTGGCCGACCGACGGGCAGTTGATCGCGCGCTATGTCGCCAACGAACCCACCAAGCAGGGCATCGATATCGCCGGCACCGGCGGGCAACCGGTCCGTGCGTCCGCCGACGGCGTGGTGGTGTATTCGGGTTCGGGCCTGGTTGGCTACGGCGAGCTGATCATCGTCAAGCACGATGAGCAATGGCTGTCGGCCTATGGCCACAACCGCACCCGCCGGGTCAACGAGGGCGAGCGCGTCCGTGCCGGCCAGCAGATCGCCGAGATGGGGCGCAGCGGCGCCGCGCGCGACATGCTGCATTTCGAGATTCGCTACAACGGCAAGCCGGTCGATCCGCTGTCGTACCTGCCGGCTCGGTGAGCCGGCGTATGTAAGGGGGCAGGCGTGAAGGCGTGAGGCGTCGATGTCAGCGGTGAGTCGCTGACGTCAATCAGCGATCACGACGCGCCGCCGTCCAACACGAACGCCGCCACCACCCGCCGGCCTTCGCCGGCCAGCACGTTGAACGTACGCGCCGCGGCCGCATTGGTCATCGCTTCCAGGCCGACGCCGCGCGACAGGCAGGCGGCCATTGTCGCCGCCGGCGGGAAGGCCTGCGTGGCGCCGGTCCCCAGCAGGATCACTTCCGGCTCGAGCGCCAGGACCGGGGCGAGGGCGTCGAGATCGAGCGTGCGCACCGAGGTGGCCGGCCAGTCCTCGACCAGCGCGCGCGGCGCGACGATGAAACTGCGGGTCAGCAGGCGATCGTTGACCCGCGCACTGGTGCCGTCGGCGCCGCGCAGGACGTAATCGAAATCGGGCGTTTCGAGGCTGAGCTGCATCGGCGCGAACCGGCTGCTCAGGCCCGCGGCAGCACGATCTGGCGGCGGTCGCGGCTCTGCCGGTAGAGCACGGCGACGTGGCCGATGCGCTGGACCAGCGCGCTGGCGGTGCGCTCGGCCAGTTCTGCGGTCATCGCGTCGCGGGCCTCGCGGTCGGCCGCCCCGACCTTCACTTTGATCAGTTCGTGATGCTCGAGCGCGGCATCGATCTCGGCGACCAGCGCATCGGTGATGCCCTTGCCGCCCACCTGCAGCATGGCCTTGATGCCATGGGCCTGGCCGCGCAGAAAACGGGTCTGGGCAGCGGTCAGGACGTTACTCATGGATGAACCGGTCGCAGGAATGAAAACGGCCCGCAGGATATCATGGCCGTTCGCGTCCTCCGTTCAGCCCGACGAGCCGGCAATGGCCTCCCGCAGCAAAAGCAGCCAGCGCTGGCTGAAGGAACACTTCTCCGACCCCTACGTGAAGAAAGCGCAGGCCGAGGGCCTGCGCTCGCGTGCGGCCTACAAGCTCGAGGAACTGGTCGAGCGCAGCCGGCTGCTGAAGCCAGGCATGGTGGTCGTCGACCTGGGAGCCGCGCCCGGTGGCTGGTCGCAGTGGGTCCGGCAGGCCTTGGGCGACAGCGGACGGGTGATCGCGCTCGACATCCTGGAGATGCCGTCGCTGGCCGGAGTCGAGTTCCTGCACGGCGATTTTCGTGAGGATTCGGTGCTGGCCGCGCTCGAGGCTGCGCTCGGCGGCCAGCAGGTGGACCTTGTGTTGTCGGACATGGCCCCCAACAAGAGCGGTATCGACGCTGTCGACCAGCCACGGGCGATGCACCTGGCCGAGCTGGCGATGGCGTTCGCCGACGACCACCTGCGCACCGGTGGCACCTTCCTCATCAAGCTGTTCCAAGGCACCGATTTCGACGCCTACGTGAAGGACCTGCGGCAGCGGTACGAGAAGCTCTCGATCCGCAAGCCGGCTGCTTCCCGGCAGCGCTCGCCGGAGGTCTACGCCCTGGCCCAGGGCAAGCGGCCGCGCTGAGCGGACGCCGCTCCGGGCCTCGGGACCATGAACGGCGGCACCACATGGCCGTAGTACCATCGGCCGGCGTGGCGACGGTTTTCTCGCTCCACCTAATGAAGAGTCGAACAATCACATGAACGATCTGGTCAAGAATCTGTTGCTCTGGGTGGTGGTCGCCATCGTGCTGATGGTGGTCTTCCAGAGCTTCAGCCCCCGCACCGGCGCCGCCGGCGGCCAGGACGTCCAGTACTCGCAGTTCATGGAGCAGGTCCGCCGCGATCAGATCGGTTCGGTGAAGATCGCCGAGGACGAGCGCACCATCACGTTCAAGACCAAGGGCGGGCAGACGGGCACGGTGATCGCACCGCGGCGCGACGACCGCATGATCGACGACCTGATGAACCACAACGTCGCGATCGACCAGGCACCGCCGTCGAGCGGCATCTCGCTGGGGTACATCCTGATCCAGCTGTTGCCGGTCGCGCTGATCATCGGCTTCTGGTTCTTCATGATGCGGCAGATGCAACAGGGCGGCGGCAAGGGCGCGATGTCCTTCGGCAAATCGCGCGCCAAGTTGCTGAGCGAGGAGCAGACCAAGGTCACCTTCGCCGACGTCGCCGGTTGCGACGAGGCCAAGGAGGAAGTGTCCGAACTCGTCGAGTTCCTGCGCGATCCGTCCAAGTTCCAGAAGCTCGGCGGCAAGATTCCGCGCGGCGTGCTGATGGTCGGCCCGCCGGGCACCGGCAAGACGCTGCTCGCCAAGGCGATCGCCGGCGAAGCCAAGGTGCCGTTCTTCTCGATCTCCGGTTCGGACTTCGTCGAGATGTTCGTCGGCGTCGGTGCCTCGCGCGTGCGCGACATGTTCGAGCAGGCCAAGAAGCAGGCGCCGTGCATCATCTTCATCGACGAGATCGACGCGGTCGGCCGCCATCGCGGCGCCGGCCTGGGGGGCGGTCACGACGAGCGCGAGCAGACCCTCAACCAGTTGCTGGTCGAGATGGACGGCTTCGAGGGCGGCGAGGGCGTGATCGTGGTCGCCGCGACCAACCGGCCCGACGTGCTCGACCCGGCGCTGCTGCGTCCGGGCCGCTTCGACCGCCAGGTCGTGGTGGGCCTGCCTGACGTCAAGGGCCGCGAGCAGATCCTCAAGGTCCACATGCGCAAGGTCCCGCTGGACGAGGACGTGCAGCCGCTGGTCGTGGCCCGCGGCACGCCGGGCTTCTCCGGCGCGGACCTGGCCAACCTGGTGAACGAGGCGGCGCTGTTCGCCGCGCGCGAGAACGCCAAGGAGGTCCGCATGGACCACTTCGATCGCGCGCGCGACAAGATCCTGATGGGCGCCGAGCGCCGCTCGATGGCAATGAGCGAGGACGAGAAGAAGCTCACCGCCTACCACGAGGCCGGCCACGCGATCGTCGGTCGCCTGGTGCCCGAGCACGACCCGGTCTACAAGGTCACGATCATCCCGCGCGGTCGCGCGCTGGGCGTGACCATGTACCTGCCCGAGGGCGACAAGTACTCGATGAACCGCGTGGCGATCGAGTCCCAGCTGTGCTCGCTCTACGGCGGGCGCGTGGCCGAGGAACTGATCTTCGGCGAGGACAAGGTCACCACCGGGGCCTCGAACGACATCGAACGCGCGACCAAGATTGCCCGCAACATGGTCACCAAGTGGGGCCTGTCGGACGTCATGGGGCCGATCGCCTACGGTGAAGAGGACGATGAGGTGTTCCTGGGCCGTTCGGTCACCCAGCACAAGAGCGTCTCCGACGACACCGCACGTAAGATCGACGAGGTGGTGCGCGAGATCCTGGATCGTGCCTATTCCCGCACCCGCGAGATCCTGACCGGCAACATCGACAAGCTGCACGCGATGTCCAAGCTGCTGCTCGAGTACGAAACGATCGACGTGCCGCAGATCGACGCGATCATGGAAGGCCGCGATCCGCCGCCGCCGATGGGCTGGGGCAAGGCCAACCCGCCCGGCGGTGGGAGCGACGACGGCGACACGGGCGGCAAGCGCCCGCTGCAGCCGATCGGCGGCGCTGCCGAGCAGGCCTGACGCAGGATGTGATGATCCGCAGAAAGGGATGCGTCCTGGGTGAGCGGTGATTGGACAGCGGCGCCGGAGACGGCGCCGTTGTCGTTTGCGCGTCCGTCAGGCGGCTGCCGGGCACGTCGCGCCGACTCACGATGCGCGCGCCGCGTATACGATGGGCCCGACAGCCGCCAGCCGCGGCGCCGTTTCGCGCTTGCGGTCCCCCCGCTCGAATGACCGATCACCATCACACGCCCATGTTCGACACCGCTCCCCAGCTCGATTGCAATGGCCGCGTCCTGCGGCTCGACCGCCCGCGGGTCATGGGCATCGTCAACGTCACGCCCGATTCGTTTTCCGACGGCGGCACGTACGCGACTGCCGAGGCCGCGATCGCGCACGGGCTGCGGCTGGCCGAGGCGGGCGCCCACGTGCTCGACGTCGGTGGCGAGTCGACCCGGCCCGGCGCCGATGACGTGCCGGTCGACGAGGAACTGCGGCGGGTGCTGCCGGTCGTCGAGGCGCTGGTCGCGCAGACCGGGCTGCCGGTCAGCATCGACACCTCCAAGCCCGAGGTCATGCGCGCCGCGGTCGCGGCCGGTGCGGGCCTGATCAACGATGTCTACGGGCTGCGCCGCGAGGGTGCACTCGAGACTGCCGCCGCGCTCGGCGTGCCGGTCGTGCTGATGCACATGCTCGGCGAGCCGCGCGGCATGCAGGATGCGCCCGAATACGACGACGTGGTCGCCGACGTGCACCGGTTCCTGGCCGAGCGCATGTTCGCTGCCGAGATGGCGGGCATCGAGCGCCGTCGGATCGTCGTCGACCCGGGCTTTGGCTTCGGCAAGACCACCGCGCACAATCTCGCGTTGCTGGCGCAGCTCGCGCGCCTGGGCGAGCTCGGCGTCCCGGTGCTGGCTGGCCTGTCGCGCAAGCGCAGCATCGGCGAGTTGACCGGGCGCGAGGTGGCGGCCGAGCGCGTCGCCGGTTCGGTCGCAGCCCACCTGATCGCCGCCCAGAACGGCGCTCGGCTGCTGCGCGTGCACGATGTGGCGGCCACCGTCGACGCGCTGCAGGTCTGGCGCGCGGTGGCGGCGGTGCCGCGTCCCCGCGCCGCGTCGGCGGCGCCGGCGATCCAGTGGCCCGACGATGCGTAGCGCGCGGCGCGCGCTCACGACCACGGGCGATCGCGGTTAAGCTTCCGTCCCTGTCGCCGCCGCCCGCGGCAGGGGAGCCCGCATGACTGTCACGCCGCTGTACGTCACATTCGCCGCCTATCTGTTGCTGATGGTCGGGATCGGCCTGTGGGCCTGGTACCGCACGCGGACCTTCGACGACTACATCCTCGGCGGCCGGTCGCTGGGCAGCTATGTGACTGCATTGTCGGCCGGCGCCTCCGACATGAGCGGCTGGTTGCTGATGGGCCTGCCGGGGGCGCTGTACCTGACCGGCGTCTCTGAGGCCTGGATCGCCATCGGGCTGACGATCGGCGCCTGGTTCAACTGGCGCTATGTTGCCGGGCCACTGAGGCTCTACACCGAGCGCACCCATAACGCGCTGACGTTGCCGGACTACTTCACCCATCGTTTCGACGACCGCCGGAAGCTGCTGCGCGTCCTTGCTGCGCTGGTGATTCTTGTGTTTTTCGCGGTCTACTGCGCCTCGGGCATCGTGGCGGGCGCGCGGCTATTCGAAAGTGTCTTCGGCATTCCTTATGCGCAGGCGCTCTGGTGGGGGGCGGCCGCGACGATTGTGTACACGCTGATCGGCGGCTTTCTGGCGGTGAGCTGGACCGATATGGTGCAGGCGACGCTGATGATCTTCGCCTTGTTGCTGGTGCCGACCATCGTCGTCGTCGCCAACGGGGGGATCGGGCCGAGTCTGGCATTGGTGGAGCAGGTCGATCCGACCCGGCTGGAATGGGTGGGCGCCGGAGGCCTGGTGGCCGTGGTGTCGGCGCTCGCCTGGGGCTTTGGCTACTTCGGTCAGCCCCACATCCTGGCTCGCTTCATGGCCGCCGAGAACGTGGCCACGATTCCCCGCGCGCGCCGCATCGCGATGACCTGGATGATCCTGTGTCTGGTGGGTGCGATATCGACCGGGTTCTTCGGAGTGGCGTATTTCTCGGCCAATCCCGGCCTGGCCGGCCCGGTCGATGACAATCCCGAGCGTGTGTTCATCGTTCTGGCCGAGTTGCTGTTCAATCCCTGGATCGCTGGCGTGCTGTTGTCGGCGATTCTGGCTGCGGTGATGAGTACGCTCTCGTGCCAATTGCTGGTGTGTTCGAGCGCGCTGACCGAAGATTTCTATCGCGGTTTCCTGCGGCCGGACGCAGGGCACCGCGAGCTGGTTTGGGTGGGCAGGCTCATGGTCGCGGCGATTGCATTGCTGGCAATCTGGATCGCACGCGATCCCGACAGCCGTGTGCTCGGATTGGTGGCCTACGCTTGGGCCGGCTTCGGCGCCGCGTTCGGGCCCGTCGTGCTCCTGTCGCTGTTCTGGCAGCGCATGACCCGCAATGGCGCGATCGCTGGCATGCTCGCCGGCGCATCGACCGTCGTGCTCTGGAAGCTGACGGGCAGCGCGCTCTACGAGATGGTGCCTGGCGTGATCGTCTCGACCGTGGCGATCGTCGTCTTCAGCGTGCTGGGCAGGGCGCCGCCGCAGCACGTCCAGGACACGCATGAGCAGGTGCGGATGGCGCTGAAGGAAAGCGGCTACTGAGCTGCTGGACGCGATCGCTGTGGTCGACCCGCCGGCTGGACGAGAAGAACGACATGAGAGATCGCGCATGACCGACGCGCGACCGCCCGCGATCGCGCTGATGGGCCCGACCGCGTCGGGCAAGTCCGCGCTGGCGCTGGCCCTGGCCGAGCGCTTCGGTGGGGAGATCGTCAGCGTCGATTCGGCGCTGGTCTACCGCGGCCTGGAGATCGGCGCGGCCAAGCCCGATGCCGCCGAGCGCGCCCGTGTCGCGCATCACATGCTCGACCTGCGCGATCCGTGGCAGACCTACTCGGCGGCCGAATTCGCCGACGATGGGCGCAGTGCGATCGACGCCATCCTCGCGCGTGGGCGGCTGCCGATCCTCGTCGGCGGTACCGGGCTGTACTTCGCCGCCCTGCTCGAAGGCCTGTCGCCGATGCCGGCGGCCGATCCGTCGGTGCGGGCGGAGATTGCCGCGCAAGCCGCCGCACTCGGCTGGCCGGCACTGCACGCCCAACTTGCGGCGGTCGACCCGGACGCCGCGGCGCGGATCGGCCCGGGCGATCCACAGCGTATCCAGCGGGCGCTCGAGGTGCATCGCCTGAGCGGCGTGCCGATCAGCGAATGGCAGCGCCGCCCGCCCGAGGCGCCGCCGCTGCCTGTGCGCGTGCTGCAACTGGCGATCGCGCCGCCCGAGCGCGCCGAATTGCATGCGCGGATCGCCGCACGCTTCGACGCGATGCTCGCGGCCGGCTTCCTCGACGAAGTGCGTGCACTGCGCGCCTTGCCGCAGTTGCGCGCGCATCCGGCGCCGCTGGAACTGCCGGCGATCCGTGCGGTCGGCTACCGCCAGGCCTGGGAGTACCTCGATGGGCTGGGCGATGCGGCATGGATGCGCGAGCGCGCGATCGCCGCGACCCGGCAACTGGCCAAGCGCCAGTTCACCTGGCTGCGCGGACGCAGTCAGGTGCGCTGGTTCGACCCGGCGCGCGAACGTGCCGCGCTCGATGCCGCCGTGGAACAGGCACTGGCTGCGCATCCCGGGGCGCCGGCAGTCGGCGGCTGAGCGTCTGGTTCGGCCGCGCGGGCCGCTCGAGACGAACCGTCCCGTACGCGTGAGGCGAGGGTTGTGTAACATCGGCGGGTCGCGTCGCGGGGAGTGGCGTCGACGGGCCAGCGCCCGACAACAATAACCAAGCTGGGGAACACGATGTCCAAGGGACAGTCCTTGCAGGATCCTTTCCTGAACGCACTGCGCCGTGAGCGCGTACCGGTCTCGATTTACCTCGTCAACGGCATCAAACTGCAGGGCACGATCGAGTCGTTCGACCAGTTCGTGGTGTTGCTGCGCAACACCGTGAGCCAGATGGTCTACAAGCATGCGATCTCGACCGTGGTGCCGGCGCGCAATGTGCGCATGGCGTCCGGTGGCGGTGTTGTCGAGTCTGCCAACGGGGCGGGCGATGATCCCGCCGAACAGCCCGAATGACCCCAGAGGCCTGACCCCGCTTGTTTGAACGCTCCCGCAAGGGTGAAAACGCGCTGCTGATCCAGCCCCACGCGCACGGCCCGGCCGACGAAGGCGTGCTCGAGGAATTTTCCGAGCTCGCACGGTCGGCCGGTGCCCATATCGCGATGGTGATCCCTGCGCGCATCGACCGCCCCAATGCCGCCACGCTGATCGGCAGCGGCAAGCTGGAGGAGGTCAAGGCCGCCGCCGAGGCCAGCGGCGCCGACCTGATCCTGGTCAATCACCGGCTCTCGCCTGGACAGGAGCGCAACCTCGAGCGTGCGCTCGAACGGCGCGTGGTCGACCGCACCGGGCTGATTCTCGACATCTTCGCCCAGCGCGCGCGCAGCCATGAAGGCAAGCTGCAGGTCGAGCTGGCGCAGCTGCGGCACATGGCCACGCGCCTGGTGCGCGGCTGGACCCACCTGGAGCGCCAGCGCGGTGGTTCGATCGGCCTGCGTGGGCCCGGCGAGACCCAGCTCGAGACCGACCGCCGCTTGCTGCAGAAGCGGGTCGAGCAGTTGCAGGCCAGGCTGGGCAAGGTCGAGGTGCAGCGCACGCAGATGCGCCGTGCACGCGTCCGCAGCGAACTGCCGCGCGTCGCCCTGGTCGGCTACACCAACGCCGGCAAGTCGACGCTGTTCAACACGCTCAGCGGCGCGGATGCCTACGCGGCCGACCAACTGTTCGCGACCCTGGACCCGACCGTGCGCCGGGTCGACCTGTCGGGCGGGGCGATCGTGCTCGCCGACACCGTCGGCTTCGTGCGCGACTTGCCGCACGAGCTGGTCGCCGCGTTCCGCTCCACGCTGAGCGAAGCGCGCGAGGCCGACCTGCTGCTGCATGTCATCGACGCCGCCGATCCATTGCGCAACGAGCGCATCGCCCAGGTCGACGCGGTGCTCGGCGAGATCGGCGCCGGTGAGCTGCCGCAGTTGCTGGTGTTCAACAAGATCGACCGTATCGAGGGCGCCGCGCCGCGCTACGACATGGATCCGGCCGCGCTCGCCGACGATGCGTTACGCGAGGCGGTGTGGATGTCCGCGCGCGATGGGCTCGGCCTGGATCTGTTGTCGCAGGCGCTGGCGCGTCGGCTGGGGATACGGCGGATCGTCGGCAGCTTGGCGCTGCCGCCCGAGGCCGGCCGGTTGCGCGCACGCCTGCATGCGCTCGAGGCGGTGCGCGAGGAAGCGGTCGAGGAGGCCGGCGGCTGGCGGCTTGAGATCGACCTGGCGCATGCCGACGCCGCGCGTCTGGCGGCACAGCCCGAAGGTGCTCCGTTGCGCGCGCTCTTGCCTGTCGACGACCCCGACACCATCTGATCCCTAGGGTGCGGGCGTGGGCGCGCCGGTGCCGGCGCACCGATCACGTCCGTTCCCCGATCTTCCCCCGCGTTTCCCCGACATCGACGACCGTGTTGCCTGCTGCCGCCGTGGCGTTCGCAGACCGGGAGCCGGTTAGACTATGCAATCCCCGCGCCGTCGCCGACGCAGGCTGCGCGCCCGAAACTGGAGCAGGCATGGCCTGGAACATTCCCGGCAAGAACAAGGACAACGAAACCCCGGACCGTCGTGGATCCGGCGGTGGCGACCGCAATCCCTGGCCACCGCGCCGCAATGGCGGTCGGCGTGGTCGCGGCGGTGGCGGTGCGTTTGACGGCCTGATCGACCAGTTGCGCGGCCTGTTCGGCGGCGGCGGTGGCGGCAACCCGCTGCGCTGGATTGCCGTCGCGCTGGTCGTCGTGCTGCTGCTCAACTGCTTCGTGCTGATCGGCGAACAGCAGCGCGGCGTCGTGCTGCGTTTCGGCCAGGCTGCGCGCGTCATGGGCCCGGGTCCGAACTTCAAGCTGCCCTGGCCGATCGAGCGCGTGACCAAGGTCGATGCGACGACGGTGCAGTCCTACAGCAACACCGTGCCGGTGCTGACCCGCGACGAGAACATCGTCGTGGTCTCGTTCAACGTGCAGTACCGGGTCGGCGATCCGATCAAGTACCTCTACGGGACCCGCAACGCGCGCGAGATGCTCGAGCAGACCGCGGTCAGCGCGGTACGCGAGCAGATCGGCCGTGCCAACCTCGACGCCGCACTCAACGCCCGTGGCCCGTTGTCGACCGCTGCGCAGGAATCGCTGCAGGCCTCGCTCAACAGCTACCAGACCGGTCTGGCGGTCACCGAACTCAACCTGCAGGACGCGCGTCCGCCCGAAGAGGTCAAGCCGGCCTTCGACGAGGTCAACAGCGCCCAGCAGATGAACGAACAGCTGGTCAAGGAAGCCGGGGCCTACGCCGCCAAGATCGTGCCCGAGGCACGCGGTGAGGCCGCGCGCATCCGGGCGCAGGCCGAGGGTTACAAGACCGCCGAGATCGCCCGCGCCACCGGTGATGCGACCCGCTTCTCGTTGCTGGTCGACGAGTACGCCAAGGTGCCCGAGGTCACCCGCAAGCGCCTGTGGCTGGATACCGTGCAGCAGGTGCTCGCCAAGAACCGCACCGTGGTCGGCGGCGATGGCCGCCAGTTGATCTACGTTCCGATGGCCGGGGGTGGGGCGTCGTCGCAGCCGGCGCCGTCCCTGGTTCCGCCCGAGGTGCTGTCGCCGACCGTCGAGGCCACCCGCGAGGCCGCCCAGGCGCCCGCGCGGTCCTCGCAGTTGCCGCGCCCGCCGCGCGATGGAGGCTCCCGATGAGACTGAACTTCGTCATTCCGCTGCTGATCGTCGTACTGCTGGGCCTGATGGGCTCGGTGTTCGTGGTCCGTGAAGGCCAGGTCGCCCTGGTGCTCAACCTCGGCCGTGTGGCCCGTACCGATATCGGCCCGGGCCTGCACTTCAAGATCCCGCTGATCGAGTCGGCGCGGATCTTCGACCGTCGCTTCAACGCCAGCGCGTTCTCGCCCGAGCGCTCGCTGACCTCCGAGCGCAAGGACGTCAGCGTCGACTTCGTCGCGATCGTCACCATCAGCGACGCCGCCGCGTTCTATCGCGCCACCCAGGGCCGGGAGGACGATGCCAGCCTGCGTCTGGAGCCGATCATCAAGAACTCGCTGCGCAACGAGATCAACGCCAACACGCTGACCGAGCTGGTCTCGGGCAACCGGGCGCAGTTCGTCGACCGCCAGCTGCCCGGTATCAACGAGGCCGCCAAGTCGCTGGGCATGCAGATCGTCGATATCCGTCTCAAGCAGATCGACCTGCCCACCGACAGTCAGGTCATCGTGCAGGTCTACGACCGCATGCGCGCCGAGCGCCGCGAGGTCGCCACCCGGCTGCGTGCCGAGGGCGAGGAGCAGGCCCGCGCGATCCGCGGCCAGGCCGACCGCGAGCAGACGGTGCTGCTGGCCGAGGCCGAGCGCGATGCGCAGAAGCTGCGAGGCGAGGGCGATGCCGAGGCGACCCGCATCTACGGCGAGGCCGCCAGCCGCGATCCGGGGTTCTATGCGTTCCAGCGCAGCCTGGAGTCGTACCGCAAGGCGTTCGAGAAGGGCGACAGCGTGATCGTGCTCGAGCGCAACGACCCGTTCCTGCAGTACCTGCGCAGCGACCGCTGAGTACGTCGATGTCGCAGCTGTGGGCGGCGCTGTGCCTGGTAGCGGTGATCGAGGGTCTGATCCTCTTCGTCGCTCCAGGGCTGTGGAAGCGCACCGCCGCCCAGATGCTGGCGATGTCGCCAGGATCGCTGCGGCGCGTGGGCGGGGTGATCCTGCTGCTGGGCGTGACCGCCCTGGTGCTGGTGCGCGGCGCAGGCTGAAAGGCGCCCGTGCGCGGGGGCTGAACCTCCGGCCCCCCTGGGGTGGCCCCGCGCGAAGAAAACCCGGAGAATGCACAAAAGCCGGCTGGCCGCCCCCGCAAGGGCGCGCTTGCCGGCTTTTTCCGTGTCCGGGTCCGGCGCGGCGGACGTGCCCCGATGGCACGGTCCGCAGCAGCGCGTCGTTCCAGGTGCGGACCCACTCTGCGGCCCCGATGGCCGCACGCAACAGGAGTCATCAAGATGGGTCAGTCAGTCGTAGTGCTCGGCGCGCAATGGGGCGACGAAGGCAAGGGCAAGATCGTCGATCTGCTCACGCAGGATATCGGCGCCGTGGTGCGCTTCCAGGGCGGCCACAACGCCGGCCATACGCTGGTCATCGGCGGCAAGAAGACCGTCCTCCACCTCATTCCCTCGGGCATCCTGCGCGACGATGCGCTGTGCCTGATCGGCAACGGCGTGGTGCTCAGCCCCGCGGCGTTGATCAAGGAGATCGGCGAGCTCGAGGCTGCCGGTATCGAGGTGCGTTCGCGGCTGAAGATCAGCCCGGCCACGCCGCTGATCATGCCCTACCACATTGCTCTCGATCAGGCCCGCGAGAAGGCCGCCGGCGGCAAGGCCATCGGTACTACCGGCCGCGGCATCGGCCCGGCGTACGAGGACAAGGTCGCCCGTCGGGGTATCCGCGTCGCCGACCTGCACTATCCCAAGCAGCTCGAGGACCAGCTGCGCACCGCGCTCGACTACCACAACTTCGTGCTGACCCAGTACCTGGGCGTGGAGGCGGTGGACTTCCAGAAGACCTACGACGAGGCGCTGGCCTTCGGCGAGTACGTCGAGCCGATGAAGTCCGACGTCGCCGGCATCCTGCACGACCTGCGCAAGCAGGGCAGCAAGGTGCTGTTCGAGGGTGCGCAGGGGGCGCTGCTGGACATCGACCACGGCACCTATCCCTACGTCACCAGTTCCAACACCACCGTCGGCGGCGCGCTGGCCGGCGCCGGCGTGGGCGCGGATGCGATCGACTACGTGCTGGGCATCGCCAAGGCCTATGCCACGCGCGTGGGCGGCGGCCCGTTCCCGACCGAGCTCGACGACGAGATCGGGCAGGGCATCCGCGACCGCGGCCAGGAGTACGGCGCCTCGACCGGTCGCCCGCGTCGCTGCGGCTGGATGGACATCGTCGCGCTCAAGCGCGCGGTCGCCATCAACGGCATCTCCGGGCTGTGCATCACCAAGCTCGACGTGCTCGACGGCATGGAGAAGCTCAAGGTCTGCATCGCCTACGAGTACCGCGGCAAGCGCACCGAGTACGCGCCGCTCGATGCCGCCGGCTGGGACGAGTGCACGCCGGTGTACCTCGAGTTCCCGGGCTGGGAAGAAACCACGCACGGCATCACCGAATGGGACGATCTGCCGCCCGCAGCCCGCGCCTACCTGCGCGCGCTCGAGGAACTGGCCGGCTGCCCGATCAGCATCGTGAGCACCGGCCCCGACCGCGCGCACACGATGGTGCTGCAGGACCCGTTCGCCTGATCGCGGACGCGGTCTGAACGACACGGCCCGGCACGTCCGGGCCGTGTCGTATCCGGGCGCCGGCATTGCCGGCCGCGGCGGCCCGGCGGGCAGGCCACGTGCGTGCACGCCGGGCTTGCGCGCAGCGACGCCGGACGCAACGATGCGTCCGTCACGCCGCCTCCGGCGTGTGATCGCCCGTTGCCCGCCACCGAGACCCCGATGCGCCTGTTTCCTGCAGCCCTCGCCATCGCCGCCGCCCTGTGTGCAGGCTGCCAGGCCGACGCGAAGGATCCGCCGCTGCCGTCGTTCGGCATCGACCTGTCGCATCCCGACAATCCCTATCTGGTCACGCCGGTCGAAGGCCATGTCGTGCTGCTCGACGGTCGCCAGGTCGCGCTGCCCTACGGCAGCAGTTCGGGCACTTGGGGCCAGTCGGGCAAAGGCGCCGGCGAGGATCGCGGCATTCCGGTGGGCGCACAGATCGTCTACTACGCCCGCTACGACGACACGTTCTACCGGCTGGATGCGGCCTTCCCGCGCGCGCTGATGGAGACGCTGGCCTACCGGGCCTATCCCAACAGCGAGTCCGACTCGAGCGAGCAGCCGCTCCAGCCCTATATCGACGTGCGCCAGGTGCCGGACTATGCGCGGCAGTTCAATCGCTTCGGCACGAGCTACTACCCGATGCGCGGACTGGTGTTCGGCTTCGCGCCCGAGGGCCTGGTCGCGGTCTGGGTGCGCTACGGCGCCCAGCAGGTCCAGATCGGTACGTTCCGGGCCCAGCCGATCGAGGACGATGCGCGCTATGCGGACGCGCTGTTTTCGACCATCTCGGTGACGCGCGCGCAGATGCGGGCCCAGGTAATGCCCGACGCCTCGGCCCGTCCTTGGCTGGACTACCAGCAGCGCTACGACTGGGCCCCGGTGTTCGAGCCGCCCAGTTCCGATGCCGAGCTCTACCAGGTCGTCACCGAGTACTTCAACGGCGAGCGCGAGATCATGCTGCGTCCCTGGGTGGGGCAGGGGATCGCCCAGTCGCGCGCGGTGCCCCGGGAGATGACCCTGTACTGGCGCTCGCCCAGCGGCACGACGCTCGAGACCGCGGCCCGGTTCGACTGGGCCGTGTTGAACCGGCTGTTCGCCGCCCAGTCCGGCGCCCGTGCGCTGCGCTTCGTCGACGATGGCCACGGCGGCCTGGACGTCATGCTGGGCGATGTCGCCGTGCCGACGCTGCACCTGGATTCGGCGCGCAGCGGGTTCACGTTCAAGCCCTGAGTGGGACCCGCCCGGCGCCGGGCCGAGACCGCCGCTGACAGTGGTCGGCGGGGCGCCGAGAAGGCGGCGATTGTCGGCGGCATCGCGGCTTGCCATGATGCGGGCGAGGGTTCATCGGTTTGCCGGATGCAGGCCACGCATTTCACTTTTGCAGGGCTGGTTCGTCCAGGCATCCATGGAGTCCGTCCGTCATCCCATCGAGCCCTTGCCCGAGGCCGGCGCGCCCGCTGCGCCGCCGTCGGGCCGGCCTGCTCCCGGCGCCCCCGGCACACTCGATGCGGCCGAGTTGGTCCGCAACCTCAACACGACCCTCGTGCGCTCGCTGCAGCACCGGCTGGGGTCCTACGAGGACGCGCGCGAGGTCGCCCAGGAGGCCTATGCCCGGCTGCTGCACTTGGGCAATGCCCAGGTCGTCAGCTTCCAGCGCGCGCTGCTGTTCAAGATCGCCCAGAACCTGGCCACCGACCTGCTGCGGCGACGCGCCTACACCGAGCTTCCCGAGCCGGACGGTCTGGAGCTGTGGCCCGACCCGGGCACCGATCCCGAGCGCTCCGCGCGCGCCCGGCGGGTGGTGGAGCGGCTGCCGGCCGTGCTCGCCGAGCTGCCGGAGAAGTGCGCCGAGGCGTTCCGCCTGGTGCGAATGGAGCAATGCAGTTTCAAGGAAGCGGGGGAACGTCTGAACCTCACCGACCGGATGGTGCGAATCCATGTCGCGCGCGCGTTGGCGCTGTGCCAGCAGCGTTTCGACGAACTCAGGGACGATGCGGAAGGCGACGACCATGCATGACCCCACTGCCGCGCGCCGCGCCCAGGCGCTCGAAGAGGCCGCGACCTGGCTCATCCGGCTGGGCGAGCACGACCTGAGCGACGCCGACGTCGACGCCTGGAATGCCTGGATGGAGGCCTCGCCGCTACATGCGCAGGCGTTCGCCGACATCGATCTGCTCTGGGAGGCGGCCGCCGACGTCGACCCCGGCCGCGTCCAGGCCGCGCGCGAGACGCAAGCGACGCGCGCAGTCCCGGCAGGCGGGGATGGCGCGCGCGCCGCGACGATTCCGGCCGTCACTGAGGCCACGTTCCGGCCGCGTCCGTCGGTGCGCACGACGCGTGCGGGCCGCCGCGGTCGCCGTGCCGGCGCCTGGGCGGCGCTTGCCGCGGGCGTCGCCGCGGTCGCAGTGACGGTGGGCCTGTGGCGAGCCGATGTGCCGGACGCCGGGCCCGAGATGCACCTGGTCGCTGCCGTCGGCATGCCGCGACAGGCGACGCTCGCCGACGGCTCGCGCATCGATCTCGATGCCGGCAGCGAGGTCGTCGTGCAGTACAGCAGCCAGCGGCGACAGGTGGAACTGGTCCGCGGGCAGGCCTATTTCTCGGTTGCGAAGGATCCTGCGCGGCCGTTCGAGGTTCGCGCCGGTGGCGCGATGGCGCAGGCGCTGGGCACCCGTTTCGTGGTCGCGCGCCGCACCGAGGGCGAGCGCGTCTCGGTCACCGAGGGCCGCGTGCAGGTGACCGACCTGCGGGTCGACGGCGGTTCGGCGCACCAGGTGGTGCAACTGGCGGCGAACCAGAGCACCACCCTGGTCGAGGACGGGCCGCTGCTCGCGCCCGTGGCGCACGAGCCCGCGTCGACGCTGTCCTGGCTCGACGGCAAGGTGACCTATCGGCGCGAGTCGCTGCGCAACGTGGTCGCCGATCTCAATCGTTACTCGTCCCGCCCGATCGTGCTGCAGGACGAGGCCATGGCGCGGTTGCAGGTCACCGGCCGCTGGCAGACGGGCGACCTGGACGCCTGGCTCGACAGCGTCGCCCGTGCGCTGTCGCTGCGCGTCGTACGCGATGGCAAGCGGATCGTGCTGACCCGGTCCGGCCCCGACCCGCGCACGTCCGATCACAGTGGGCCGGATGCGGCGGCCGCGCGGGCGCTGCAATGACCGGGAGACGCCGAAGAACTTGAGCGCACACCGTCGCCGGGCGGCATCCTGCGTTCCCCGCGCTCTGCGGTCGGGGGCGGGCGCGCGATGGCTGCTGTCGGCGGTGGCGGCGTTTTCGCTGTGGACCGCCCCCCTGCACGCCGCCGAGCCAGCGGCCACGCGGACCGTCTTCGATCTGCCGCCGCAGGCGCTCGAGGATGCGTTGATCCAGTTCTCCGAGCAGTCGGGGCGGCAGTTCGTGGCGATCGGCGATCTGCGCGCCGCGCCCAGGACACCCCGGGTGCAGGGCGCGATGGACGATCGCGATGCCTTGCGGCGATTGCTCGCCGGCAGCGGCTTCGATTTTCGCGTCAGCGAGGACGGCGTCGTCGCCATCGCGCCGGCGGCGGCGCCACCGCGCGTCCCGGGGCCGCCGAGGCAGCCGGCACCGGCGTCGACGCGTACGCCGGTCGATATGGGCAAAGTGCAGGTGACCGCACGGCGCCGGAGCGAGCGCAGCCTGGATGTGCCATTGGCGGTGACCGCGCTGCGCGGCGCGCAGCTCGAGGCTGCCGGTGTCATGAATGTCGCCCAGGCGATCGATTCGGTGGCCGGCGCCTCGACGGTCGATGTCGGCGGCGGCTTCACCCAGGTGCAGATCCGCGGGGTGTCGAGTTCGCTGGGCGGCAACGACAACGGGTACTACATCGACGAAATCCCGTTCACCGGCGTCACCGTGCCCTGGCATCCCGACGCGCGCGCATTCGACCTGGACCGCGTCGAGGTCCTGCGCGGCCCGCAGGGCACGCTGTTTGGCGAAGGCTCGATGGGCGGAACGGTGCGCATCCTGACTCATGCGCCGGCCTTCGATGGCGTCGCGCTGCGCGCCACCGCGGGCCTGTCGACCGTGCGCGGCGGCGGCAACGGCCGCAGTGCCAAGCTGATGGCCAATCTGCCGCTGGTGGCCGAACGCCTGGCGCTGCGTGCGGTCGCCACCGACGAATCGCTGCCCGGCTGGGTCGATGACGCCCGCGACGGTCGACGCGACATCAATACCCAGCACGTGCGCACCGGCCGCCTGCGCCTGTCCGCGCTGCCCACCGACCGCTGGCGGCTCGACGCCGCGCACTGGACTTACGACTCCGACGCGCCGGGCGGCGGTTATGCAGCCGATGACGCGATGCGGACGTCGTACTTCTACGGTCGCGATGTGCGTTGGACCACGTCCAACCTGGTCAGCACCTTCGAGGCCGACGCCTCGACGCTGGTCTACACGCATGCCCAGGCCGACCTCGCACAGCAGCAGGCTGGCGAGATCCTGCCCGGCGTCGCCTACGCCAGCGCGATCGATATCGCATTGCGGACCGACGAGTTGCGCTGGAGCTCGACCGGTCGCGGCGCGCTGTCGTGGACGCTCGGTGCCTACCGGCGGCATGCGGCCCGCGCCGATGTCGCCGCGATCGGGGCCGTTGCGCCCAGCCGCGCACGGCAGACCAACGACGGCGCGGCGTACTTCGGCGACGCGACGCTGCAGCTGCCGATGCCGGACTGGAGTGTCAACCTGGGGTTGCGCTACTTCGAGGATCGTGTGCGCGGCGCGTCGCTGACCACAGATGCCCAGACGCTGCTCGACGAGACCTTCCACAGCTGGAATCCCCGCTTGGGGGTGTCGTGGAAGCCGACCGCGGACGCCACTGTCTACGCGAGCGTTGCCAAGGGCTTCCGCTCCGGCCAGTTGCAGCCGGTGACCTCGGTGCTGCTGGCGCAGGCGGCCGGCATCGCACTGCCGACCAAGATCGACGCCGACCGCATCCTGACCAGCGAAGTCGGGGCGAAGCTGCTGCTGCACGATCGCCGGGTGCTGCTCGAGACCGCGGTGTTCGACAGCCGCTGGCGCGACGTGCCCATTCGCGTGCCGGTGACTGACGTGTTCAACGGCCTGGCCAATTCGGAAGGGGCGCACATCCGCGGGGCCGAACTGGGGCTGACCGTGCAGTCGCGCGCCGACACCGACTTCCAGCTCGAGGCCGCATGGATCGATGCCGCCTACATCGCACGCGTCGAGGGCACGACCATCGTGCCGGGCACGCCGGTCTACAACATTCCGCGGCTGACCGCGGGGGCATCGGCCGAGCATCGCTACGATGTGCGCAACGGCCTGCAACTCGTCACGCGTGCCGGGCTGCGCTATCACAGTGCGCGCCGGGTCTCGTTGACCCAGGGCACGCCGGGCGACGCCATCGTGTGGGCGAATGCCCGGGTGGGATTGGAGTCGGACGCGGGCTGGAGCCTGGCCCTGTACTGCGACAACCTGACCAACGAATCGGGCGCCGACGATGCCCGCAACATCCGCGGCATGGCGACGCGCCTGCGGCCGCTGACGGTGGGCGTGGAGTTCGAGACACGCTACTGATCCATGCGCATGACACGCGCATTTCACTTTTTCTTCATCCAATCGTCACGGCTTTCGGAAGGCCACGCACACCGCGGGTCTTCGACGCGCACATCGCGCCCCACCGATCGCCAGGAGAGAGCCGTGACCCGTATCGCCCGAGCTTCGCATCGTCCATCCGCCCCCGTTCGCCAGGTGCTGTGCGTGGGTATCGCCACGGCCCTGCTGTTCGCGGCGAATGCGCATGCGAACGACGCCATCGCCACCGACGCCCAGGCCGACGGCGCGGCCCAGGCCACCTCGCACGACGCCACGGTCAAGGAGCTGGGCAGCGTCACTGTGACCGCGCGCAAGCGCAGCGAGCGCCAGATCGACGTGCCGATCGCGATGTCGGCCATTACCGGCGAGCAGATCGACGCCTTCGGCATCAACAACGTCTCGGAGATCATCACGATGACGCCCGGTGCCGCCTCGGTCGACAACGGCGGCGGCTTCACCCAGGTGCAGATCCGCGGCGTGTCCAGCTCGCTGGGCGGCAACGACAACGGCTACTACCTCGACGAGATCCCGTTCACCGGCGTCAGCGTGCCGTGGTATCCCGAAGCGCGCTCGTGGGACATCGACCGTGTCGAGATCCTCAAGGGGCCGCAGGGCACGCTGTTTGGCGAAGGCTCGATGGGCGGCACGGTGCGCATTCTCACCCGCAAGCCCGACTTCAACACCTTCGGCGGCGCCTTCGAGGGGTCGGCCTCGACGACCAAGGGCGGCAGCAACGGCTGGGGCGGCAAGGGCGTGGTGAACATTCCGCTGATCGAGGATCGTCTGGCCGCGCGCGTGGCGATCACCGACGAAAAGCTCTCGGGCTGGACCGACGACAATGTCACCGGCAACAAGGACATCAACGAACAGCGCGTGAAGACTGGACGGGTGAAGGTGCGCTTTGCGCCTGTCGACCAGTGGACCATGGACCTGGCGTACTGGAAGTACGAATCCAAGGCGCCCGGTGGCGGCAATGGCGCACTCGACGACCTGACGACCAACTCGTTCTACAGCAATGACGACAAGTGGCACACCGCCAGCTTCGTCAGCACCTATGACTTCGGCGGCTCGGAACTGTTCTACTCGTTCGCTGATGCCGAGCTCGATTACGCCAACGACGGCAAGCTCAACCCGACGACGACCTACGTCAGCAACATCAACCTGCAGGTGCGCACCCAGGAATTGCGCTGGTCGTCCACCGGCGACCGCCAGGTCGACTGGACCATGGGCTACTACCTGCGCAAGGCGCAGCGCAATGACGGCTCGCAGGTCGGCGGTGCGCCGCCGAGCCGGTCCAGCCAGACCAATGACGCCTACGCGGTGTTCGGCGAGGTGACGGTGAAGTTGCCCGATCCACGCTGGGCACTGACCGGCGGTCTGCGCTACTTCAGCGACGACGTCGACGCGATCTCGGTCTCCACCACGCGCACCTCGACGCTCAATGCGAACTTCGACAGCTGGAACCCGCGCGTGTCGGTGTCCTTCAAGCCTGAGCGCGACACCACGCTGTACGCCAGTGCGGCGCGCGGCTTCCGCTCCGGCCAGTTGCAGCCGATCTCCTCGATCCTGCTGGCCGAGCAGAACGGCATCGTGTTGCCGTCGACCATCGATCCCGACTCGATCACCACCTACGAGCTCGGTGCCAAGTCGCTGTTCCTCGACGGCAGCCTGCTGGTGGAAGGCGCGCTGTTCTACAGCGACTGGAAGGACGTGGCGGTGCGCGTGCCGATCACCTCGACCATCAACGGCCTGACCAACTCCAAGGGCACCGAGAACAAGGGCGTCGAATTCAACCTGGTCTACACGCCGACCGCATCGCTGATGCTGCAGCTCGGTGGCGCGGTCATCGACGCCACCTACGTTGCCGACGTGCCCGGCACCCCGCTCAACAAGGGCACTGACGTCTACAACGTGCCGCGCAATAGCCTGTCGGCCTCGGCCGCCTACAGCTGGGACATCCGCAGCGACCTGCGCGGCGTGGTGCGTTCCGGTCTGGTCCACGACTCGGCGCGCAAGACCGCGTTGACCGCGGGTTCGCCAGGCGATGCGATCACGATGCTCGATGCGCGCATCGGCGTCGAGGCCGATGCTGGCTGGTCGGCCTTCCTCTACGGCGAAAACCTCACCAATGAGGACGGTGCGCTCAATGCCCGCACGACCCTGGGCGTGGCCAACCGCTTGCGGCCGCGGACCTTCGGCGTGCTGGTGCGCTACAGCTTCTGACCCGCCCCGGCCGGCGCCCGGTGACGGGCGCCGGTCTTTCGACAGGACCGACCTCATGCCTTTCTCGCAACGGATTCACCCCGGTGCCCGGCTGCTGGCACTCTCGGCGCTCGCGGCCCTCGCACCGGCGATGGCGCAGACCGCCGATCCGCAATGGCTGGAACCGCCGCACGACGCCCGCGCGTTGGAGTGGGCGCGCGCCAAGACCGCGGCCTCGGAAGCCGCGATCCGCGCGATGCCCGCCTATGCCCAGGTCAAGGCCGAACTGGCCGGTGCGCTCGCCACCGGCGCCGCTGAACCGGACATCACCTTGATGGGCCCGCGGGCGCTGCGCTTCTTCCGCGACGCCGCGCATCCCTATGGCCTGCTGCAGCGCGCCGACCGCGACGCAGACGGCCTACCTGGGCCGTGGCGCACCGTGCTCGATGTCGGGCAACTGCGTCAGGCCGAAGGCACGCCGTTCGAGCTGCAGGCCTACGACCTGTCCAGCGCCTGCCTCGCGCCGACGTTCGCGCGCTGCCTGCTGCGATTGTCGCCGGCGGGCGGCGACGAGGTCGAGATCCGCGAGTTCGATCTGGACGCCGCGCGCTTCGTCGACGACGGCTTCCGCACACCGAAGGCCCGCGCCTTCGCCGAATGGATGGGCCCCGACCAGGTGCTCGTCGAGCACACTGCCGATGGCGCGCCGACAACGATGGCCGGCTGGCCGGCGTCGGTACGTCTGTGGCAGCGCGGCGAACCATTGGCGCGCGCGCGTGAGGTTTACGCCGCCCAGCCGACCGATGCGATCGTGCAGTTGTTCGCGGTCGGCGAAGGGGCGCAGCGCCGCG
Source organism: Luteimonas sp. TWI382 (assembly GCF_039674545.1). NCBI lineage: Bacteria > Pseudomonadati > Pseudomonadota > Gammaproteobacteria > Lysobacterales > Lysobacteraceae > Luteimonas > Luteimonas sp. TWI382. Next base: position 25,227 of record NZ_JBDJNS010000012.1, read on the forward strand.
GCGTGATCGTGCGCGCGATCGACTACTCCACCTTCGAGGTCTTCGGCGTCGGCCAAGACGGCGTGGTCGAACAAGCGCCGCTGCCGCGCGCGCTCAAGCCGATGGCCGTGCAGGCGCTGGTCGGCGGACAGGTGGTCGTGCAACTCGGCGTCGATGCCACGGTCGAAGGCACGGCGTACCCGGCCGAGACGCTGCTGGCCTGGAACACCGATCCGGCGACGGCCGGTGCGCGCGTCACTCGGATCTATACCCCCGCCGACGGCGATTACCTGGGCGGCCGCAGCGACATCGCCAGCGCCCAGGGCAAGCTGGCGTTCGTGGTCAACCAACTGCTGGTGCCGCGCGTGCTGCTGGCGACGCCGGGCGAGGCGGGCTGGCGCGTGGACGAAGCGATCGCCGGCGCACCGGGCGATACGCTGTCGGTGCGTGGCGGCGGCAGTTCGGCCGACGACCTGATCGTGACTCGCGAAGGGTTCGTCGCACCGCGCCGGCAGTCGCTGTACCGGCCCGGACAACCGCTGCGCCTGCTGGCCGAGGACCGCAGCCTGTTCGACGGCACGGGCTACATCACCGAGATCCGCACCGCAACCTCGCGTGACGGCACCACGGTCGACTACTGGCTGCTGCGACCCAAGACGCTGGCACCCGGTCCGCAGCCGTTGTTCATGACCGGCTACGGCGCGTTCGGCATCTCCTACCGCCCCGGCTACTTCGACCACACGGTCGGTGGCCCGGCCTTCAAGCTGTGGCTCGACCGCGGCGGCTCGCTGGCGATTCCGGCGGTGCGCGGCGGCGGCGAGCGTGGCGAGGCCTGGCACCAGGCGGCGATCCGCACCCAGCGCCAGCGCTCCTACGACGACTTCATCGCCGTGGCCGAGCAACTGGTATCGAGCGGCTACACGGTGCCGGCGAAGATCGGCGTGTTCGGCATGTCCAACGGTGGCCTGCTGTCGGCGACGCTGGGCACCCAGCGTCCCGACCTGTTCGGTGCGGTGGTCAGCGATGTGCCGCTGACCGACCTGATCCGGATGCGGCACATGGGTATGGGTGCGGCCTGGATCAACGAGTACGGCGATCCCGACAAGCCCGACGAGGCGGCCGCGATGCGCGCGTACTCGCCGATGCAGAACGTGCGCGCGGGCGTGACCTATCCGCCGTTCCTGGTGACGATCTCGACCGAGGACAACCGCGTCGGACCGGGCCATGCCCGCAAGCTGGCGGCGCGGCTCGATGACGTCGGCGCACCGGTGTACTTCCTCGAGGACGAGGAGGGCGGGCACGGCGTCAGCGACGCATTCCGCAACCCCGAACTCATGGCCTTGCGCATGACCTTCCTGATCGACACCTTGCTGCCTGCGACGAACGCCACGCCCTGACGGCGTTGGTCAGACTGCCCCAAGACCACGCCGGGCTGGACCTGGCGTGGTCTTTTGCACGTGGCGCTGGCAAGGGCGCCGGTCTGCGTACCCTCCAGCGCGTGACGCCTGGCCCCCCACCCAACCCTCCCCCGCGAGCGGGGGAGGGCGACAGGGACGCGTCCGGGGTTTCGGTCGCTGATGTGACCCGGACTCGTGTGCGGTCGCTGATGTGAACAGGATTCGTGTGCGTGGGAGCGCTTCAGTCTGGCGTAGAGAAGGTGCGCGATCGCGCTGCTCGCATCACGTAGCATGACGGGACTCGGGGGCACGATCGCGCCCGCGACCCACCGCAAGACCCGACGGCTCGAGGGAGCGCCCGTGTACCTGCAGACTGTGTTCGGCGATGCGCGCCATCCCAATCCCTGTCGTGGCTGTGGCGCCGACGATCCGCTCGGCTTCGATGTCCGCATGGCCTTCCAGCCGATCGTCGATGCGCGCGACCGCTCGATCTTCGGCTATGAAGCGCTGGTGCGGTCGATGGATGGCGGTGGCGCTGCGGCGCTCATCGCCCAGGTGCGCCCGAGCAGCTTTATCGCTTCGACCAGACCTGCCGGGTCAAGGCGATCGAGACCGCCGCGCGTCTGGGCCTGCGCGAGCGCCTGTCGATCAACTTCTTTCCCAACGCCGTCTACGAGCCGGCGACCTGCATCCGTCTGACGCTCGCCGCCGCGCAGACCTTCGGCTTCCCGACCGACAAGCTGATCTTCGAGACTGCGGAATCGGAACAGGTGCGCGACCACGGCCACCTGACCCGGATCTTCCGCGACTACCACAGCCGCGGCTTTCTGACCGCGATTGACGATTTCGGCGCCGGCTACGCCGGCCTGAGCCTGTTGGCGGACTTCCAGCCCGACCTGCTCAAGCTGGACATGGCGCTGGTGCGCAATGTCGACGTCGACCCCAACCGCGCCGCGATCATCGGCGGCGTGGTGCGAATCGCCCAATCGCTGGGCTGCACGGTGCTCGCCGAAGGCGTCGAACGCGACGCCGAGTACCACGCGCTGCGGGTGCTGGGCGTGCCGCTGTTCCAGGGCTATCTGTTCGGCAAGCCCACGCTGGAAGCCCTGGCACCGGTCCCGGACGCCCTCTGGGCCCATCTCGAGGCCTGAGGCGCCGGTGGCGGCCGCCTGGGCGTGGTCGGCGCGGGCAGGGCGCCCACATTGCGGCCGTTTCACCGGCTCTTGCCGCCGCTTCGGGGAGGATGGCCGGTGCCGCGCGTAGCCCGCGCGCGTCCCGCCCTCATCGAGACGGTCCATGGACACACGCCCTGTCGTCGTGGCGCCATTGCACAGGCCGCTGCACCCCTTGCACATGCTGCTGGTCACGAGCGCATTCCCGCTGTTTCTCGGCGCGCTGATGGCCGATATCGCCTACGCGCGCAGCTACGAGATCCAGTGGACCAATTTCGCGTCCTGGCTGCTGGTCGGCGCGATGGTGTTCGCGGTCATTGGCCTGGTCTGGGCGCTGGTCTCGCTGGCCACGCCGACCGCGCGCACGCGCACGCGGTTCCTCTATGTCGGCCTGCTGGCGCTGACCTGCGTGCTGGGCTTTCTCAATTCGCTGATCCACGCGATGGATGCGTGGCAGAAGATGCCGCAGGCACTGGTGTGGTCGACGCTGTGCGTGCTGTCGATCGCCGCGACCCTGTGGTTTGCACTGGGCGGCACGCTCCGCCGCCGGGAGGTCGTGGCATGAACATCCGGCATTCCCGATCGAAAACCGCCTTGCGTGTGCTGGTGCCCGCGCTGGCGTTCGCGCTCGCGTCCTGCAGCGGTACGCCGGACGAGACCTATGTCGGCCCGTCGCCCGACCTGCCCAAGCCGCAGCGAGGCCTGTTCCCGACGCTGAAAGTGTCGCTGCCGGCGCAATGGGGCGACGCGCGCCCGCAGGTGCCCGAGGGCTACGAGATCACGCCGATCGCCGACAACCTGCAGATTCCGCGACAGATGCTGGTGCTGCCCAACGGCGACATCCTGGTTGCCGAGGGCCGCGGCGGCCGCGCGCCCAAGCTCACGCCCAAGGACATCATTGCCGGCGTCATCAAGGGCCGCGGCAATACCCAAGTCGAAAGCGGCAACCGCATCACCTTGCTGCGCGACGGCGATGGCGACGGTGCCTACGAGAGTCGCTCGATCTTCGCCGAGGGTCTGGATGCGCCGTATGGCCTGGCCTTCGGCAACGATTCGATCTATGTCGCGACGCAGGATGCGCTGCTGCGCTTCGACTACACGCCCGGCGCGGTCAATGCCGCTGGGCCGCCGCAGGAGATCACCCGGCTCCCGGCGGCGATCAACCACCACTGGACCAAGTCGCTGGCGATCAGCCATGACGGTCGCTACCTGTTCGTGGGCATCGGCTCGGACAGCAACATCACCGAGCGCGGGCTGGCAGTGGAAGAGAACCGCGCGATGATCTGGCAGGTCGACGCGCAGACCGGCTTCCATCGTGTCTTCGCGACCGGGCTGCGCAACCCGACCGCGCTGGCGATGCAGCCGGGCATGGACCAGCTGTGGGCGGTGGTCAACGAACGCGACGAGATCGGCGACGAGCTCGTGCCCGACTATCTGACCAGCGTGCGCCCCGGCGGCTTCTACGGCTGGCCCTACAGCTACTGGGGGCAGCATGTAGATGAGCGGGTGCGGCCACAGAAACCGGACAAGGTCGCCAGCGCGATCGTGCCGGACTTCGCACTCGGCTCGCACGTCGCCGCGCTCGGCCTGGCGTTCTCGTCGCCCGCGATGGGCGCGCAGTTCGCCAACGGCGTGTTCGTCGGCCAGCACGGTAGCTGGAACCGCGATCCGCCGGTTGGCTACAAGGTCTCGTTCGTCCCGTTCCGCGACGGCCGTCCGTCGGGCGAGGCGATCGACTTCGCGACCGGCTTTCTCGGCGAGGACGGCAAGGCCCGTGGCCGCCCGGTGGGCGTGGCGGTGGACCCGCGCGGCGCGCTGCTGGTCGCCGATGACCTGGCCAACACCATCTGGCGGATCGTGCCGACCGGGGCAGCGGCGGCCACGGCCCCGGCCGCAACCTCCGCGCCCGCGGAGCCCCCATCTGCCGACGCGCCTGCGCCGGCATCACCGCCGCCCGCCGGCTGACGGCGCTTCACACACGATGACGGACGGGGCCTGCGGGGCCCGTCCTGCCGATTGCCTTGATTGCGCCGTGGCGGCTCAGCCCGCGTCGCGCGGGAGCTTGGCGACCACCTTGATCTCGAAATCGAAGCCGGCCAGCCAGGTCACACCGACCACGGTCGCAGTCGGGAACGGCGCCTGTCCCCAGTACTCGGGCACGATCGCCCACGCCTGCTCGAAGCGGGTCGCCGGGTCGACGACGAAGAACGTCACATCAATCACGTCGTCGAATGTGCAGCCGGCGGCATCGAGTACCGCATTGAGGTTCTCGAACGCCCGGTGCACCTGGCGTTCGAAGTCCGGCTCCGGCGATCCGTCCTCGCGGCTGCCGACTTGACCGGAGACGAACAGCAGGCCGTCGGCGCGGACTGCCGGCGAGTAACGATGGCGCTCGTACAGCGCATGGCGGTGAGCGGGAAACACGACATCGCGTGCGGTCATGGCGGTGCACCTTCCAGAACAGGACAGACCCCAGTGTGGTGGCCGCCGGCGGCGGGATAAACGCGCTGCGCTGTCCAGCACTGTTCGTAGAATCCGGACAATCCTTTCTGTGGGACGCCCGATGGACCGTTTCGATGCGATGCAGGCCTTCGCGCGCGTGGTGGAGACCGGCAGCTTCACCAAGGCCGCGGCCACGCTGCACATGAGCCGCACGACAGTGACGCAGTTGGTCCAGCAGTTGGAGGCGCGGCTGCGGGTGCGGTTGCTCAACCGCACCACGCGCCAGGTCAATGTGACTGCCGATGGCGCCGCCTATTACGACCGCGTGGTGCAATTGCTGGCCGACATGGATGATGCCGAGACCAGCCTGTCGAGCGCCGTCGCCGCGCCGCGCGGGCGGCTGCGCGTGGACGTGCCCAGCCCGTTCGCGCAGTTGGTGCTGGTGCCCGCGCTGCCGCAGTTCCATGCCCGCTACCCGGACATCCAGCTCGACCTCGGCGTCAGCGACCGCCGCGTCGACCTGATCGGCGAACACGTCGATTGCGTGGTGCGCGGTGGCACGATCACCGACCAGTCCCTGATCGCGCGGCACGTCGGCGACCTGCAGCTCGGTGTGTACGCCGCGCCCGCGTACTTGCAACGCATGGGCCTGCCGGCGCATCCGCGCGAGCTGGAGGACAGCGCGCACCGCATCGTCGGCTTCCTGTGGGCGCGCACCGGCAGGGCGCTGCCGTATGCGATGCGCCGCGGCGACGAACACCTGCAGGCGCAAGGGCGCTACGTGGTCGCACTCGACGACGGCAATGCCTACCTCGCCGCCGGCCTCGCCGGTCTGGGCGTGCTGTGGCTGCCCGACTACATGGCCAAAGCCCCGGCGGCGAGCGGCGCCCTGGTGCGCCTGTTCGAGGACTGGCAACTCGATCCGATGCCGATGCACATCGCATTCCCGCCCAATCGCCACGTCAGCGCGAAGGTGCGGGTGTTCATCGACTGGATCATCGCGCTGATGGCCGAGCACGCCCCGCTGGCGCGACAGCCACCCACCTGACGCCCACCGCACGCAGCATCACTCCCTCTCCCGCATGCGGGGGAGGGCTGGGGTGGGGGCGCCCTCCGCCCACACGCGGATTCGCGCCTCCTTGACGATTCGCTGGCGATCCTGCGGTGCCACACAACGGAGATCTGCATGATGATGCGCGCCTGCGGCCTCGGCCGCGTCCCGATCGCAGTGTGGGCCAGCCGCCTCACGTCGGCTTCGCCCCTTGCCCGCGGCGCACGCCGCGCGGAGCGCTGAGCGATGGCGCGGCTCCGTCACACCGACTGGCCCGACCGGCTGTGGATCGTGCGGCATGGACAAAGTGCCGGCAATGTCGCGCGCGATGAGGCCGAGCTCGCACAGACCCATCTGATCGACATCGAGACCCGCGACGCCGACACCCCGCTCTCGGACCTCGGGCATCGTCAGTCCGAAGCGCTGGCCGCCTGGTTCGCCGAGCTGCCGGCCGACGAACGCCCCAACGTGCTGCTGACCTCGCCGTTCGTCCGCGCCCAGCAGACCATCCATGCGGTGGCCGATGCACTGTGCATCGATCGCGCCGACATCGGCGTCGACGAGCGCCTGCGCGAGAAGGAGTTCGGCATTCTCGACCGCTATACCGTGGCCGGCATCCAGGCCACGTTCCCGGAACTGGCGGCGCAGCGCGCGCAGGTCGGCAAGTTCTATTTCCGCCCGCCAGGCGGCGAAAGCTGGTGCGACGTGCTGCTGCGCCTGCGCAGCGTGACCGAGGTGTTGCGCCGCGACCATGTCGGCGAGCGCGTGCTGATCGTCGCCCATCAGGTCATCGTCAACTGCTTTCGCTATCTGCTCGAGTGCATGGACGAACAGCAGATCCTCGCCATCGACCGCGAGGCCGACGTGCCCAACTGTTCGATCACCGAGTACGCACTCGACCGCAACTGGCGCGACGCCCGCTTCGAGCTGAAGGTCGCGAACTTCGCGCTGCCGGTCGAGGCGGGCGGGGCGCCGGTGACCGACGCCGCCGACACCCCGGCCGGACCAAAATGACAGCGCGCATGCCGCGCCGGCCTGCCGTGCGCCGGCTGACCGCGCCGCTGCTGCGCGCCTGGCCGTTGCCGGACCCCTCGGCTGGCGAGAGCAAGGAGGACCGCGGCCGCGTGCTGGCGATCGGCGGCAGCGTGCAGGTGCCTGGTGCCGTGCTGCTGGCCGGTCTGGCGGCGCTGCGTGCCGGCGCGGGCAAACTGCAGGTAGCGACCGTCGCCGAGGCCGCGCTGCCGCTGGCGATCGCAATGCCCGAGGCCAAGGTCATGGGGCTGCCGGGCACCCGGCACGGCGCGATCCGCGACCTCGGCCGCGACGCCGCCGATGCAGCCCGCAGCGCAGGCGCGGTGCTGGTCGGCCCCGGCATGGACTGCACCACGGCCACGCGACGCGTCGTCGCGGCAGTGCTCGAGGCGGCCGCCTGTCCGGTCGTGCTCGACGCCGGCGCCTTGCAGCCCGAGGTCGTGCGCGCATTGCGGCGACGGGCCGGGCAGGGCGCCACGATCATGACCCCGCATCTCGGTGAGATGGCCGGCATGCTGGACACCGATGCCGACGCGATTTCCGCCGACGCGCAGGCCGTCGCCCGCGATCACGCACGCGACTGGAACGTGGTGCTGGTGCTCAAGGGCCCGACCACCACCATTGCCGCGCCCGACGGCCGCATCTGGATCAACACCACCGGCAGCGCAGGTCTCGGCACATCGGGCTCGGGCGATGTCCTCGCCGGTCTCATCGCCGGTCTTCTCGCGCGCGGCGCGGCGCCCGAACAGGCTGCCGCCTGGGGCGTGCACCTGCATGCCCGCGCGGGCGCACGGCTCTCGCGGCGGCGGGGCCTGGTCGGTTTCCTCGCCCGCGAAATCGGCGACGAGATTCCCGCGCTGATGCAGCGGCTGTAACCGGGCAGGAAGCAGGCGCGATTCGTCGCCATTGCGCGATGCCGCATGAGCAAAGGCGCCGCGGGGCGCTGGGCATCGCCGCGTTGCAGCAGAACTCAGCTCAGCGGCCCGGCCGGAATCAGCACCGGTCCGATGGGCCTGGCCGGCGCGCGGTTGCAGGCTGGGCTTGTCATCCAGGCAGGAGCAAGGCAATGCCGATCATCGACACCAACAAGAAGGCCACCACCGCCCGCAACAGCGCGATCAGCGAACGGCACAGCGAGAAGCAGAAAGGCATCGCAAAGTGGAGGTCGTACCTCAACCGCAACAACACCAATCCGGACCTGTATGTCCTGGCCGGCGCTGTCGTCGTGCGCCTGGATCACTTTGAACCGAGCACCGACGACGGCCCGGGCACGGTCTACAAGGACAAGAGCGGCTATTACTACGGCGAAATCGTGCCGCCGAGCGACCAGGGCGGCGACGACATCCCCCCGAAGCCCGACCGCGGCATGCCGCCGTCCTCGGACGACGAGGACGACTAATGCCCCCAACGAAGTCGTCGTCAGAACACCCGCGGCTATCCGCCATCAGCGCGCCTATCCACTCCCTCCCCCGCACGCGGGGGAGGGCTGGGGTGGGGGCGAGCGTGCCTCAGAACGACCCGTGGATGTCCGTCACCACGACGACTTTCTCGTTGACGAACTCCGTCAATCCCAGGTCGATCAACTCATGGCCGTACCCCGAGTTCTTGACCCCGCCGAACGGAATATCCGCCTTCACGCCGGTGGGCTGGTTGATGTAGACCATGCCGGTCTCCAGCCGCGCGGCCACGCGCTTGGCGCGCTCGGTGTCCTGGCTGAAGACCGAACCGCCCAGGCCGTAGGGCGAGTCGTTCGCCAGCTGGATCGCCGCGTCCTCGTCAGCCACGCGGTAGACCTGGCTCACCGGTCCGAAGAACTCGGTGCGATAGGCCGGGTTGTCGCCGGTGATGCCGGTCAGCAGCGTCGGCTGGTAGAACGCCCCCTGCGTGGGCACCGGCGCACCCAGCGTCTCGGCCTTGGCGCCGTTGGCGATCGCTTCTTCGACCTGCCGCGCCAGCCCGTCGCGCGCGCCTTGCGATGAGAGCGGCGCCAACGTCGTGGCCGGGTCCATCGGGTCGCCGGCCTGCAGCGCGGCCACGCCGGCGCGGTAGTGCTCGAGGAACTGCTCGTACACCGGCGCCTCGACGATGATGCGCTTGGACGACACACACACCTGGCCGGCGTTCCAGTGGCGGCCGAACACCGCCCACTTCGCGGCTTGTGCCACGTCGGCATCCGACAGCACGATGAACGCATCGGCGCCGCCCAGTTCCAGCGTGCTCTTCTTCATGTACTTGCCCGCCAGCGCCGCCACCGCCGAGCCCGCGCGCTCGCTGCCGGTCAGCGCCACACCGCGCACGCGTGGGTCGGCGACCACGCGCTCCACGTTGTCATGCGAGACGAACAGGTTGGTCAGCAGCCCGTCCGGCGCGCCGGCGTCGCGGAACAACTGCGCCATCGCCAGCGCCGATTGCGGCACATTGGCCGCGTGCTTGAGCACGATCGCGTTGCCCGCGGTCGCCTGCGGCGCGGTGATGCGGATCACCTGGTAGAACGGGAAGTTCCACGGCTCCACCGCGAACAGCACGCCCAGCGGCTCCTTGACCAACTGCACGTCGGTCTCGCCGAAGCCTTCGGCGGGCAGGTAGCGCGGGCCCATCGCCTTGGCGCCGTGCTGGACGTAGTAGTCAAGGATCTTGGCGCACAGCTCGACCTCGGCCTCGGCCTCGCCGATCAGCTTGCCCATCTCCAGGGTCAGGATCTGCGCGAACGCACGCGGCTTGGCGCGCAGCAGTTCGGCGGCGCGGCGCAACACCTGTGCACGCTGCTCGAACGAGGTCTCGCGCCAGCGCAGGAACGCGGCGTGCGCGCGGCCGACGGCCGCGTCGATCTCAGCCGGCGTGGCCTCCTCGAACGTCTTGACGGTCTCGCCGGTGTAGGGATTGGTGGTCGCAAATGCCATGGGTGTCTCCTTCGCAGGGATGGGCAGCTCGTGGACACAACAGGCAGGGAGAGCTGTCCAAGGAGACCCTGCGTCGGCGGCGTCGCGATGCAAGCGGCTGCGTCCGGTCCACAGCACGTTGGGGCGAACCGGCGGGGTGCCAATGCGACACGATGCCGCGGGCGCAGAACGATGCGTGCCGCACGCAGGCGTGCCGCCGGCGGGAAGATCTGCACAAGACGGCGGCCAGCGCGTGTCCGCTGTACGCCGGTGTCCTACGATGCCCGCCCGCTCGTCCACGACTGGGTCATGTCCGCCCGACCATCTGCCACGTCGCCCCGTAGCGCCCGCTTCGCGAGCGCCGATTCGCCTGACGTCGCCGCCGCCCGGCTGGCTACCGGGGTACGGCGACGCGGCATCCTGCCGCCACGCGAGGAGGTCATGATCGGCCGCGTCTCCGCGGGCCGGGTCGTACTCGAGCGCCACGTCCCACGCACGCGCAGCGCCTTCAAGCCGGTGTTCGTCGGCAGGTTCGAACCCGCGGGCACCGGCAGCGTGCTCGTCGGCCGCTTCGCGATGCACTGGAGCGTGCGCGCCTTCCTCGCGTTCTGGTTCGGCTTCGCCTTGCTTTGGACGGGCGGTGCCGTCTTGCAGGTGATCGCCGGAACGCCACGCGCCTGGCTGTTGCTGCCGGTGGGCGGCGTGTTGGGGCTGATCGGCGCCGGTCTCGTCGCATTCGGCCGGAGCCTGGCGCAGACCGACGTCGCCTGGCTGTCGGCCCGCATCGGCGCCGCGCTCGACAGCCCGCCCGATCGCTGTTGCGACTAAGGCGTCTGGGCTTCCGGCGCCAGGGTGTGCACCACTTTGCCCTGCGCATCGAGGAACTCGATGGCGCCATAGCCTTCCGGCGTGACGGTCAAGCGCAGCCGGGTCCGGTCTTGCGCATCGCTCAGGGCGATCGCCGGCGTGCCATCGGCGGCCACGCGCATCTCGATCCGCGTGGGGACCTGTACGCCCGGCACCAGCTTGTTGTCCAACGCGGGTTCGCGGATCGGCGGCGGTGCCTGGTTGATCGAGAACCGGACGTCGCCATCAGGCGACACCCGCCAGCCGATCGCATCCATGGCCGGATGATCCAGTGCGAGCACCGCCATCCCCCCATCGATATCGGCGGTTCCCAAGCCGCCGCGCTCGCTGCCGGTCTCGTCGTACAGCACCATGCCCGCCACGTTGAACGCGCGCTTGTACTGGATGCCGTCGATGATCGGCGCCGGGGTCTGCCCCGAAAGCGTCATGCGGATCACGCCCTTGTCATCCACGATGTCGATGCGCCGTGCAGTGATGCGCTCGCTGTCGGGCGTGTCCACCCGCGTCTGCGGAGACCGATCGACGATCAGGCGCTGCAACTGCTCGGCCGAGGGGCGCTTGGGGGCGTCCGTGGAATCGGCCCATGCATCGGCGCCCAGGAGTGCGGCCATGGCGATGGCGAACTGTCCGATCTGCTTCATCTGATCCCTTTCGTGGGCGAGTGTTGTCCGCAACAGGTGCTTGCCGCACCGAGTGCCTATCAGAACGGCACGCGGACGCGCCAAGATGGCACTGTCCGCGACCGGGGCCGCGGCGCAGTCGGCGGTGCACGCAGTAGACCACAGCGCAGGCCGTCGGGATCGAATGCGCCTCCGGCCGATGCGCGTCCACGGGGCGTCGGCGGCAAGACAGCAGCGGCGCGACCGGCGGCGACCGCGCCGCGCGCCTACAATGGCGCTCCTCTCCAGATGGCCTGCGCATGGCGCCCAACGCGACGATCTACCGGCTGGAACTGCAGGTCAGCGACATGGACCGGCATTACTACGCCGAACACAACCTCACGCTCGCCCAGCATCCGTCGGAGACCCCGAACCGGCTGATGGTGCGGCTGATCGCGTTCGCGCTGTACGCGCACGAGCGGCTGGAGTTCGGCCGCGGCCTGAGCAACGACGAAGAGCCCGACCTGTGGCTGCGCGATTACACCGGCGACACCGAGCAATGGATCGACCTCGGTCAGCCCGATGAAAGCCGCATCCGCAAGGCCTGCGCCCGGGCGCGCAGCGTCGTCGTGGTGAACTACAGCGGCGGCAGCGCCGAGATCTGGTGGAGCAAGCAGGCCGCCGCGCTCGCGCGGCTGAAGAACCTGACCGTCCTCGATCTCGACCCGGCCGACGTCGAGGCCGCTGTCGGCCTGCTGGAGCGCGGCATGCGCCTGACCGCGATGATCCAAGATGGCGAACTGCAGCTGATGAGCGACCGCGCCAGCGTCGCGCTGACGCCGCGGGTACGGATGGCGCCGACCGGGTAGGGCGCACGTCGGGTTCGGAACGAACGCGGGCGGCATCTCCCGCATGCCAACACGCCGGTGACGCAGAGCCTGGGCAACGGGTGCGAAGCGGACTGTTCGTCCTTCTCCGAGTTCATGCTCGACGCGATTGAGACGAGTCTTCAGGAGGCCATCCAACCAGAGACGCCGGGGAAAACGCCGGGGAAAACGACGGACCGCATCCTGGACGTGTTGGCCAAGGCGCCGACACTGTCGTTTCTCGAGATCCGCCCGGCTCGGCAAGTCCGAACATGCCGTTGAACGCGCCATTCGCACGCTGCGCGATGCCGGGCGTCTGGCCAGGATCGGCCCGGCCAAGGGCGGGTGCTGGCAGGTGTTGTCCTAGCGGCGAGCGTGGCATTTCGAATGCGCTCGGCCGGCGAACCGCAACCGCTGCGCCGTCGATAGGCACTCGCGCTGACCCCAGGGCAGGCACCACCGCCGAACAGCTCCCATCTTGCCTACCGCGCCGCGACGCCGCTGGCCCTGCTGCCACCGCGCCGGGTCCAGCCTTGCACCGGCAGCGCAAACGCCAGTAACACCAGCAGCGCGGGCACGAAGCTGCCCGGGCCCAGGCGTTCGAGCAGTAATCCGCCGATCAGGCCGCCGCCGGCGATCGCCGTGTTCCATGCCGGGCGGACGGCGGCGTTCCACCTGCTCTGGCCGGCAAGCCGGCATCCCGCACCGAAGGTCCGCGCGCTGGTCGACTTCCTCGGCGCACGGCTGTTTCCTGCGACCGTGCCTGGTCACGATGCCAGCCTGTCCCCCGCGAGGGACGCAACGTGATGCATTCCACCTCCCGTACGTGACCATCATCACTTAATCTTCACTACAGGTCGGGCAGCCGCTGCCGATACGAGACATCCGGGCAATGCGACACCGCGTCGCAGACCGGGGAGGGCGATCGACGGCGGCGCGCCGGTCGGCCAGGGAGCGCCAGCGCGCCAGTGTCTTGCTGGGGACCTGTCCATGTCGCATCGCGCCCGTTCGCATTCGTTGCTGTTGCCGTGGCTGCTCGCTGCCGTGGGCCCCTCGCTGGCCGCCGACCCGGCCACCGCCGCATCCTGCACGACGCCGGACGACCTGCCGGCCTGCGTCGCCGACCTCACCTCGCGCGACCCGGCCGCGGCCCTGCGCATCGGCGAGCCCGCCTGGCAGGCGAGCGTGGCCGCTGCGCCGGATGTCGCGCTGGGCCTGGTGCTGGTCGACGCCGCGAGTGCCGCCGGCCGACGCGATGCCGTGATCGAGATCGGCAGCGCGCTGCGCACCGGCGCGCACCTGACGCCCGAGCAGACGCTGCGCCTGCTCAAGAAGCTCAACGGCGCCATCGGGCAGGCCCGCGATGCCGCGCGCATCGCCGAACTCGAAACCGAGACCGCGCGGCTGGAAACTCGTCTCGGCGGCGAGCAGGACCTTGCCGAACTGTGGCGGCAGCTCGCCGCGTCCTACTACAACATGGGCGCGCAGGACGACGCCTTGCGCGTGGCGCGCATCGCGCTGTTGAAGGTGCCCACGCACCCGCACCTGGTGGAATACAACGCCAACCAGATCGTCTTCATCATTTCCGCCCAGCAAGGCCGCATGCCCGAGGCGATCGAGGCCTTGCTGGAGGTCGAGCGCGTGGGCAAGGCGCTCAACCGCCCGGCCGACCCGGCCTTGCTCCAGAACGCCACCGGCGTGTTCGTCTACGCCCAGGACTGGCCCAAGGCCATCGAGTACGGCCGTCGCGCGCTGGCCGCCTACGACGCCAAGCCCCGGCCCGGCCTGCCGCGTGCCGAGATCCTCAGCAACCTCGGCTCGGCCTACGAAGGCGCCACCCGCCTGGGCCAGGCCGAAGCGCTCTACCGCCAAGCGCTCGACAGCGCCCGCGCCGAGGGCGCCTCGCCCGTCGCCGCCCTCAACAACCTGGCCAACGTGCTGCGTCGCCTCAATCGTCCGCGTGAAGCATTGCCGCTGCTGCGCGAGGCCGCGGACGCGATCGAAGGGGCCGGCGACAACGGCGATGCCGCGATCGTCTACTCCAACATCGGCGCCGCCCATGCGGACCTGGGCGAACACGAGGCTGCGGCCGTCGCGTTCGAGCGCTCGCGTGCACTGTTCGCCCAGTCCGACAACGTGCCGCGCCGGCTGGAGCTCTACCCGCGCATGATCGACACGCTCGATGTGCTGGGCCGCCACCGCGAGGCGCTTGCGCTGATGCGCGAATACAAGGCACTCAACGACGCATCGGTGAACGTCGAATCGCGCACGCGCATCGCCGAACTCGAATCGGCCATCGGCCTGGCCCGCAAGGAGAGCGAACTGGCCGCCGTCGAGCGTGCCCGCGCCGACGAACAGGTCGCCTTTGCCGCGCTGCAGACCAGCGAACAGCGCCAGCGCAGCATCGTCTACGGCCTGCTGGCGGCCCTACTGGCGCTGGGCACCTTCGTCGTACTGAAGCTGCGCGAAGGCCGCCGCCGCCGTCAAGCCAACGCCGAACTCGCCCGCAAGAATGTCGAGATCGAGGCCCAACACCGCGAACTCGAACTGCTCAACGCCGCGATCCGCCGCCAGAGCGAGGAAGACGCATTGACCGGCCTGCGCAATCGCCGCTACGTGCAGACCTGGTTGGACACGCGCGTCGCCGCCCAGACACAAGGTCAAGTGCAGGCACCGATGCTCGTCGCGCTGCTCGATCTCGACCACTTCAAGCGCGTCAACGACCTGCACGGCCACGAAGGCGGCGACCACGCCCTGATGCACCTGGGCGACATCCTGTGCGACTGCGGCCGCACCGGCGACGTCATCGCCCGCTGGGGCGGCGAGGAGTTCCTGTGGATCTGCCCCGGCAGCACGTTGGCTGACGCGCCCGCGCTGTTCCGCCGCCTGCGCGAACGCCTGCAGGCCGAACCGCTGGTGCGCCCCACCGGCACCGTCGTGCTCAGCGTCTCGATGGGCGCCAGCCTATTTCCCGCCCACCCCAGCCGCAGCGGCGACTGGCCGCTGAGCCTGCGTATCGCCGATGCCGCGCTGTATCGCGCCAAGCACGAAGGCCGCGGCCGCTGGGTGGGCTATGCCGTTGCCGGCGACGGCCCGCTGCTGGCCGACGACGAACTCGACCTGGCCGTGGACCTGCTGGAAACGCGGGGGCGGCTGCGCCTGGTGGGGGATGTGGCGCCTATGACGGTGTAACGGGGCGGGCAGGGCGGACGATGCAAGGCTGCTGTCACGCCGAGGTGTAGGCCACGCCTCTCCTTTGCTGATTGCAAGCGCGCTCGACTTGCAGCTTCACGCTCAACGCCGTCGGTGTCTCGGTTGTCATCGTACCTGTGACCCTGAGGCCATATACGGTCTGAAACGCACGCAGCGCCGTTTGGATCCCGAGTCTGACGAATGCGACCGGTGCGAACTGTGGGACCGGTGTGAACGATGGCTTCGATGGCCTGCATGGAGGTTGTCGAGCCCGGCGTTGAGCGATGAGCTCAATACAGTCGAATACTTGGCATCAGCGGCGACGAGTCCAGCAGGTCTGTCGGGCGCTGTGGGGGGCTTTGGCGCAAAGGCGCTTGTAGATTCGGCCCATAAATAGTGTGGGCGATCTGCCGCCCGTGGTGTCCACTGCGTCATGGAGAACGAAGGCGCACGCCGACTTAGCCCGTCAGAGCAACACGAACGTCGCCGGCAGGTCATCCGCAGCTGGAAGCGGGGCATCAACAAAAGGCTGATTGGCCGTGATGTTGGCTGAGCTACTCAGCGGTCCGCAAGATCATCGACCGGTACGAAGCTGGTGGGCCGAAGTCGCTGGTACGGCGCACACGCGGGCGCAAGGCAGGCGAGCAACGCAGGTTGAGCACCGGGCAGGAAGAGCACATCCAACGGCTGATCTGCGAGCGTCGGCCCGAGCAGCTGAAGATGGTTTTCGCGCTGTGGAGCCGGCCTGCGGTGAAGTATCTGGCGTGTTGGGGATTCACGCCACAGAAGCCGATTCGGCGTGCTTATGAGCAATCGCCGCAGGCGGTGAGGGTTTGGCTGGACGATGAATATCCGGCCATCGCCAAGCGCGCGAAGGCCGAGAGTACCGAGATTCACTGGGGCGACGAGACGGGGTTGGAGGATAGGCGTGGCGCTTGCGTGCAGTGAGTTTGGAGACCGCGCGCCTCTTGGCAGCCAGCGGCTTTGCAGGCAACCTGTGTGCATGACGATGAGCGAGTTCGAGATCCACCGTGTCGAGCGGCTGCTGGCCGGTCTCGTGGAACGCAAACGCCCGCCACCGCATCTCCGCCCGCAGTTGGACCTGGCCTGGCGGCGCGAGGGGCATCGGTTCGAGGTGTTCGAAGTGCGGGCGCGCTGGCAAGGCGCTCCGGGCGAGACCATCGAGAACCCTGTGGCCCGTACTACCTGGGTCAAGAGCCGCCGGCTCTGGCGGCTTTACTGGATGCGTGCCGACGGGAAATGGCATCGCTACGACCCCTTACCCGAGGCCAGGACCCTGGAGGCAGTGCTCGAGGAAATCGAGGCCGACCGCTTCGGATGCTTCTGGGGGTGAAGCGGACCCTCGTTTGGCGCGGCGTGTCGGCATCGCGCGACCACCATGGTCTGAAACGCCGATAGCGGCGTCATGGCGCGCTCCTGCGCTCGTGGTGGCGCCTCAGCGCGGTTTGCGCTTGCGGCCACGGCCGGGGCGCTGCGTGTCCAGCCCCAAGCCGCCCGACAGACCGAACAAGGTTTCGAACTGTGCCAACTCGGCTGCAGCCTCCCGTTCCTCGGCGCGGAAACGCGCCTGCAGCCTGCGGGTCAACGTGTCCACGCGTCGCGCATCGCCGAGTGCATCGATCTCGTCCTGGATTTCCTGGCACCACTGCCGGCACTGGGCGATGCGCATCCGCAAGGCACGTTCCAGCTCGCTGCGGCGAGGCCGGGCACCGATCAGGTCCATCTCCATCGCCACCGGATACAGCAGGGCGTCGAGCTCGCCGTCCAGGGCCTGCGCCTGATCGCGCAGGACCGCGTTGTAGTGCTTGAGCCGCGCTGGCGGCAGCGCGGCCATGTGCGCCGCGTCGATCTGCTCGATCTGCAGTTGCAGGGTCAACAGCTGCAGCAGGTCGTTGGCGCGGTAGGCGCGGTTGACTTGCTGCATCAGCTCGGTTTTGCGCGCACGTTGCGCAGGATCGGGCTCTCGGTCGGGATGCAGGCTGGCGATCAGCTTGCGGAAGATCTCCTTGACCGACTGGCTGGCTTCGCGCTCGGCCTGTGCCCGACGCTCGGCGGCCGCCCGCGTGCGTCCGTCGACCGGCTCGGCTTCCTGCTGCTCGGCCTCGCGCTCGCGTAGCCGCGCCTGGACGTGTTCGAACAGGCTCTGCGCGTCCTCACCCTCGTGGCCATCGACCACGTCATCGCCCAAGAGCCCGCCCAGCATCGTTTCGGCCATCGCCTTCTCGAATACCCGGTCATGGTCGCGCAGTGCCTCGATGTCGTCGCCGGTGTGCTTGCGCAGCAGTGCGGCCAGTTCCGCCTCGTCCGGGCCGTCGTGGATCTGGAGCAGTTCGAGCGCGCGCTCGCCGAGGTAGGTGCGCAGGGTGTCGCGCTGCGCCTTGCGCAACTGCGGCTGTGCATCGGATGCGAGTGCGGCGTCCAGGCGGCGTACCAGCTCGACCTCGGCCGCGTACTGCTGCCGCCGCAGCGGCGCGTACTCAGCGGTCATGCGCTCGGCATAGGTGTCCAGCCACGCCCGCCAGTCGGTGAGTTCGGTGCGCTTGCGTTCGATCTGCCCGACCAGGCGCGCGAAGGTCTTTTGCTCGCGCGTGGGAGCCGGGCCGGGCGTGGCGAGCGCGACCAGTGCATGGCCACTCGAGTGGGGCGATGCGGCCGCGCCGTGCGATGCCTTGGCCGATGCTGTCGCCTGTGGCTTGGACGGCTCAGGCCCCGGCGCCGCAGCGGCGCGTCCGGATGGCGGCAGCAGCGCATCGTTGGCGTAGCGGCCCTGCGCACGCAACTGCGACAGTGTGGTGGTGTAGCTGCGGCGCAAGTCCGGGCCGAGCCAGGCGCTGCTCAACAGCAGCGAATCGCAGACCAGGATGCCGCGATAGGGCAGTACCGCCGTCTCGACGAATAAGCCGGAACCGCCGGTGATGTCGCGCAGCCGTTGGGTCAGGCCGAGCACACCGTAGGCGACATCGCCTTCTGGATCGATGAAAATCGAATGGCTGCGCGTGTCGCGCAGGTAGACCCAGCGCTGAACGTGCAGCGCTCGCATTGCGTGCAGCAACTCGGCGTCCAGCGCCGTGCCGGCCTTGCGCAGCGTCTTGATCGCGGTCTCGAGCAACGCCGGCTC
This sequence comes from Luteimonas sp. TWI382, assembly GCF_039674545.1. Lineage (NCBI taxonomy): Bacteria > Pseudomonadati > Pseudomonadota > Gammaproteobacteria > Lysobacterales > Lysobacteraceae > Luteimonas > Luteimonas sp. TWI382. The sequence continues at coordinate 43,842 of NZ_JBDJNS010000012.1, forward strand.
GCGGACCAGACGCGCGCGCGCATCGACCAGATGCTGGTGGAAGGCATCGCCGTCGGGCGGCGGCCCGCCGATCTGCAGCAGGACCGCCTTGTAAGTCTGGATGAACGTCTGGGCCGAGGCCGGATCGAGCATCAGCGGTTGCGAGGCGGCGCGGGTCGTGTTCGCAGACCGTTCCGCGCTCGGGGCCTTCGCCGCGTTCTCAGTGACCGACGGCAGCTTCCAGCGCCGCGCAAGCTTGACCAGTGCGGCATTGATCGCCTCGACATCGCAGGCATCCGGGTCGAACCCCTCGCCGAGCCATTCGCGCAGATCGTCGTGGTCCTCGTGATCGGGATCAGCCAGCGCATCGCGCAAGTGCGCATAACCTGGCGGGCCGCCGCAGTCTTCCGGTGGGCAGGCGCCCGTCGCGCCCAGGCAATGCAAGGCGACCGTGGTCGGTGCAGGCGCGTCCACGGACTCGACCACGATCGCGTGTTGCCAATCGTCGCCGAAATCGTAGCAATACCCGAACCGGCTGCCGGCATGCGGCGCGATCTGTGACAGCGTGTGCGCCGCCTCGCTCAGCGGCGGTGGGCCGAAACCGAAGGTTTGCAGGCGCGGGCCGAAGCGCTGGCGATTTCGCCCGTTGCCAACAGAGAACTCGTGCAGATGTTCGTCCTGCCAGCCCATTACGACCTGGATGACGGTGTGCAGCCGGGCCAGCGACAGATCGGCGGGCACCAGACAGATGCGTTCGACAGGCGGCGCGACATGGTTGAGGCGGAGACGCAGGCGGTAGAGCGGTGCGGACATCAGAGCGGCGGAAGGATGCGAAGCGATGTGGAGGGTCAGCATACTGCCCCTCGGGCGGGTGGGGGCAGCCCGGCCTGGGTGAGGGCCGGGCTGCTCCAACGTCGATGGCACAGGGGACCCGTCCCGCGAGGTGATGGCTCGGTGTCGGTCGCGATATCGAGCCGGACACTTGCCGGAGGGCGTCAAGCGCCGCGTCGGCTCTGCGCCCCTATGCAGGACGAACAACGATCTGCATTTGTTGCGCTCGCTACTTGTCAGATGCCTGGGCTGCATCGAGCTTGTGCTGCAGGCGCTCCCTGACGGCATCCGGGTGGCCCCAAGCAGCTACGCGCCGACATGGGGGACGATCGGCGGCTGTGGTCGCGTACTGAGGGGGGGCAGGGCGTCCGCCTCGTGCCTCAGCGCGCGACAGGCGTCGCCGTCACCTCGATGGCGGCATCGCCCTGCAGCCGCGCCACGACCTCGGCCGCGCGCGTGGGTTCGTAAGCGATCGCGACGAAGCGCAGCACCGCCCCGGCGCCCGTGCGTTCGAGCGACGGCGCTGCGTAGGCGCCCCCCAGCGCGGCGATGGCCTCGATGTCGGCCGCGTTGCGTGCGTGCACCGCTTTGCCCTCGACGGCATCGGCGAAGCGCGCCACCACGTCCGCCCACCAGTCCGCCGGTGCGTCCGCACCGCAGGTCGAGAGCAACCGGGCCAGCCCCGCGGCGTCGCCTGCCGCCACGACCGTGCCGTCGGGCAGCGTGGCGAGCGCCCGCTCAGGCGCATCGAAACGGTCCTTGACGAGCGCGGTGTGGAACTGGCAGCCGGCATGATTGAGCCGCGTGTTGCGCAGGATCTCGATGTCCTCGCCGTGCGTGCCCGCAGCCGTGGCCGCCTCGAGCAAGGCATCGTGTCGGTCGGTGTGGTCCATGGTCGTATCCCGTGCGCAGGCGGTGGTGGCGAGCGCCAGGAGCAGGGCGGAGCCGAGCGTCCTGGCCATATCAGGCGGGGTCATGCGTTGTCGATATTGCCGGGCGGCACCGGCGCATCACCGGTGGGATCGGCGTACTGCGAGGACGGCAGATCCACCTGGTCCTGAATGTACTGCTTGAGCTCGTCATGCGTCGCATTCTCCGGCACCGGCACGCCGGTCATCAATGACAACTGCTCGGCGAACTTCAATGCCTCCTCGGGGCTGCTGTCGATCGCGGCCTCCGACCTTGCGCGGTAGCCGCCGGTGATCTGGTTCTGCCAGCGGTCCATCGCCTCGGCGTTCGTCGGCTCGCGCCCGAACTCCGCCTTGAAGCCCGTGTACCAGGCCCGGTACTCCTGCTCCAGGTATTCGAAGGTGTTGGAGACGCGGTCGCCGGCCAGGATGTGGTTCACCTCGTGGGCGACCGTGTGCAGCACCACGTGCTTGGAGTTGTAGGTCTCGGTCAGCGGTCCATTGCCGGCGTTGACCATGTTGGCGTTGAACGTGATCGTGCCGTTGCCGGCCGTCCCGTACAGGCCGCCACTGGAGTTGATATCGCCGCGGAAGCTGTCGTCCCAGGCGAACACGATGTCCGAATCGGGCGAAAGCACATGGTCGAGCGTATTCGCGTTGATCTGCGCATCGCCCGCATCGTTCTGCGAGATGTACGCGATCGCCTTGAGCGTGCGCTGCTTGTCGTCGAGGTCGAAACCCTGGAACCAGTCCTTCGCCAGCAGCCGTTCGATGTTCGCCACCGAGCGTCCGTCGGGATAGTTGGCCGCTTGACTCAACACCGCCGTCTGCTCGGCAGCGCCCAGGCCCTGGAAGTCCCCGCTTTCGAGCAGGGACTTCAGCGCGCCTGGCAGGGCGGTGTCATCGGCGTCACGCCCCTCCAGCGCCGTACGCACCAGCCGCTGGTCGGACGCCGACAACGCCTGATACTCGGGCGACTGCAACACCGCGAACTCGGTGAGCTTGGCCTGCTGCTGCGCCGGAGGCAGCGCCTGGAAGGCCGGATCGCCGATCAGCGCCTGCAGGTCGCGTGCCACATCGGCCTGGGCGCCGCCATCGCGCAGCGCCTCCACGACCAGCGCCCGCTGCTCTGGCGATAGCGCCTGGAACGCCGGGCTGGCCTGGAGCGCGGTCACGGCCTCCCAGGCATCGCCATCCATGCCGGCCAGCACCTCGCCGACGGGCCGGCCCTCGGTGCCGGACTGCAGCAGCCGGAGCGTGTCTTTGACCTCAGCCGGTACTCCCGGATCAGCGAGGGCCGCCTCGATGTCCCGCGCGCCGATCTCCCCGTCGCGCGCGCCCTGCACGAACGGATTCCACGACCCGCCGCGGCCGGCTGCCGTGTCCAGCAACTCGTCGTAGTACTCGCCCGACGCAATGGTTTCCAGCGCTGCTTCCAGGTCCTCACGGCTGATCCGGCCATCGGCGCCGCCCTTGCCGGCGCCGACATCGAGGAAGTTGCGCGACACCTCGCTGTCGAGCAGAAACTGCGCCGCATCGCGCAGGTCCTGCGGCGCGTCGGCATCCTGCGCAATGCGTTCAAGGTCTCCCTGGCGGATATTGCCGCCGCCGAAGACACTCGACAGGCCCGTGCGCCCGTCAAGCACCTGGTCGTAGTGGGTGAGCAGGGTGTTGGTGGCGGACTGGAGGGTGGTCATGACACGGCGTTTCCATACGGGATGCTGTGACGCTAAGCCTGGCGGCGGGGTGGCGAAAGCTGGGGCGTGTCCCAGGGGGAGAGAGGGTTGAGACGGCGTGCGAGCAGCCTGTTAATCGGCGGTGAGTGGCTGGATAGCGCGCTCTCAGGGATCATGCATCGATCTCGCCCCCTACATGAGTCAGTGTGAAAGCCGCTAAGCCGCCATCGCTCTACCTAGCCCCGACGCTCTGCCAAGAAGTGGCTGATGTCCTTGGAGAACGGGAGACCTTGAGAAGCTTCGTCGAGCAGGCCGTGCGCGCACAGGTCTGGCTTCGCCAGCAACAGAAGGCGTTCATTGCTCCCGGCATCGGCTCACGCAATCGATCCCTGTCCGGCCGTTATGTCTCTGCCCAGGATGTAGTCGGCGGACTTCGGACACGTTTGGACGAGGCGCGTAAGGGCTGACGGCCTGCAGCACAAGGAGGCGCGTTTCCTGCGGCATGGGACAGAAGCTGAAGTAGGGTCTTCGGAGCCAAGGCGGGCTCGCCACATGGGATCAGCCCGGCGGATGACGGAGGCGATGCCAGTGGGTCGTTTCGCTGCGACAATTGTCGATTGTTTGCCGGAGTTGCTGCTCGATGTCCCTGGAAACACAGGCCCAACGATTCATCCAAATGCTTGAGCAACGTGGCGGCTCGGCCGGAAACGGCAGTCTTCGCAATGAATTAGGCTGGGCGGATGGCACCTATCAGCGGGTCAAGGCACGTCTGATCGAAGAGGGTCGGATCGTCCCGGGCCGCGGACGCGGCGGCTCCGTGGTACTCGCCGGAAAGGTTAGATCGGCACCGAAAGCCAAGGTGGGATCTACCAAGGCGGGCAGCGAACGCGCGCAGTCCAGGCCTGGCAACGGCCGCGGCGAGAGCAGTTCCTACAGTCAAGCCTTCAATGCCATCGACAAAGCGATGCGCAACGACGAAGGGCTCGCTTCGGAGCTGGATTACGCCGAGCAGACCTCGTGGCTGCTGTTCCTGAAGTACCTGGACGACATGGAACATGAATGGGCTGATGAGTCCGCGCTCAAGGGCAGGTCCTACGTCCCGATCCTGACCAGACCCTACCGCTGGCAGGACTGGGCCGTGCCGAAGACACGGGACGGCAAGCCCGACCATAATGCCCCGACCGGCAGCGACCTGATTGAGTTCGTCAACGGTAAGCTGGTCCCGCACCTCAAGTCGTTCAAGGACAGCAGCGTCCAGGCCGACAGCCTGCAGTACAAGATCGGCGAGATCTTTTCCGAAGTCGCCAACCGCTTCCGCTCCGGCTACACCTTGCGCGACGTGCTGCAGATCGTGGACACGCTGAGCTTCGGCAGTTCTGAAGCCAAGCACGAGCTGTCCGACCTGTATGAAACCCGCATCAAGCGCATGGGCAATGCCGGCCGTAACGGCGGCGAGTACTACACGCCACGTCCGCTGATCCGCGCCATGATCCAGGTGGTGCAGCCGCAGGTGGGCGAAACCATCTACGACGGTGCCTGCGGCAGCGCCGGCTTCCTGTGCGAGGCGTGGGAGCACCTGCGCCGCGATGATCTCTCCGCTAAGGATTGGGACACCCTGCAGCGCCGCACCTTCTACGGGCAGGAGAAGAAATCGCTGGCCTACGTGCTGGGCGTGATGAATCTGATCCTGCATGGCATCGACGCGCCCAACGTCCGCCATGCCAACACGCTGTCCGAAAACGTCATGGACATCCAGCAGAAGGATCGCCACGATATCGTGCTGGCCAACCCGCCGTTCGGCGGTGGCGAGCGCCCCGAAGTGCAGCAGAACTTCCCGATCCGCAGTTCGGAAACGGCCTACCTGTTCCTGCAGCACTTCATCCGCAAGCTCAAGGCCGGTGGACGCGGCGCCGTGGTCATCAAGAACACCTTCCTCAGCAATACCGACAACGCCAGCGTGGAGCTGCGCCGCGAGCTGCTGGCCAGCTGCAACCTGCACACCGTGCTGGACTGCCCGTCCGGCACTTTCCAGGGCGCCGGCGTGAAGACCGTGGTGCTGTTCTTCGACAAAGGCACGCCCACACGCAACATCTGGTACTACCAGTTGGACCCCGGGCGTTCGCTGGGCAAGACGAATCCCCTCAACGATGCGGATCTGGCCGAGTTTGTGGCCTTGCAGAAGACGAAGGCCGGTAGCGAGAGGAGCTGGACAGTGGATGTGGCCGATGTGGACTTCGCCACTTGCGACCTGTCGGTGAAGAACCCGCATGCGCCGGAAGCGGCGCCGCAGCGCACGCCACAGGAAATCATCGACGACATGTTGGCGCGGGATGCGGAGACGGCGAAGCTGCTGGCGCAGGTGAGGGGGATGCTGTGAGCAGTGGCTGGAGAGCTGCGCCGCTATCAGAACTATGTGATCTGAAGCCGCCAAAGAGTATCGCCAGGTCCTTGCTCAACGACGACGATGAAGTTTCGTTCGTTCCGATGAGTGACTTGGGTGAGCTGGAAAAGCGATTCGAAGCCAGAGAGGTTCGACGATTCAATGACGTCGTCAATGGGTATGTCTATTTTGGTGATGGAGATGTTCTTTGCGCCAAGATCACTCCCTGCTTCGAGAATGGAAAGCTCGGAGTGGCTTCCGGGCTGAAGAGCGGCGTCGGTTTTGGCTCTAGTGAGTTCGTTGTGATGCGAAGCAGGGGCGAGTTGCTCCCAGATTACTTGTTCTACTTCCTGTCGCGTGATGATTTTCGCCAAGCCGGTGTGCGGGTTATGACCGGCGCGGTAGGTCACAAACGTGTGCCGAAGGAGTTTTTCGAGGATCTCGAGGTTCCACTGCCGCCGCTAGACGAACAGAAACGCATCGTCGTGAAGCTGGATCAGGCCTTCGCCGCCCTTGACCGCGCCCGCGCGACGGCCGAGGCCAACCTGGAAGATGCCCAGGCACTCTTCGAAACGGAACTTCGATGCGTGTTCGAGCAAGCGTCGGAAGGGATGGAAATGCTTCCGTTCGATGCGTTGTGCAAAGCGCTGACGCCGAAGGTGAAGTTGAAGCGGCAGGACTATCTTGACGAGGGTGCCTACCCTGTCGTTTCGCAGGAGGCTGACCTCATCTCAGGCTACTGGAATGACGTTACAGCGGTGCTCGAGCGAAAAAGCGAGGTGGTCGTCTTTGGGGACCACACATGCTGCCTGAAGTACGTGGATTTCGACTTTGTGGTTGGCGCCGATGGCACCAAGGTGCTTCAGCCGTCCCGTGGCATCTCGGGGAAGTTCCTGTACTACGGACTGCGCAGTCAGCCGATCAGGCAAACCGGATATGCGCGGCATTTCAAACTCCTGCGAGAGACGGCCCTGCCTGACTTGCCGATCCCTGAGCAGAAGCGAGTCACCGACCATCTCGATCAATTGCGGGCAGAGTGCAAGACGCTTTCGAGCGCGTACAAAGCCAAACTCGCCGACATCGCCGCCCTCCGCCAATCCCTGCTCCAAGCCGCCTTCTTCGGCCAGTTGATCTGAGCGCCAACGGCATCGATGGCATGTGTCACAACCGTGCTACATTGCCCCGAACTCCTCCGTCGAGAATCCCGCATGAGCACCACCACCATCCGCCTGCCAGACGCGCTCAAGGCCCGCATCGCCAAGGCGGCCGAAGCCGCCGGCACCACCTCGCACAACTTCATCCTGGAAGCCATCGCCGAGAAGGCCGAACTGGCAGAGCGGCGCGCCGAATTCCATGCGTTGGCCGACCAGCGCTACGCGCATTTCCTGGAGACCGGCGAGAGCATTGCGTGGGAAGACGCGCGCGGCTGGCTCCAGCAGCGCATGGTAGGCAAGCGCGTGAAGCGGCCCGTGCCCAGGAAGCAGGCCGGCTGAGGTGGCGCGGGTCCGGCTGGCGCCTGCCGTGCTTGACGACCTGGATCGGATCGTCGAACACCTGCATCACCACGAGGTAGACGGCGCGCAGGCGCGCGCCGAGCAGATCATCAGCGCGCTGGACGTGCTGGCGGACAACCCGCTGATTGGCAGGCCGGGCGGCGACGAGCGCCGCGAACTGCTGATCGGTCGCGATACGCGCGGCTATGTGGCGCTGTACCGCTACATTGCGGTAATCGACACCGCGCTGGTGCTGGCGATCCGCGCGCAACGGGAGGGGGGATATGTACGCGACGACTGAAACCGAAGCCGACACCCGCGCCAACCGTATCGACCCGGTGCTGCGCGATGCCGGCTGGGGCGTGATCGACGGCGCGCAGGTCCAGCGTGAGCTGATCTGCCCCGGCCGTATCCTGGCTGGCGGCCAGCGCGGCACTGCGCTGTCGGCCGACTACGTGCTGAGCTACCGCGGCCGCAAACTGGCGGTGATCGAGGCCAAGAAGGCCGGGCTGGGCCACACCAGCGGCGTCGGCCAGGCCAAGGACTACGCCGGCCGGCTCAAGGCCCGTTACGCCTATGCCACCAACGGCATCGGCTGGTACGGCATCGACATGCAGACCGGTGCGGAGGGCGACATCGCCCTGCCATTCCCCACCCCGGAACAGCTGTGGCTGCGCTGTTTCCCGGACGGCAACGACTGGCGCGAGCGCTTCGGCGCGGTGCCGTTCGAGACCGGCGGTGGCAAATGGCAGCCGCGCTACTACCAGCACAATGCCATCACAGCGGTGCTGGAAGCCATTGCCAATGACCGCGACCGCATCCTGCTGACCTTAGCCACCGGCACCGGCAAGACCTCCATTGCGTTCCAGATCGCGTGGAAACTATTTCATTCGAGATGGAACCTGAGCCGCGGCCCGGTGCGCCGCCCGCGCATCCTGTTCCTGGCCGATCGCAACATCCTCGCCGACCAGGCCTTCAACGCGTTCAGCGCGTTCCCGCCGGATGCGTTGTGCCGGATCCGTCCAGAGGAGATCCGGAAGAAGGGCGGCATTCCGCGCAACGCTAGCGTGTTCTTCGCCATCTTCCAGACCTTCATGACCGGCGGTGGCGACTCGGAGGGCGCATCCGCTGATGCGCAGTTCACGTTCGAAGGCTATGAGCTGGACTTCTTCGATTTCATCGTCATCGACGAGTGCCACCGCGGCGGTGCACGTGACGAGAGCACTTGGCGCGCGATCCTCGAGTATTTCAAGCCCGCGGTGCAGCTCGGTCTGACCGCGACGCCCAAGCGCGACGTCAACGGCGACACCTACGCCTACTTCGGCGAGCCGGTGTACACGTATGCGCTGAAGGAAGGTATCGGCGATGGCTTCTTGACGCCGTTCAAGGTGCGGCAGATGGCCTCGACGCTCGACGAGTACCGGTTCTCCGAGGGGGACGTGGTGCTGGCAGGCGAAATCGATCGCGACAGGACCTATATCGAGGCCGACTTCAACACGCGGCTGGTGATCGACCAGCGCGAACAAAGCCGCGTGCAGGAGTTCATGGACCAGATCGAGCAGCGCCAGAAGACCCTGGTGTTCTGCGCCACCCAGGAACACGCCGCGAGGGTGCGCAATTTCATCAACCAGATCAAGGACAACCCCGACCCGCACTACTGCGAGCGCGTGACTGCCGACGACGGCGAACTCGGCGAACGCCACCTGCGTGAGTTCCAGGACAACGAGAAGACCCTGCCGACCATCCTGACCACGTCGCAGAAGCTTTCCACCGGTGTGGACGCGCTGAACATCCGCAACATCGTGCTGCTGCGCCCAGTCAAGTCGATGATCGAGTTCAAGCAGATCATCGGGCGCGGCACCCGTACCTTCGAGGGCAAGGATTACTTCACCATCTACGACTTCGTTAAGGCCTACGCGCACTTCAACGACCCGGCGTGGGACGGCGAGCCGTTGCCGCCGGACGATCCGTCGGAGCTGCGCAAACGGCGTCCGCCCCACGAAAGCGAGCTCGGCGCGTCTGGTAGCGGCATCAGCGAACCCGAACCGCCCAAGCGGATCATGGTCAAACTTTCCGATAGCCGCGAACGCAGCATCCACTACATCGCCGCGACCACGTACTGGTCCAGCGACGGTAGAATGATCACCGCCCAAGAGTTCATGCAGCAGCTCTTCGGGGACCTTGACGCGCTGTTAAAGAACGAAGACGAATTGCGCGCGATCTGGAGCGATCCCGATCGTCGGGAAGTCTTTATCCAGCGTCTTGCAGATCTCGGCTATGACGGCGATCGGATGAACGAAATGCGGCGCCTGATTGACGCACCCAACAGCGACATCTTCGATGTGTTGGCCTATGTGAGATTCACTCTGGTGCCGTTGGCGCGGTCTCAACGAGTTCGCTCTGCATTGGCTACAGGCCTCGGCGGATATGAGCGCGAAATGAAATCGTTCCTAGAGTATGTGCTCGGCAACTACGAACGTAACGGCATTGGTGAACTGGCCAGCACCAAGATTGCCGATTTCCTGCGCATCCGTTACGGCGGGGTCAACGATGCCAAGCGCGCGCTGGGAAGTGTAGACAGTATCCGGCGCGCGTTCGTGGATATCCAGGGGCATTTGTTTCGATGATCGCGGTGAGGCTAGGGGAGATGGCGGTGCGCCTGTCTCGCGGTGATAGTTGTCGTCGATGAGCCGGGTCTAGGTCGTCCGATAGACGTTCACACCGGTGTCGCCTTCGGTCAGAGTCCGCATCGCGATGCGTAAAGCAGCAGAAATCGACTTCAATCGTCCGCGTTTGCGCGATTGCTCGTCGATGCCGTCCCCCTGGAGGGAAACCGATCGAGCGACTCTGGTAGTTCCTACGACTCGACGACGAAAAAAAGTAAATCCAGGGGTTGACATCCCGCGCCCTCAGTCGCAACCTCATCCACGGAGCCTCGAAACTCCGTGCATAGCGGTACCCACCTCCGACAAACTGGTGGGTTTTTTGTGCCTGCATGTTTCGCAGGCGCAACCGGCGCGATCTCTACGTCGGGAGGGCGGTGAATACAACACCCGAAAGGGGAATAAGCCCGCCGGCTATGCACGGTTTCGAGCCTCCCGACTTCCCGTCCACCGTGCGCGGTGGCGGGGCACTTCCCATGGAATGGAGGCAAACGCGATGTCCAAGCATGACCATGATGATCAGCATCAGCCTGGCTACTTCGTACCGGAAGACAGCCGCACGCGGCTGCGGCAGCTGATCGAGCATATGCAGTTCTTGTCGGAACTGGCGCAGCCGCGCTCGCTGGCGGATGAGGAGCAAGGCATCCCGCAGGTGCGAGGCGGCGATGTGGCCACCTGCCTGACGCTGTTGGCCGAGCAGGCCGATCAGGTGCTCGAAGCGATGACGTGGCGCTCGTCGCGGGCGGCGCGGCAGGATGCGTACACGCCGCCGGAGGACGTGGAAGCTACCGAGGCTACGAGTGCCGATGATGCGCCGCACGAGGCCACGATGGGCGCGTACGCGAAGGCACGCGCAGCGGAGGCGTTTGATGTGCCGGACGACTTCGTGTTCGGCGTGACCATCGACCAGGCGGATGCGCTGGACCGTCTGGTGCAGACGCTGATGGCGCATGGCGATGTGCTGGCGTCCGGTCATGAAGACGATCTGGCTGACGCCACGATCTCGACGCTGGGGCTGGCGATCTCGGAAGGTGCCGACACGGTGCGCGAGATTCTGGAGCAGGTGCAGGAACAGCAGTTGCACGCGCCGTCCCGGCCGGCCACGGGTGTGCGTGAGCCGCGTCCTGCCTATGGGGCCGCGCTGCACTGATCGGGTGGGGTGTGGGGCCGGGCGTGCGGCAACGTTGCACGTCCGGCTCCAATTATCTAAACTTCAGATTGATGGTGCAGGGAACCTCGGCTGGATGGGTGCCGCGGATGGCACGCGGCGGAGGGTTCCACGCTATGCACGTACTGACTTCTCTGGACTCACTGCACAGGAAGCTCAACGCCATGACAGCGCAAAGGATGAGGGCCGGCGTCACGCTGGACCAAGTGGATCGCCTCGACCACCTACTGCAATCGATCACCGCCCTGGGTGATGTACTCGCGATGGGGGATGTGCCCGTGCTGCACAAGGAAACCGTGCCCACGATCGGGCACGCGGTCTTCCGGGCCGGGTGCGAGGCACGGGAGATTCTGGACACGTTCGACGTGCCTCGGCCCGACGCGGACGCGTCAGATGCAACGGTGGAGGCGAGCGACGACCCGATGGACGCCGCCGCTGCGGCGCGTGCCGCAAAGGAAGAGGATGTGCGACGCCGCCTCGACGAAGCGCGCACGCCAGAGGAACTTAACGCGGTGCTGGCAGACAGCTACTTCGACAAGATCCGCCAGGTGCTGGCCGATGGGCCTGGGGGTGATATCGAGGACGAGGATGAGGATGAGTAGTTCGGTGGGGCGGGCACGTGTCTTTCGATCGTGGCGCGCGCGTGGCCCTGCCCATCACACCGAAACGCGTACGCATCGAGGCAAACCCCGACACCGCAGACCGGACATTTCCGATAGCGCGTGTCGGGCATGCCTTCGATGATTGAGCTCGACGCCTTCTTCGACGCAGTCACGCATAAGGCGTCGTCCCCCACACACGGAGGTGAGTGATGACCGGATCATCGAACGACACGCCCGAAGGCTTGGGCTACTACCTGTCGGTGGATGCGCAGTTCCGCCTGGAGCGGCTGCGCGTGTTCATGCGTTTCATCGCGCGGTTGGCGGAGCCGCGCACCAGTGACGACGACCCGCCGCAACTGGACTGGCAGGAACTGCAGTTCTGCATGGAGCAGTTGGCCGAGCAGATCGACAGCGTGATGGAGGTGCTCGACTGGCCGGCGCGGCGGAATGCGGCTGACCACGTTGACGGGGATGCAACGTCCGCGTCGTTGGACGAGGACGTGCACGACGCGGCGCCTGCCGAACGTGCAGCCAAGACGGCACGGCCCGGCAGCCAGGCGTCGCGCGCGTCGACCGGCCAGGCTGAGGACGCACCTGCGGCGACCTCGTTCGGCCAGTGCACGGACGGCGAGCCGTTTGTCTTTGGCCTCACGACGGACCAGGCCGATGCGCTGGGACGGTTGTTGCAGACGATTGCCGCGCATGGCGACGTCATCGCCTCCGATCACGCGGACGACCTCGCCGACGACACCTTGTCGACGTTGGGCCTGGCGATCTCCGAGGGCGCGGATGACGCCCGTGTGCTGCTGGATCAGATCGAGACGCAACACCTCGGCGCCGCCTCGCGGCCGATCCACGGCGTCGAAGAACCCCGGCCTCGCTATGGCGCTGGCGTGGTGCAGCTCGCACATCGCCGCACCCATCTGCGCACGGCCGCACCGGCGTATCGGGTGCATTGAGCGGAGTGGCGCTGCCGGACGCGGCATGGCGTCCGGTAGTGCCAGTTCCAACCTTCCCCCGCGCGCGGGGGAAGGAGACGGGCGGTCGCTCGCGTGGTCGCCTCCACCGCGAGCGGAGAAAGGAAACACGCGATGATCTTGATCGTGACCTTCCCCGCGTGCGCGGGAGATCGGTGCCGTGGGCACCGGCACGACACGCACGAGACGAGATTGTCGCCTTGTGCGTGTCGATGCAGAGCGCCGGATCTGCCAGAGAATGACGTCAGGCGACGTCCGGCAACCCCGGCAGCAGTTTGTCGAGTGTGATCGGGTAGTCGCGCACGCGCACGCCGGTGGCGTTGTGGATGGCGTTCGCGATCGCGGCGCTGACGCCGCACAGGCCCAGTTCGCCGACGCCCTTGGCCTTCATCGGTGAGCTGTCCGCGTCGGCTTCGTCCAGGAACACGACCGCCTGTTCGGGTACGTCGGCATGCACGGGCACCTCGTAGCCGGCGAGGTCGTGATTGACGAAGAAGCCCAGGCGCTCGTCGACGGCCAATTCTTCAGACAAGGCGGCGCCGATGCCCATCGTCATCGCGCCGATGACCTGGCTGCGCGCCTGCTTCGGGTTGAGGATGCGGCCGGCCGCGCAGACGGCAAGCATGCGGCGCACGCGGGTTTCGCCGGTCAAGGCGTCGACGCCGACTTCGCAGAAATGTGCGGCGAACGTCGACAGCTGTTTGCGCTTGTCGAGGTCGCCGAACTCGATCGCGTCCTCGACGACGATCTGGCCGTCGCCGGCCACCTCGACGAGCTTGACCGCGCGTTCGCCGCCGCGCACTTCGCCGTCGACGAATTCCACCGTTGCAGGGTCGAGATCGAGCCGGGTTGCGATCACTTCGCGCAGTTTCATGCAGGCGGCATAGACGCCGGCGGTCGCGCTGTTGGCGCCCCACTGGCCGCCGGAGCCTGCGGACGCCGGGAAGTCGGAATCACCGAGCTTGACCTCGATCTGGTCGATCGGCAGCCCCAGCGTCTCGGCCGCGGTCTGCGCGATGATCGTGTAGCTGCCGGTGCCGATGTCGGTCATGTCGGTTTCGACCGTGACGCGGCCGTCGGGGTGCAGCCGCGCACGGGCGCCGGACTTGGTGACCGGTGCGTTGCGGAAGCCGACGGCCATGCCGAGGCCGACAAGCCAGCGGCCATCGCGGACGCTGCCATGCGCGGCACGGCGATGCCAGCCGAAGCGCTCGGCGCCCTGGCGCAGGCATTCGACGAGTTGGCGCTGCGAGAACGGCCGCTCGGGTTTCTCGGGATCGACCTGGGTGTCGTTGCGGATGCGGAACTCCACCGGGTCCATGCCGAGCTTGTCAGCCATTTCGTCCATGGCGATTTCCAGCGCCATCAGCCCGGGCGTCTCGCCCGGCGCACGCATCGCGTTGCCCTCCGGCAGGTCGAGCGTGGCCAGCCGCATCTTGGTCATGCGGTGTTCGCCGGCGTAGAGCAGCCGGGTCTGCTGCACCGCGACTTCCGGCCCGCCGCCAGGCAAGTCGCCCGACCAGCTTTCGTGCCCGATGGCGGTGATCCGCCCATCGCGACCGGCGCCGATGCGAATGCGTTGCTCGGTGGCGGGGCGGTGGGTGGTGTTGTTGGCGATCAGCGGTCGATGCAGGGCGACCTTGACCGGACGCTTGGCGGCGCGTGCGCCGAGTGCGGCGAGGATGGCGTCGGCGCGCACGAACAGCTTGCCGCCGAAGCCGCCGCCGATGTAGGGCGAGACCAGGCGCACTTTCTCCAGCGCAAGCCCCAGCGTGCGGGCGACGTCGCCGCGGCTCCAGGCGATCATCTGCTTGGAGGTCCAGATCGTTACATGGTCGCCGTCCCAGGCGGCGAGCGAGGCCATCGGCTCCATCATCGCGTGTGACTGGTCGGGCGTGGTGTAGGTCGCATCGAGCGTGACTTCGGCCGATGCGAACGCGCTGTCGAAATCGCCGACCGCGGTATCGGCCGGCGTGTCGCCGTCCGGCTTGATGGCGCGGTCCTTTTCGGCATGCAGCGAGAAGCGGCCGGGCTCGCGCGCATAGGTCACGCGGACCAGGGCGGCCGCCGCGCGCGCCTGCTCGAAGGTCTCGGCGACGACCAGCGCGATGGCCTGGTGGTAGTGCTCGATCGCCGGGCCGCCGAGCAAGGTCGCGGTGTTCATCCTGCCTTTGCCGAGCTCGCCGGCGTTGCGCGCGGTGACGACTGCCAGCACGCCCGGCGCGCGTTCTGCCGCCGAGGTGTCGAGTGCGGCGATGCGGCCCTTGGCGATGCCCGCGCCGACGACTTGGCCATAAGCGGCGCGCTCGGTGACGTCGTGCCATTCGTAGGCATACGGGGCGGTGCCGGTGACCTTGTGCGGGCCGTCGATGCGGTCGAGCGGCTGGCCGACCACGCGCAGGCGGTCGATCGGGTTGCGGCCGGCAGGGGTGTCGAATTTCATGCGCGGGTCTCCTGTGCCTCGACGAGCACGGCCGCGATCGTGCGCTGGGCGAGCGTGAGCTTGAAGCGGTTGTCGTCGGTGGGCGTAGCGCCGTCGAACAGGCGCGCCGCGACGGCGGTTGCGCCGTTGGGCAGTTCGGCATCGGCGGCCTCGCTGCGCCAAGGCGTGTGCGCGACGCCGCCCACGGCGATGCGGCCGCGGCCATCGTCGTGCACGATCGCCGCGACCGAAACCAGCGCAAAGGCGTACGAGGCCCGGTCGCGGATCTTGCGATAGAGCTGGCGACCGCCCACCGGTGGCGGCAGCGCGACTGCGGTGATCAGCTCGCCGGGAGCGAGCGCGGTCTCGCGCTGCGGCGTGTCGCCCGGCGCGAGATACAGATCGGCGAGCGCGATGTGACGTTCGCTTCCGTCGGGCTGGACGGTCTCCACGACCGCATCGAGTGCGCGCATCGCGACCGCCATGTCGCTGGGATGGGTGGCGATGCAGGTGCGACTGCCGCCGATGACCGCGAGCTGCCGGCTGTAGCCGTCCAGCGCGCCGCAGCCGCTGCCGGGCAGGCGCTTGTTGCAGGGCTGCGCGGTGTCGTAGAAGTAGGGGCAGCGCGTGCGTTGCAGCAGGTTGCCGGCAGTGGTCGCGCGGTTGCGCAACTGGCCGGAGGCGCCGGCGAGCAGGGCGCGCGACAGCACCGGATAGTCGCGGCGCACGCGAGCATCGGCGGCAAGATCGGTGTTGCGCACCAGGGCGCCGATGCGCAGGCCGCCATCGGGCGTCGCGTCGATGGTATCCAGCGCCAGGCCGTTGACGTCGATGAGCTCGGCAGGCGTCTCGATCTCGAGCTTCATCAGGTCGAGCAGATTGGTGCCGCCGGCGATGAACTTCGCGCTGGGGGCGCGGGCGACGGCTGCGGCGGCTTCGGCCGGGGACGTGGCACGCGTGTAGTCGAAGGCCTTCATGCGTCAGCCTCCGTCGCGCGGCGGCTACCGGCCACGTCCTCGATCGCGTCGAGGATGTTGGCGTAGGCGCCGCAGCGGCAGAGGTTGCCGCTCATGCGCTCTCGGATCTCGTCGGGGCTGAGCGTAGGACGCGCGGTGAGGTCGCCGGTGACATGGCTCGGAATGCCGGCGCGCACTTCGTCGAGCACCGCCACCGCCGAGCAGATCTGCCCGGGCGTGCAGTAGCCGCACTGATAGCCGTCGTGCTTGACGAATGCGGCCTGCATCGGATGCAGGCGCTCTGGCGTGCCGAGGCCTTCGATCGTGGTGACCTTGGCGCCGGTGTTCATCACCGCCAGCGTCAGGCAGGTATTGATGCGGCGGCCGTCGACGATCGCGGTACACGCACCGCACTGGCCGTGGTCGCAGCCCTTCTTGGTGCCGGTGAGCTGCAGGTGTTCGCGCAGCAGGTCCAGCAGCGTGGTGCGGGTGTCCACCTCGCGCTCAATGCGGCGGCCGTTGACCTCGAGCGTGACGCGCTGCATGACGGGTGGGCGGGGCGGCGCAGCAGTCACGGATGCGGTGGCGGCCTGGGCGATGCCGGGCGCAGCGACAGCGCCGGCCGAGGCCGCGCCTGCCTTGAGCAGTTCGCGGCGGGAGAGCGGGGACATGGCGGAATCCTTCTGGCTGGCGACCGGGGGCACGGGCTGGCGGGGATCGGGATGGGGCGGAATGCGTGCGCGGGGCGAGCGCATGCGAGCGGGATGCCAGCGAGCGTGCCGGTCGTGGCGTGTCGAGGGGATCAAGAACACGGCGGAATTTTGATCGGCGTGAGCGGTACGCCTATTCATTCGCCGCAAGCGGATGCGATGTGCGGCCTTGCGGCGTGCTGGCGGTGGGGTCCCACCTGTCGCGACCGCCACCGATCTCAGCTGCACAGGGACCTGCATGCGCGTTGGCGTTCATTCGGAGAATGGGGGCCGCGCTCGACCGTCACATGCGCTGGCGCGTGCCTACGCGTGCGCGCCGCGCCACAGCTGCAGTTGCGTGGCGATGCTCAACGCAATCGCGGCCGCACCGCGGCCGCAACCGGGAATCCCGACCGGCGATTGCAGGCGGTCGGCGAGCGCGTCGCGATCTTCAGCGCGCAGCAACTTGAACAGGTCGCGCCGCCGACGCTCAGGGCCGAGCAGGCCGATGAAGGGAATGCGCGAATCTGCCAGTGCCTCGAGCGCGTTGCGATCGGCCTCGAAGCCATGGTGCATGACCAGCGCGACGTCGGCATCGGCATGCGCGGCGATCGCGGCGGTGGGGGTTGCCTCGATCACGTCGATATCCGGCGCAACACGGGCGCGCCACGCATCGCGCGCATCGGCGACGACGACACGCCACCCCAGTGTGCGCAGCATCGGCGCCAGCACTGGCGTTTCCGGCCCGGTGCCGAGCACGAGCACGGCGGGCGCGCGTCGCACGACGACCGGCCAGTGGTCCACGGCGGAGGGCGGCACCGGTTCGCTGGGCAGGCGCCAATGCCATCGGCGTGCGCCGATGCGGCAGTCGATGTCGCCATCGCGACCGAACACGATCGTCAGGTCCTGGTGGTCGGCAAGCCAGGCCTGCAAGGCGGTGTCGATGCCCCGTAGCGCGGCGAGCGGCAACAGTGCGATCAGTTGGCGGCCCCGACAGCCGACGGCCGAGCCGAGGAACAGGGCACCATCGTCGCTCGTGTCGATCTCGAGCCAGCCCACCTGTTGGGTGGCTGCGGCGTCCATCGCCAACCGCGCGATCTCCGGTTCCAGGCAGCCGCCGCTGATCCAGCCGTGCGGCCGGGCTTCGCCGAACAGCGCGAGCGTGCCCGGCGCGGCATAGGTCGAGCCCTCGGTCTCGACGACGACCGCCAGCACCGGGCGCTGACCTGCCGTCAGCGCATCGCGCGCGGCCTGCAGCACCGTGCCCGGGTCGCCGTCCGCGAAGCGGGATCGCGGCATCTGCGCACGCGGCAGCAATGCCGGCGCGGTCGGCATCGGCGGCGTGCGAAGTAGGGGGGCGACTGCGACCATCGGGATCGGGAAGGCCGGCAGCGGAGCGATGCCGGACGCAAGCGAGGGAGGCGCCAGCCTCTATCAGTGGGTGTGAAGGTGGGTTGTAGGGCGCGCGGGCGTCAGGTTTGAGGTCCGGGGGAACACGGGCCCCCATCCCAACCTTCCCCCGTAAACGGGGGAAGGGGCACAGGCGTTGCTGCTATCCACCTATCCCGCTCGCGGGGAAGTCGCCGTGCGAAGTGTGGCGGGTGGGGGGGCCGTCGCCGGAAAGCGCCCCCAGCCCAACCCTCCCCCGCGATGCGGGGGAGGGCGCCAAGGTCGCCGCGCGCAGCGTGACGGGTGGGGGCAGCTCTTCGCCCGTCAGCCGCGGTGCGCGCGGTCGGCGCCGACCGCGGCGGCGCCGCGCAGCAGCATGCGGATCATCTTCGCGAGGTCGTCGACCAGGGCCTCGTCGCGTTCGGGCGGCGAGTCGAGTGCAGTGCCGCCCAGCGCGAACACCAGGCGGGTGATCGCGCGGGCCACCAGCGCGGGTTCGTGGAAGGCCGCGCCCTGGGCGGCGGCGATGCGCACCAGATCGGCGCGCAGTTCGTCCTCGAAGAAATGCAGTTGCCGGTCCACCGCGCGCTTGAATGCGTCCGAGCCCACGGTGCCTTCGCGCAGCAACACATGCAGCAGTTTGTCGTCGGCGCGCAGGCGTTCCATGAACGCCTCCAGCGACCCGCGCACGATGCTGCGGCCCGAGACCGCGCGCTTGCGGGCGTCGCCGACGATGCGGCGCAGCGATTCGCCGGCCTGGTCGATCAGCGCGACGGCCAGCTCGTCCATATCGTGGAACTGGCGGTAGAAGCTGTTGGGGGCGATGCCGGCTTCGCGCGCGACCTCGCGCAGGCTCAGCGTCGAGACACTGCGGTGCGGACCGATCAGGCGCAGCGTCGCGGCAATCAGGTCGTCGCGCACGATGGTCGGCTTACGGCCGGGTTGACCGTCCTGAGCGGCGGGATCGCCGGCGGGCGCGGGGGCGGTGACGGTCAAAGGGAAAGCCAGATGGAGCGGGCGACCAGCATAACAGCGCCTCCGGACTCCCCGCCTGACCGCGGTCTGTGGGCGGCTGAACAATTAATGCACAACTGTATACACGCCTGTGCGGATGCCTGTACAGTCGCGCCATGTCCGCCGTCTCCCCGCTTGCTTCCCGCCCGCGCAGCCCGCTTCGTCGGCTTGCCGCGCCTTTCGTCGCGCCTCCGGTGTTCGACTTCTGGGCCCGCCGGCTGCATCCCACGTGGACCTGGGAGCGGCCGCTTGCACGGGTCGTCGGCCGAGTACCGGCCGCCGAAGGTGCGGTCACGCTGACCTTGCAGCCCAATCGTCACTGGACGGGGGCGCAACCGGGCCAGCACGTCAATCTCGGTGTCGAGATCGACGGCGTGCGCGTCACGCGCAGCTACAGCCTCGATGCGCCGGTCGGCGCCGATGGACGGCTGACAATCACGGTCAAGCAGGTCGAGGGCGGCCGCGTCAGCGGGCACCTGCTCGAGCACGCACGTCGCGGCGATGTGTTCGATATCGGTCCGGGCTTTGGCGAGCTGGTGCTGCCCGAGAGGCCTCAGGGCGCCTGGTTGTTGCTGGCCGCTGGCAGCGGGATCACGCCGATGATGGCGCTGATCCGGCAACTTGCCGCGCAGGACATGCCGGTGCCGGTGACGCTGTTGTACTGGGTGCGCCATCGCGCGCAGGCGTGTTTCGTCGAAGAACTCCGCACATTGGCCGTACGCCATGCCGGCTTCGACGTGCGCTTCGTGCTGACGGGCGAGGCGCCCGCAGCCGGCGACGAAGCCGGCGGCCGTCTCGATGCCGCGCTGCTGGACACATGGGTGCCCGATCTTGCGCAGCGTCAGGTCTATGCCTGCGGGCCCGGCGGCTTCGTCGCCACTGCGCAGGCGCTGCTCGACGGGCGCGTGCCGCTGTTGCGCAGCGAGGCGTTCACGCCGCCGCCGAATCCGCCGGTCGACGACAGCGGCACGGTGTCGGTGCATCTGGCGCGCAGCGGGCGCGCGCTGACATTGCCGCGTGGCACCAACCTGCTGGCAGCGCTCGAAGCCGAAGGACTCAAGCCACGCTCGGGCTGCCGCATGGGCATCTGCAACACCTGCGCCTGCGGCAAGTCCGCCGGCGCCGCGCGCGACCTGCGTACCGGCCACGTCCACGGCGAGCCCTCGGCTGCGCTGAAGCTGTGCGTCAGCAGTGCGGTCACCGATCTCGTTCTCGATCTTTAGAAATTGCGGAGCTCCCTGATGTCCAAGACCACCGCCCGCCGCCTGGGCGCGCAGGAACTCGAAGCCTTCGGCGCCGAACTCGACGCGCTGCACACGCGCACGATGGCGCAGGTGGGCAAGGTCGATGCCGACTACATCCGTCGGATCGTCGCGGCGGTGCGCTGGACGGGCCTGGCCGGTCGCGCGCTGCTGATGCTCGGCGCGGTCGTCGGCGCGTTCGTGCCCTGGGTGCTGTGGGCGGCCTGGCCGACGGGCGTGCTGTTGCTGGCGCTGGCCAAGATCCTGGAGAACATGGAGGTCGGGCACAACGTGATGCACGGCCAGTACGACTTCATGGGCGATCCGCAACTCGAGGGCCGGCGCTACGAGTGGGACATCGTCGCGACCGGCGACAACTGGCGGCATTCGCACAACTACCGCCACCACACGTATACGAATGTGCGCGGCATGGACGATGACATCGGCTACGGCCTGCTGCGGATCTTCCCCGAGCAGCGCTGGAAGCCGTTCTACCTGTTGCAGCCGCTGATCGCGCCGGTGTTCGCGCTGTATTTCCAGTGGGGCGTGGCGATCCAGGAACTGAAGGTCGGCCGCTGGTTCGCCGGCAAGATGCCCAAGGGCAAGCTCGCGCGCGATTTCGCGCCGGTCGGGCGCAAGATGGGCCGACAGCTGCTCAAGGACTACGTGGTGTTCCCGGCACTGGCCGGGCCGTTCTTCCTGCCGGTGCTGCTGGGCAACCTGGTCGCCAATGGCCTGCGCAACATCTGGACGTTCGTGGTGATCTTCTGCGGCCACTTCACCGCCGATGCGGAGGTGTTCCCGAAGGACTGCCTGCGCCAGGAGACCCGCGGCCATTGGTACCTGCGTCAGCTGCGCGGTTCGTCGAACATCGGCGGCGGCCGGCTGATGCATCTGCTGACCGGCAATCTGAGCCACCAGATCGAGCATCACTTCTATCCCGACGTGCCGGCGCATCGCTACGGCGCGATGGCGGTCGAGGTGCGCGAGATCTGCGCGCGTTACGGCCAGCCCTACAACACCGGTTCGCTGCTGCGGCAGTTCGGCCAGGTGACCTGGCGGATCGTGCGGCATGCGTTCCCGAGCCGGCCGCGCCGCGCGCCGGCGCCGCTGGTCGGCGCGCCGCAGCAGGCCTGACAGGCCGGCACGCGCCGCGCGGTCAAAGACTCGCGCGCAGGTCGGTCAGGGTCGCCATCAGCAGCATCGGATCGAGCGGCGAAGGCTCGAATCCCACCTGCCGGTAGAAGCGGGCGGCGTCTTGCGACAGCGCGTGCACCAGTAGGCCGCGGATGCCGATGGTGTCGGCCGCCTGCAGGACGCGCAGCGCGGCATCGCGGACGAGCGCGCGTCCGATGCCGCGCCCCTGCAGCGATCGATCCACGGCCAGGCGGCCGAGGACGACGACCGGGATCGGCTCGGGCATGTTGCGTCGGAAGCGGCCCGGCGCCGAGGCGACGGCGACTGCGCTCGAGGCCAGTGCGTAGTACGCCATGACGCGTCCATCGGCGCATGCGACGAAGGTTCGCGACGCGCCGCTGGTCTGGTTGGCGAGCGCGCGCCGTCGCAACCACCGGTCCAGCCCGTCTTCGCCCGAGTCGAACGCGTCGACATCGTGCAGGGCGGTCAACGGTTCAGGAGCAGAGATCGTCATCGCGTCTGCGTGGCGGTGTCCCAGGGGGCCGGGGTCTGCATGGTCGTACGCAACTGGACGTTCGGCTCGGGCGGCTGGTCCAGCCGCGCGAGGAAGGCAGCGTAGGCCTTGCTGTCGACATGGAAGGTCGCCTGGTCGAGCAGTGCTTCCTCGGCAGCGGCGCGGGCGGCTGCCAGCACGAAGTCGGTGCGGTTTTTGCTGAGGGTCTTGGCGGCGCGATCGATCAGCGCCCGGTCCTCTACCCGGATCCGAAGATTCAGGGTCTCGCGCTTGATGGGGGGGCGGCTGGTGGTGGGCATGACGACGGGCCTAGCGTGGGCTGATGGAATCATCGCACAGGTGTAATGACGATGTCGTTACGCCGGGCCGGGGCGGCGCGCCGGCCGACGCGGCCGATACGGTGGCGGGTCGATAATGCCGGCCGCTTCCGCTTTTCAGGCCGCCCCATGCCCAATCCGCCGTCGTCGACGCCTTCCGGTCCTGCGCAATGCGTGCGTGTGCGTGGCGCGCGCGAACACAACCTCAAGGACGTCGATGTCGACATCCCGCGCGATGCGCTGGTGGTGTTCACCGGTGTGTCGGGCTCGGGCAAGTCCTCGCTGGCCTTCGGCACGCTGTTTGCCGAGGCGCAGCGCCGCTATCTCGATTCGATCTCGCCTTACGCGCGTCGGTTGATCGACCAGGCGGGCGTGCCGCAGGTCGATGCGATCGAGGGCCTGCCACCGGCAGTGGCGCTGCAGCAGGCGCGCGGCACGCCGACGGCGCGCTCGTCGGTGGGCAGCCTGACGACGATCTCCAATTCGCTGCGCATGCTGTATTCGCGCGCCGGCGACTACCCGCCGGGGCAGGCGATCATCTACGCCGACGGGTTCTCGCCCAACACCCCGGCCGGCGCCTGCCCGACCTGTCACGGGCTGGGCCGCATCTACGACGCGACCGAGGCGTCGATGGTCCCCGATCGCAGCCTGACGATCCGCGAGCGCGCGGTCGCGGCATGGCCGGGCGCCTGGCACGGCCAGAACCAGCGCGACATCCTGACCACGCTCGGTATCGACGTCGACGTGCCGTGGGCGAAGCTGCCCAAGAAGACCCGCGACTGGA
Source organism: Luteimonas sp. TWI382 (assembly GCF_039674545.1). NCBI lineage: Bacteria > Pseudomonadati > Pseudomonadota > Gammaproteobacteria > Lysobacterales > Lysobacteraceae > Luteimonas > Luteimonas sp. TWI382. The sequence continues at coordinate 66,982 of NZ_JBDJNS010000012.1, forward strand.
TTCTGTTCACCGACGAGCAACCGGTGGTGCCGGTCTACGCCGGCTTCAGCCTCGACGAGGTGCGCCGTGCGCTGAAAAAGAAAATGGAGCCCAGCTACATGGGCACCTTCACCAGTGCGCGGCGCCACGTGCTGCACACCTTCGCCCATACCCAGAGCCCGCAGCAGAAAAAGCGCGCGGCGCAGTACCTGATCGGCGCCGACTGCCCGGATTGCGACGGCAAGCGCCTGCGGCGCGAGGCGCTGTCGGTGACGTTCGCCGGGCTCGACATCGCCGCGTTCTCGCAGCGCCCGCTCGACGAACTCGCCGGCCTGCTGGCCCCGGCCGCGGCGGGCAAGACGCATGCCCGCGCGCACCCCGAGCAGGCCTTGGCCGCGCAGCGGATCGCGCAGGACCTGCTGGCGCGCATCGCGGTGCTGCAGGACCTGGGTCTGGGCTATCTGACCCTGGCGCGCAGCACGCCGACGCTGTCGCCGGGCGAGCTGCAGCGGCTGCGCCTGGGTACCCAGATCCGCTCGCAACTGTTCGGCGTGGTCTACGTGATGGACGAGCCCTCGGCCGGCCTGCATCCGGCCGATGCGCAGGCGCTGCTGCGCGCCCTCGACCAGCTCAAGCGCGCCGGCAATTCGCTGTTCGTGGTCGAGCACGAGATCGACGTGATCCGGCACGCGGACTGGATCGTCGATGTCGGGCCGGCCGCGGGCGAACAGGGCGGTCGGGTGCTCTACAGTGGGCCGCCGGCGGGCTTGGCGCAGATCGAGGCCTCGGCGACGCGGCGCTATCTGTTCGCCGGGCACGCGCCCGAGGCCAGCTGGCTGCGCGCGCCGACCGGCTGGTTGCAACTGCGTGGCATCGTGCGCAACAACGTACGTGGGCTCGATGTCGACCTGCCGCTGGGCGTGTTCGCGACCGTCACCGGCGTCAGCGGGTCGGGCAAGTCGTCACTGGTGAGCCAGGCGCTGGTGGAATTGCTGGGCGCCCACCTGGGCCAGGTGGGGGATGCCGACGAGGCGCCGCTCGACCCGCTCGAGCGCGGCGTCGAGACGCCGGTCGAGGGGCGGATCGTCGGCGGGCTCGACGCCGTGCGCCGGCTGGTGCGGGTGGACCAGAAGCCGATCGGGCGCACGCCGCGCTCGAACCTGGCGACCTATACCGGTCTGTTCGACCACGTGCGCAAGCGCTTCGCCGATACGCCGGCCGCGCGCCGTCGCCGGTTCGATGCCGGGCATTTCTCGTTCAACGTCGCCAAGGGGCGCTGCGCGACCTGCGAGGGCGAAGGCTTCGTCAGCGTGGAACTGCTGTTCATGCCCAGCGTCTATGCGCCGTGCCCGACCTGCCACGGCAGCCGTTTCGACGCGAAGACGCTGACGATCACGTTGCGGGGCAAGACCATCGCCGACGTGCTCGGCATGACCGTCGCCGAGGCGGCGGCGTTCTTCGAGGACGACACCGCGATCGCGCGACCGTTGCAGGTGCTGCTCGAGGTCGGCCTGGGGTATCTGCGACTGGGACAGCCGGCGACCGAACTGTCGGGCGGCGAAGCCCAGCGCATCAAGCTGGCCAGCGAACTGCAGCGGGCGCAGCGGCGCGGCACGGTCTACGTGCTCGACGAGCCGACGACCGGTCTGCATCCGAGCGATGTCGACACCTTGATGACGCAGTTGCACGGGCTGGTGGACGCGGGCAATACCGTGATCGTCGTCGAGCACGACATGCGCGTGGCCGCGGCCAGCGACTGGGTCGTCGATATGGGGCCGGGGGCGGGCGCGGCCGGCGGCCATGTGGTCGTGGCCGGGCCGCCGGCGGCCGTCGCCAAGCACCGCAGCAGCCGGACCGCGCCGTTCCTGCGCGAGGCGATGGCCTGAGTCCGTCGCGCGCGCGGTGGCCGCGGTGGCGGCGTGCCCTACGGCGGTTGCCGTGATCCCGGTGCCTGTGGCATACGACTCGGTCGGCCGATCGGGCCGCAGCGGCGACGGGGACGATGGCACGAGCGGACGGGCGGGGCATGAGGCGGCTGGCGGCGTGGGCGATGGCAGTGCTGGCGCTTCCTGCCGCCGCGCTGGCGGCAGGCCCCAGCGCCGACGACTACGCGCGCTCGCTGGCGCTGCGCGCGCAGTGGAGTGAGTTGACGCGCAACGTGACCTGGCCGGCGCGCTGGACCGACGACGGGCGCTTTCACTATCGCGCGACGGTCGAGGGCGGGTTCGCATTCCTGCGTTACGACCTGGCCGGTGGCGGGTCGCGCCGCGCGTTCGACCATGGCGCGATCGCGGCCGCATTGGGCCGCGCCGACGGCACGCGCCACGATCCGCTGCACCTGCCGTTCGATGCGTTCGACTACGAGGCCGGCGGTCGTGCGATCGCGTTCCAGGTCGGCGATGTGCGCTGGGGCTGCACGCTGCATCCCGCGCATTGCGCGCCGAAGCCGGCGCGCCCGGGCCGTCCGCGCGCATTCGGCGTGGTGCGCGACCTCACGGTGGCCGCCGACACGACGCCGCGGCCATCGCCCGACGGGCGCTACGAGGCCCAGGTCGAAGGCGACAACGTCGTCGTGCGCCGGGTCGCCGATGGCCAGGTGGTGCTGCGTGGCAGCGGCGGGAGTGCAGCGGCGTTCGACGATCCGCAGACGCTGGCCTGGTCGCCCGATTCGCGCTGGCTGGCGGGCTATCGCGTCGTGCCGGGCGATCGCCGCGAGGTCGTGCGGGTGGAGACCGCGCCGCACGACCAGCGCCAGCCGCGGGTGCGCACCCAGCTCTATCCCAAGCCCGGCGACCGGGTCGACATCGAGCGGCCGGTGCTGTTCGATCTCGCGCAGGGCCGGCAACTGGAGATCGAGGCGTCGATGTTCGCCGATCCCTACCGGCTCTCGCCGATCCAGTGGCGTCGCGACAGCGGCAGCTTCGCCTTCGAGGTCGTGCATCGCGGCCACCAGCGTGTGGACGTGATCGCGGTCGACGTGCCGGCCGGCGATGGCGCGGCGATTGCCCGGGTCGCGATCGCCGAACCCAGTGCGACCTTCGTGGATACCTGGCGCGGGTTCCGCCACGAGGTCGGCGGGCTCGGTGATGAGATCGTCTGGGTGTCGGAACGCGACGGCTGGCGTCACCTGTACCTGTTCGACGGCCGCAGTGGCGCGATCGGCCTCCAGCTCACCCGCGGCGACTGGGTCGTGCGCGAGGTACTGCGGGTCGACGAGACCACGCGCCAGGTCTGGTTCACCGCCAGCGGGATGGATGCGGGGCGCGATCCGTATTTCCGGCAGCTGTTTCGCGTCGGCCTCGACGGCGGCGATCCGGTGCGCTTGACTGAGGTGGATGCCGACCACGACATCGCACTCTCGCCCGATGGCGCGTACTACGTCGACGTGTACTCGCGCGTCGATCTGCCGCCGGTGATGGAACTGCGCCACGCCGACGGCCGTCTGGTCGCGGAGATCGCGCGCGGCGACGTCTCCGCGCTGCGTGCGGCTGGCTGGCGGCCACCCGAGCCGTTCGTCGCCCAGGGGCGCGACGGCGTCACCGACATCTGGGGATTGGTGGTGCGCCCGCGCGATTACGATCCGGCGCGGCGCTACCCGGTGATCGAGAACATCTACGCCGGCCCGCACGATGCGTTCGTGCCCAAGACGTTCTGGCCGTTCGGCTACCACAGCGGCGGCGACAAGCCGATCGGCATGCAGGCGCTGGCGGACCTGGGCTTCATCGTCGTGCAGATCGACGGCATGGGCACGGCGCATCGGGGCAAGGCCTTCCACGACGTGGCGTGGCGCAACCTGGGCGACTCGGGCTTCCCGGATCGCATTGCCTGGCACCGTGCGCTGGCCGCGGTCGATCCGGCCTACGACATCTCGCGCGTGGGCATCTACGGCGCCTCGGCCGGCGGCCAGAGCACGCTCGGTGCGCTGCTGTTCCATCCGGCGTTCTACAAGGTCGGTGTGGCCTGGAACGGCTGCTACGACAACCGCATGGACAAGATCAGCTGGAACGAGCAGTGGATGGGCCTGCCCGAGGGCGAAGGCGACCACTACGCGCGCGCGTCGGGCGTGGACAATGCGCACCGCCTGCAGGGCGAGCTGCTGCTGATCCTCGGCGAGCAGGACGACAACGTCGACCCGGCCTCGACGATGCAGGTCGCCGATGCGCTGATCCGCGCCGGCAAGGATTTCGAACTGCTCGCCATCCCCGGCGGCGGCCATGCCGTCGGCCGGTCCAATGGGCCGATCGACTACGCCCACCGTCGCCAGGCCGATTTCTTCGTCCGCCATCTGCTCGGCGCCGCGCCGCCGCGCTGGAACCGTGCCGCGGCCGCCGCCCCATGAAACCGTTGTCCAGGAGTTGCCCGATGTCCATGCCACCGCGTCGTCGCACGACGCTGTCCGTTCTCGCCCTGTCGGTCTCGCTCGCGATCGGCGCCGTCGTGCCTGCGTTGGCGCAGGACGCGCCTCCCGCGCCGCTGGCCGCACCGGCGAACGCCGCAGAAGCCGCCCTGCGCGCGCTCTACACGCAGGAGTGGGCGTGGCGGCAGCGCGAGTTCGTGCGCGAGAAGGTCGACGGGCGCTGGCAATCCGGCGATCGCCTGCCGTCGGTGACCCCCGAGGCCTGGGCGCGCCGCGCCGACTACTGGACGCAGACGCTGGCCGCGCTCGATGCCATCGACGCCGATGCGCTCGGCGGCGAGGAGCGCATCAATGCCGCGGTGTTCCGCGCCACCCTCGAGGCCAATGTCGCCAACGCGCAGTGGCGCACCTACGAAGCACCGTTCAACAGCGACAGTTTCTTCTGGGGCGGGATCAACCCGCGCCAGCCGTTCCAGACCGAGGCCGACTGGCGCCGGTTCATCGGCCGGCTGGCGGACGTGCCTCGGTACTTCGACGAGCAGATCGCGAACATGGAACGTGGCCTGGCGCGGGGCTGGAGCGTGCCGCGGGCGACGCTCACAGGTCGCGACAACACGCTCGACCCCTACGTGCAGACGGGCGAGGGCAATCCGCTGCTGGCGACCTTCGAGCGCATTCCCGCCACCATCCCCGAGCCCGTGCGCGCGCAGCTGCGCGAGGAAGGCCGGCGTGTGGTGCTCGAACGCGCGATCCCGGCGTACAGCAAGCTGCTGGGCTTCATCCGCGGCGAGTACCTGCCGCGCACGCGCACCACGATCGCCGCCAGCGACCTGCCCGACGGCCGCGCGTTCTATCGCGCGCAGATCCGCGAGTACGTGACCCGTGACATGGACCCGCGGCAGATCCACGACCTGGGCCTGGCCGAGGTCGCGCGCATCACCGCCGAAATGGAGCAGGTCAAGCAACGCGCGGGCTTCAACGGGGCCTTGGCGCAGTTCATCGAGTTCCTGCGTACCGACCCGCAGTTCTATGCGACCACGCCGCGCGGGCTATTGGCCGAGGCGTCGTTGATCGCCAAGAAGATCGACGGCCAGTTGCAGTACGTGGTCGGCACGCTGCCGCGCTACCGCTTCACGATCCTGCCGGTGGCCGATGACATCGCGCCGATCTACACCTCCGGCCGCGGCGGGCTGGAGGCGTGTTTCTTCAACACCTACGACCTGCCGTCGCGGCCGTTGTACAACCTGCCGGCGCTGGTGCTGCACGAGTGCGCGCCGGGCCACAGCTTCCAGGCCGCACTTGCGCTCGAGGCGCCGGCACGCCCGGACTTCCGCCAGCAGACCTACTTCTCCGGCTACGGCGAGGGCTGGGGCCTGTACACCGAGTGGCTGGGCACGCGCATGGGCCTGTACGAGACGCCCTACGAGGAGTTTGGCCGGCTGACGTTCGAGATGTGGCGCGCGGCGCGGCTGGTGATCGACACCGGCCTGCACGAGGATGGCTGGAGCCGCGAGCAGGCGATCGACTACCTCGCCAGCCACACCGCGCTCGCCAAGCACGATGTCGTGACCGAGGTCGACCGCTACATCTCCTGGCCGGGCCAGGCGCTGTCGTACTACATCGGCTACAAGACCATCCTCGACCTGCGCGCCGAGGCCGAGCGCGCGCTCGGGCCCGCGTTCGACCAGCGGCCGTTCCACGACACGATCCTGAATCTGGGCTCGGTGCCGTTGCCGGTGCTCGAGGCGGAGGTGCGGCGCTTCATCGCGGAACAGAAGGCGACGCCGGCCGAGCGCACCTGACGACGGCGTGGGCGCCGACGTGCCGCTGGCGGGCGATCTCACGGTTTGAGACGTCGCCGCGGCAGCCTGTGCGCATGTCCCGACGTACCGGCAGCGCTGACCTTTCCCTGCATGGCGGGCGTGTGCCCGCGTGGCTGGGGCGGCGCATGACCCGGCTGGGGGCGGTGCTGTGCGAGGCCATCGTGCTCGAGTACGGGCGCGCCGAGCTGCTGCGCCGGCTGGCGCATCCGTTCTGGTTCCAGGCCTTCGGCGCGGTGATGGGGATGGACTGGCATTCGTCGGGCATCACCACCAGCGTGGTCGGCGCGCTCAAGCGCGGGCTGGCGCCGTTGTCGGGCGAACTCGGCCTGCATGTCTGCGGCGGGCGCGGGCGGCATTCCCGGGCGACCCCCGATGAACTGCTGGCGGTCGGCGCGCGCACCGGTCTCGATGGCGCGGCGCTGGCGCGCACCAGTCGGCTGGTCGCCAAGGTCGACAGCGCGGCGGTGCAGGACGGCTTCGATCTCTATCTGCACGGCTTCATCGTCGCCGACGACGGCCAGTGGGTCGTGATCCAGCAGGGCATGCACGGCGGGCGAGGGCAGGCGCGTCGCTACCACTGGCTGTCCGAGGGCCTGGAGAGCTTCGTCGATGCGCCGCACGCCGCGATCGACGGGCCGGGGCAGGGGCGGATCGTCAATCTCGCCGATCGGCGCGCGGCCGCCTCGCGCGCATCGCAGGTCGCGCTGCTGCAGGAGATGGCGCCTGCGCAGTTGGTGCGGGAATTCGGGCAACTGGAACGGATGGTCGGCGCGGTACCCGCACGCGCCACGCGCGCGGCACCGGTATCGATGGCGCCGGGCACGACCGGCGATCTGTTTGCGCCGGTCGATGTTGGCGCGCCGCCGCTGCAGCCGCATCTGAGCCTGCCCGATCACCACGATGTCCGCAGTGGCGATGTCGTGCTGCGGCGTCTGCACGGCGCCCTGGCCGCGGCGGCTGAATGCGGGCCGCGCGATTTCACCGAGCTGCTGCAGGTGCCGGGGGTCGGGGCCCGCACGGTGCGGGCGCTGGCACTGGTCGCCGAGGTCGTGCACGGCACGCCGTGCCGATTCAGCGATCCGGCGCGGTTCTCGCTCGCACACGGTGGCAAGGACCGGCATCCGTATCCGGTGCCCACACAGGTGCTGGACCGCACGATCGACGTGATGCGCACCGCGGTGGCGCGCGCCAGGCTCGGCAACGACGACCGGCTGGCGGCGATCCGCCGGCTCGATGCGCAATCGCGCGCGCTGGAAGCGACCGCGGGCGGCCCGTCGCTGGCGGCGTTCCTGGCCCAGGAGCGCGCCGCCTCGCACGCCTACGGCGGCCGCAGCGTGTTCGGCTGGGAGCCGCCGGCCGATGACGCAGGCGCGGCACGCGCCGGGTGAGATATCCGCGAGGCGTCTGCCCCCCGCCCCAACCCTCCACCCGTCAAGGGCGCAATGCGCCGCACGCGGGCAGGGTGAGGCATCGTCGTGGGCGTTCGCCCCACACCAACGCTCCCCCGCGCGTGTGGGGGAGGGGGCGTTACTCGGCGAGTAGGGAGGGCGCTGTCTTGTGGGGCGGGCGGCGCTTTGCGGTAGGGTCACCGCCCCCGCGACGCGGGGGCGGTCGGCGCGCATGGCGCGCCGGGTGGGGCGCGGCTCCAGGCAGGATTCTCAAGGCACCGCGTAGCCCGCCTCGCGCAGCAGGCGGGCGGTCTCGATCAGCGGCAGGCCGATCAGCGCGGTCGGGTCGTCGCTGGTGATCGCCTCGAACAGGGCGATGCCCAGGCCCTCGCATTTGAAACTGCCGGCACAGTCGAAGGGCTGTTCGGCGTCGACGTAGCGCTCGATCGTGGCCCGGTCGAGGGCGCGAAAGCGCACCTGCGTGCGGTCGAGGACCTGACGTGCCGGCTCGCCGTTGCGGACCAGGGCCACGGCGGTGTGGAACACCACGGTGCGGCCCGCCATCGCCGACAGCTGGACGATGGCGCCGTTGCGGTCGCCGGGCTTGCCCAGCGGCGCGCCGTCGAGCGCGGCGACCTGGTCGGAGCCGATGACCCAGCTGTCGGGTGCATGGGTCGCTACGTCGACCGCCTTGGCCAGCGCCAGGCGGATCGCCAGCGTCTGCGCATCCTCGCCCGGCGCCGGTGTCTCGGACACCTCCGGGCGCCTGCATTCGAAGGGCAGGCGCAGGCGCGCGAGCAGCTCGCGGCGGTAGGGCGAGGTGGAGCCGAGGATCAGGGGGGCGGGCATATTGGGTCCTGTGGCGTCGCGAGGATCAGGGAGCGGACCGGCGGCGTGCGGTCCATCGTGCGTTGTCCGGATGCATGAGCGGTCGCATCACGGCCGCGACGCTTGCCCCCGCGGTTACAATACCAATCCATCGGTCGGCGTCGGCAGCATCTCCAGGCGGAGTCGAACGATGCCGGCAGCATCGCCGGGCGGTCGAAGACGATTCCGGGGCGATGGCGTATTTGACAGGCTCTCGGCACGTCTTTAACATTCAGCGGCTTATGTCCGCGCAAATGCCCGAGTTGGTCGATGCTTGGCGTCTGGTCGCGGCCTCAAGCCGTCTGGAAGCCAAGGTTCCGTTGTCGTCGATGTCGCGTCTTCGCGACGTCCTGGCCGACACCGAGGCCGACGACGTCGTCTGCTCGATCGAGTTCGGTCGCGACGCGCTGCAGATCCCGTACGCGGAGCTGCGGATCGACGCGATGCTGCCGCTGATGTGCCAGCGCAGCCTGCAGCGGTTCGTGCTGCCGGTCGGGACGGTGCAGCGGCTGGGCCTGATCCGCGACGAGGCGGACGAGGCCGGGCTGCTGCCGGAGTACGAAGCGTTGCTGGTCCCCGAGGACGGCATGCTGTCGCCGGCCGCGCTGGTCGAGGACGAGCTGATTCTCGCGGTGCCGCTGATTCCAGCGGCCCCGGGGTCGGAGACGGTCGAGCGCGACTGGCCGGTGTCGACCGAAGAAGAAACACGCGTCAATCCGTTCGCGGCATTGGCGGATCTCAAGAAAGAACGAAACAACTGAACCTGTTGCTGGAGCAATTCCCATGGCTGTGCAGAAATCCCGAGTGACCCCGTCCCGCCGTGGCCAGCGCCGCGCGCACGACAAGCTGAGCGCCAAGCTGCTGTCGACCGACCCGACGACCGGCGAGACCCATATCCGCCACCACGTCACGGCCGATGGCTACTACCGCGGCAAGCAGGTGATCCAGCCCAAGACGCGGATCGTCGAGGAAGACTGAGGTCTTTCCCGGGTCCGTCGCGTCGCGGCGGACCTTTCGGCGTGTATCACGCTTCTTTCCAGGCGACGCGCCGCGTTGCGGCATAGCGCCGGTCGTTTTCGCGAACGTGCCGGTCGCCGCCGTCCTTCCCAAGACGTTCATGAGGCGAGGGCAGTCCGCACGATGAGCAGCGAACGCATCTATTCCCGCATCGCAGGCACCGGCAGCTATTTGCCCGAGAAGGTGCTGACCAACGACGACCTGTCGAAGATCGTCGACACCAGCGATGAATGGATCGCGTCCCGCACCGGCATTCGCGAGCGTCATATCGCAGCCGAGGGCGAGACCACCAGCGATCTGGCCTTCCATGCCGCCACGCGCGCAATGGAGGCGGCCGGGGTTTCGGCCGGCGAACTCGACCTGATCATCGTCGGCACCACCACGCCCGACATCATCTTCCCGTCCACCGCCTGCCTGCTGCAGGCGCGGCTGGGCGCGGGCGGGTGTGGCGCGTTCGACGTCAACGCGGCCTGCTCGGGCTTCCTGTTTGCGATGTCGGTCGCCGACAAGTTCATCAAGTCCGGTGATGCGAAAACCGTGCTCGTGGTCGGCGCCGAGACCCTCACCCGCATGGTCGACTGGACCGAGCGCACGACCTGCGTGCTGTTCGGCGACGGTGCCGGTGCGGTGGTGCTCAAGGCTGATCGCGAGACCGGCATCCTCAGCACCCATCTGCACGCCGACGGCGCGAAGAAGGAACTGCTGTGGAACCCGGTCGGCGTATCGGCCGGCTTCAAGCCCGACGAGCCCAATGCCGGTGTGCGCATCCGCATGGCCGGCAGTGAGGTGTTCAAGTACGCGGTCAAGGCGCTCGACTCGGTGGTCGACGAGACACTGCACGCCAACGGCCTGGATCGTCACGATATCGACTGGCTGATTCCGCACCAGGCCAATCTGCGCATCATCGAGGCCACCGCCAAGCGGCTGGACCTGCCGATGGACCGCGTGGTCGTGACCGTGGACCGGCACGGCAACACCTCGTCGGGCTCGGTGCCGCTGGCGCTGGACGAGGCGGTGCGTTCGGGTCGCGTCGAGCGCGGCCAACTGCTGCTGCTGGAAGCCTTCGGCGGCGGATTCACATGGGGTTCGGCGCTGTTGCGCTACTGAGTGTCGATCGCGGCGCGCGCGTGACCGGTCCGGCCCCGCGCAGACCGTCTGCGATCGCATGGAGGATGCCGCCATGGGCGTGCAATCGATCGTCATCGCCGGGCGCGAGGCCTGGCTCAAGGCCTACGAGGCAGGGGACAGCCGCAAGCTGACCCTGGGTCTGCTCGACGCCGTCGTCCGCAAGCTGGAAATCGATGCGCTGCGCCCGCCGCCGCATCCCGGCGGCGAGGAGGCCAAGGCCATCGAGGCGCGCCGCCTGGCCGAACTCGAGGCGCTGGGCATCCGCGTGCCGCGGGTGCTCGGAGAGGGGGAGTCGACGTTGTTGCTCAGCGATATCGGCACCACGTTCGCCGCGCGCCTGCGTGCAGCCGATGGCGATGCAGCCACGATCGATGCGCTGACCCGGCAGGTGATCGCGGCGATCGCCGACGCGCACGCGCGTGGCGCCTATTTCGGGCAGATGGTCCCGCGCAACATCACGATCGACGATGCCGGCCGGGTGGGCTTCATCGACTTCGAGGAAGATCCGCTCGAGGTCATGTCGCTGCCGCAGGCGCAGGCGCGCGACTGGCTGCTGTTCGCGTTCGGCATCGCCAAGTACTACGACGGGCGCACCGATGCACTGGCCGATCTGCTCGCGCCGGCGCTGCGCGATGGGTGCTGCGAGGTCGCACGCCATGCCGGGCAGGTGGGGCGCCTGGAGGGGCTGGCGCGGCGCATGCAATGGCTGGGGCGCTCGGCGCGGCACATCGCCCACTCGATCCTCGTGGTGCATGCCGCGACGCTGCTGCCGCTGTTGGTGATTGCGTTCGTGCTGTGGGACTGGATCGACGACGGCGAGATCGATCTGCTGCAGATGCTGTTCTGAGCCCGCTGGGCCGACCGCTGTGTTGCCCCGCCCAAGGCGTGGCGACGCGCAGGCGGTGCCGCCCTGCATACGCCGCAGTACAGACAATGTCGTATCCGGCCCCTTATCATCGCCCCGGTTTTTTCCGCTGGAAGATCGTGTGACCGCATCGCAACTCGCATTCGTGTTTCCCGGGCAGGGCTCGCAGTCGCTGGGCATGCTCGGCGAACTGGCCGCGCAGCACCCGATCGTGGGCGACACGTTCGCGGAAGCCTCCGATGGCGCCGGCGTGGACCTGTGGGCACTGGCCCAGCAGGGGCCGGAGGCCGAGCTGGGGCGCACCGAGTTCACCCAGCCGGCGTTGCTGGCGGCCGGTGTCGCGGTGTGGCGTGCATGGGAGCAGCGCGGCGGTGCGCGTCCCAAGGTACTCGCCGGACACAGCCTGGGCGAGTACACCGCCCTGGTCGCGGCCGGTGCGCTGTCGCTTGCCGACGGCGCGCGTCTGGTGCGCCTGCGCGGGCAGCTGATGCAGGACGCCGCGCCGGCCGGGACCGGTGCGATGGCCGCGGTCATCGGCGCCGAGGACGCGCTGGTCGAGACGCTGTGCCGCGAGGCGTCGGTCGACACCGCGGTGGTGGTGCCGGCCAACTTCAATTCTCCGGGGCAGGTCGTGATCGGCGGGCATGCCGAGGCCGTCGACCGGGCGATCGCGCTGCTGGGCGAGCGTGGCGTGCGCAAGGTGGTGAAGCTGGCGGTCAGCGTGCCGTCGCATACCCCGCTGATGCGCGAGGCCGCCGACCGGCTGGCCGACGCGATGGGCGCGATCGCCTGGCAGGCGCCTGCGCTGCCGGTGGTCCAGAACGTCGATGCCGCCGTGCACGAGGACGTTGCCGCGATCCGCGACGCGCTGGTGCGCCAGCTTTACCTGCCGGTGCAGTGGACGCGCTGCGTCGAGGCGTTGGCCGCGCGCGGCACCACTCGCATCGCCGAGTGCGGGCCGGGCAAGGTGCTCGCGGGCCTGGTCAAGCGCATCGACAAGTCGATCGAGGCGCGCGCGCTGGGCCTGCCGGCCGATTTCGACGCCGCGCTGGCCGATTGGGCCGCCTGATCACCGCGTGGCGGCTCGGCCAGCCGGCGCGATCGCGGACAGGGCGGACGGCCATCGCACCGCGCGCCGTTGATCCCGAACGATCCGTGACCCCGCTGTCGATCCGTCGCACCCCGACGTCCTTTTTCCGGAGCATTCAATGAGCACACCGCTTTCGGGCGAGATCGCCCTCGTCACCGGCGCCAGCCGCGGTATCGGCGCCGCCATTGCCGACACCCTGGCCGCGCAGGGCGCGACCGTGATCGGCACCGCGACCAGCGAGGCCGGCGCTGCGAAGATCGGCGAACGCCTGGCCGCGCACGGCGGCCACGGCCGCGTGCTGGACGTGGTGCAGGCCGGTGCGATCGAGGCGCTGGTCGAGTCGATCGCCGCCGAGTTCGGCGCGATCTCGATCCTCGTCAACAACGCCGGCATCACCCGCGACAACCTGCTGATGCGGATGAAGGACGAGGACTGGCAGGCCATCCTCGACACCAACCTGACCAGCGTCTACCGCAGCTCCAAGGCCGTGATGCGCGGCATGATGAAGGCGCGCCGCGGCCGCATCGTCAACATCGCCTCGGTGATCGGCGTGACCGGCAATGCCGGCCAGGCCAACTACGCCGCCGCCAAGGCGGGGATCATCGCTTTCAGCAAGTCGCTGGCCAAGGAGATCGGCTCACGCGGGGTCACGGTCAACGTGGTCGCGCCCGGTTTCATCGCCACCGACATGACCCGCGACCTGCCCGAAGCCTCCAAGGCCGCGCTGACCGAGCAGATCGCACTCGGCCGCCTGGGCGAGCCGAACGACATCGCACAGGCGGTGGCGTTCCTGGCCGGCCCGGCCGCCGCCTATATCACCGGTGAAACCCTGCACGTCAACGGCGGCATGTACATGCCCTGAGACGGCGGTCACCGTTCTCCCGATTTCGAGGGCAAGTCGTTGAATGGCAAGGGCTTTGATGGTGGTGCGCCCACTGCCCGGCTTTCCCTTACACTATCCACCGCAAATCGCCTCCCCGGAGCAGAAGACCTATGAGCAACATCGAAGAGCGCGTCAAGAAAATCGTGATCGAACAGTTGGGCGTCAAGGAAGACGAGGTCAGCAACAACGCCTCGTTCGTCGACGACCTGGGCGCCGACTCGCTGGATACCGTCGAGCTGGTGATGGCGCTGGAAGAAGAGTTCGAGTGCGAGATCCCGGACGAAGAAGCCGAGAAGATCACCTCGGTGCAGCAGGCGATCGACTACATCAAGGCACACGCCAAGGGCTGATGCCCGCGTCCTGCGTCGTGCCGCTCGGCGGCGCGCGCAGGTGCCGACCGGTCCGCCGGTCGGCTGCCCGATCCGAATCTGTCACGAGGCCGCACTGCGGCCTCGTGCGTATCGGCGGCCGCGATCTGCGCCGCATCCACGTCAGGAGTTCACCATGGCCAAGCGCCGCGTCGTCATCACGGGCATCGGCATCCTCTCGCCGCTGGGCAACGACCTGGCCTCGAGTTGGGACGGCATCGTCAACGGGCGTTCGGGCATCGGCCCGATCACGCATTTCGACGCTTCCAACTTCGCCACGCGCATTGCCGGCGAGGTCAAGGGCTTCGATGCCGGACAGTGGATCGGGGCCAAGGACATCAAGAAGATGGACCCGTTCGTGCACTACGGCGTGGCTGGCGGCCTGATGGCGATCGCCGATGCCGGGCTGGAGATTCGCGAGGCGGACGCCGAGCGCATCGGTGTGGCGATCGGCGCGGGCATCGGTGGCCTGAAGGGCATCGAAGAGACCGCGATCAAGTACCACGAGGGCGGCCCGCGCAAGATCTCGCCGTTCTACGTGCCCAGCACGATCATCAACATGATTTCCGGCCAGGTCTCGATCATGACCGGTGCCAAGGGGCCGAACATCGCCGCAGTGACCGCGTGCACGACGGCCACCCACAACATCGGCCTGGCGATGCGCATGATCCAATACGGCGATGCCGATGTGATGATCGCCGGCGGCGCCGAGTTCGCGACCACGCCCACCTCGGTCGGTGGCTTCTGCTCGATGAAGGCGCTGTCCACGCGCAACGACGACCCGACCGCGGCCTCGCGGCCGTGGGACCGCGACCGCGACGGCTTCGTCATGGGCGACGGTGCCGGCATCCTGGTGCTCGAAGAGTACGAGCGCGCCAAGGCGCGCGGCGCACGCATCTACGCCGAGGTCGCCGGCTTCGGCATGAGCGGCGATGCGTACCACATGACCGCGCCCAGCGAGAATGGCGAGGGTGGTGCCCGCTGCATGCGCGCGGCGATCGCCGATGCCGGCATCGACGCTTCGCAGATCGGCTACATCAACGCGCACGGCACCTCGACACCGGCCGGCGATCTGGCCGAGACGATGGGCATCAAGAGCGTGCTCGGCGACCAGGCCGGCAAGGTGATGGTCAGCTCGACGAAGTCGATGACCGGCCACTTGCTCGGCGCGGCCGGCGGTGTGGAAGCGGTGTTCTCGGCGATGGCACTGCACGCCGGCATCATTCCGCCGACGATCAACCTCGATCACCCAGGCGAGGGCTGCGACCTCGACTACGTGCCGCACACCGCGCGGCAGGTGCAGGTCGAGTACGCGATGTCGAACTCGTTCGGCTTCGGCGGCACCAACGGCTCGTTGGTGCTGCGTAAGGTCTGACGCCTCTGGTGTCCAGACGTTGATGGCATTCAAGAACCCCGCGTGCGCGCGATCAAAGTTCGCCTCCCTAGGCCGGGGCGGCGCACGATCCAGCCCTCCCAGCGTGTGGGCGAGGCAAACGATCCAAGCCCTCCCCCGCGTGCGGGGGAGGGTTGGGTGGGGGCTGTCAGTGAAGCGGGCACCCGCATCGCGCGCAGGAGCAGCCCCCACCCGGCGCCTGCGGCGCCGACCGCCCCCGCAGGCGAGGGCGGTGAACGACAGAGCCTTCCCCGCGTGCGGAGAAGTGCGCGATCAAGGCTTCCCGCGTGCGGCGAGGCGAGCGATCCAAGCCCTCCCCCGCGTGCGGGAGAGGTGGGGGACGTCAGCCGCGCTTCCAGCGCACGCCCTGGGGCGTGTCTTCGAGCACGATGCGTTCGGCCGCCAGTTGGTCGCGGATGGCGTCGGCGCGGGCGAAGTCGCGAGCGGCCTTGGCGGCGATGCGTTCGTCGATCAGGGCCTGGATGCGGGCGTCGTCGTCGTCGCTGGCGCCGCGGCCGAACCAGTCGGCCGGCGCCTGCTGCAGCAGGCCCAAGGCCAGGCCTGCGCCGAGCAGCGCGGCCTTGTGCGTGGCACGGGCCTCGAGCGTCTCGGCGCGCCGGGCCTCGCCGGCGATGCGCGCCAGTTCGGCCAAGGCGGCCGGCGTGTTGAGGTCCTCGTCCAGGGCCCGCTCGATGCTGTCGGGGATCGCCGGTGCGGCGTCGACGTCCCGCAGGTCGCGCAGGGTGCCGTAGAGCCGGTCGAGCGTGCGCACCGACTGCGCGATCAAGGCGTCCGACCAGTCCAGCGGCTGACGGTAGTGCGCCGACAGCAGCGCGTAGCGCAGCGCCTCGGGCGGGTGGGCGCGAACCAGATCGTGCACGCGCTCGATATTGCCCAGCGACTTGGACATCTTGCTGCCGGCGAAGGTCAGCATGCCGTTGTGCAGCCACACACGCGCGAACGGCGCGCCGCCGTGGGCGCATTCGCTCTGCGCGATCTCGTTCTCGTGGTGCGGGAACTGCAGGTCGACGCCGCCGGCGTGGATGTCGATCGTGGTGCCCAGGTGCGCGGCGGCCATTGCCGAGCATTCGATGTGCCAGCCCGGGCGGCCGCGGCCCCAGGGCGAGTCCCAGCCGGGCAGGGCGTCGGTCGAGGGCTTCCACAGCACGAAGTCGCCTGGGCCGCGCTTGTAGGGCGCGACCTCGATGCGGGCCCCGGCGAGCATGTCGTCGGGGTCGCGGCGCGAGAGCTTGCCGTAGCCGTCGAAGGTGTCGACCGCGAACAGCACGTGACCTTCGGCCGCGTAGGCGTGACCGGCGGCGATCAGCGATTCGATCATCACGATGATGCCGTCGATGTGCGCGGTCGCGGCCGGCTCGATGTCGGGCGGGGCGACGCCGAGCGCGGCCATGTCCTCGCGGTAGGCAGCGACGAAGCGGTCGGTGATCGCCGAGATCGGCACGCCCTGGGCGGCTGCGGCGGCGTTGATCTTGTCGTCGACGTCGGTGATGTTGCGCGCATAGCGCAGCGCCCCGTACCGGCGGCGCAGCAGGTCGGCCAGCACGCCGAACACGACGGGGCCGCGGGCATTGCCGATGTGCACGTAGTTGTAAACGGTGGGCCCGCAGACGTACATCGTCGGGCAGGCAGGGTCGAGTGGGGCGAAGGGCTCCACCTGACGGCTCAGGCTGTTGTACAGGTGCAGGGACATTGCGCGCTCGCCGGATAACCGCCCGATTCTAGCGGCGGGACGCCGCGGGCGACAGGCCGCGCGATGGCGTCCGGACGTCGGCCGATCGGGCCGGGCCACGACAGCGAGGATTCAGCCCCGGTCGTCGGGGGGCGCCTACACTGCTTCGGTGCCCACACTCGCCCGTCGAATCCGTCGCTCGTCCATGCCAGTGCCCGTCCTGGCCCTGCTCGCCGTCGCTGCGCCCGTCGCGGCGTTTGCACAATCCTCGCCTGCCGCATCGCCGACGCCGCAACAGATCGAGAACGCGCGGATCGAGTACGCCCAGGTGCTGCGCGCCGAGCCGGTGTATCAGACGCTGCGCGCCACCAGCATGGTCGAGCGCTGTGAGGCGACCACGCCGGTGACGGCCGAGTCGCAACGCCGCGGCTTCGCGCGGGTGGTGGGAGCGGTCAAGGACGTGCTGCGTTCGGACGACGAGAAGGTCGAAGAAGTCGACCGCTCGGCCGGCGGCGACTGCCGCATGGTGCCGGTCGAGCGCGAGTTCCGCCGGCCGATCGCCTATGACGTCGACTACGTGCACAAGGGGGTCAAGTACCGCTCCCGGCTGCCCTACGACCCCGGCAACCGGCTGCGGGTGCGGGTCTCGGTGACTCCTGTCGTCGAACCGCGTTGAGTCCGCTGCGGGCGCCTGTTGCAGCGCAGCGCGGCGCGTGCGAGGATGCGCGCCCATGACCGCATGCCGCGCCGACGCCGACATCCTGACCTCCGCCCGCATGGCGTCGGGCATGACCTCGCGCGCGCGTCGACCGCAAGCCCACATCCTCCCGGGCTAGACGGAACCTGCCTGCGCGTTTGCGCGGTATCCGACCAAACCCGGCCCAGGCCGGGTTTTTTCGTTTCCGCGCCGACCATTTCCTTTCCCGCCTTCCACGAGCCCATTGCCGATGACCGCCATCCGCCATTTCCTCAACACCCAGGACTGGAGCCGCGCCGACCTCGACGCCGTGCTGGCCGATGCCGCGCGCTTGAAGCGCGAGAAGCTCGGCGACGCGCTCAAGGGCAAGTCGATCGCGCTGGTGTTCTTCAATCCGTCGATGCGCACGCGCACCAGTTTCGAACTCGGCGCGTTCCAGCTCGGCGGCCACGCCATTGTGTTGCAGCCCGGCAAGGATGCCTGGCCGATCGAGTTCGACCTGGGCACGGTGATGGACGGCGACACCGAGGAGCACATCGCCGAAGTCGCGCGGGTGCTGGGCCGCTACGTCGACATGATCGGCGTGCGCGCGTTCCCGAAGTTCGTGGACTGGCAGTACGACCGCCAGGACATCGTGCTCAAGTCCTTCGCCAAGTACTCGCCGGTGCCGGTCATCAACATGGAGACCATCACCCATCCCTGCCAGGAGCTGGCGCACGCGCTGGCCTTGCAGGAGCACTTCGGCACCTCCGATCTGCGCGGCAAAAAGTATGTGCTGACCTGGACCTATCACCCCAAGCCGCTCAACACCGCGGTCGCCAATTCCGCGCTGACCATCGCCACGCGCTTGGGGATGGACGTGACCCTGCTGTGCCCGACGCCGGACTACTTGCTCGACGAACGCTATATGGACTGGGCCAGGCAGAACGTCGCCGAGAGCGGCGGCTCGCTGGCGGTCAGCCACGACATCGACAGTGCCTATGCCGGCGCCGATGTGGTCTACGCCAAGAGTTGGGGCGCGCTGCCGTTCTTCGGCAACTGGGGCCCGGAGAAGCCGATCCGCGACCAGTACCAGCACTTCATCGTCGACGAGGCGAAGATGGCGCTGACCAACAACGGCGTGTTTTCGCACTGTCTGCCGCTGCGGCGCAACGTCAAGGCGACCGACGCTGTCATGGATTCGCCGCAGTGCATCGCCATCGACGAAGCCGAGAACCGCCTGCATGTACAGAAGGCGGTCATGGCGACCCTGATGCGCTGACGCGCACTGCATCCATATCGACTTCCTCTTTCGCATCTCCACGGACCACAGCCCATGACCAGCGCCACCACGTCCCGCGACATCGTCCTTGCCTTCTCCGGCGGCCTCGACACCAGCTTCTGTGTGCCTTATCTGCAAGAGCACGGCTGGACCGTGCACACCGTGTTCGCCGACACCGGCGGCGTGGATGCCGAGGAGCGTGCGTTCATCGAGCAGCGTGCGGCCGAGCTGGGCGTCGCCAGCCATGTCACCATCGATGGAGGGCCGGCGATCTGGGACGGCTTCGTCAAGCCGTTCGTCTGGGCCGGCGAGGCCTATCAGGGCCAGTACCCGCTGCTGGTGTCGGACCGTTACCTGATCGTCGACGCCGCGCTCGCGCGCGCCGCCGAGCTCGGCACGAATGCGATCGCGCACGGCTGCACCGGCATGGGCAACGATCAGGTGCGTTTCGACCTGGCCGTGAAGGCGCAGGGCGATTACCGCATCGTGGCGCCGATCCGCGAGATCCAGAAGGAACACACCCAGACCCGCGCCTACGAGCAGGCGTATCTGGAAGCGCGCGGTTTCGGCGTGCGCGCCAAGCAGCAGGCCTACACGATCAACGAGAACCTGCTGGGCGTGACCATGTCCGGCGGCGAGATCGACCGCTGGGAAGCGCCGGGCGAGGGCGCTCGGGGTTGGTGCGCACCGCGCGCCCAATGGCCGGAAGCGCCGCTGCAGGTCACGCTGCGTTTCGAGCAGGGCACGGCGGTCGCCCTCGATGGCGAAACGCTGCCGGGCGCGCAGATCCTCGCCAAGCTCAACGCCCTGTTCGCGCCCTACGGCGTGGGCCGCGGCGTCTACACCGGCGACACCGTGATCGGGCTCAAGGGTCGCATCGTCTATGAGGCGCCGGGTCTGATCTCGCTGCTCGCCGCGCACCGTGCGCTCGAGGACACCGTGCTCACCAAACAGCAGAACCGCTTCAAGCCCGAGGTCGCGCGCAAGTGGACCGAGCTGGTGTACGAGGGCTTCTTCCACGACCCGCTCAAGACCGACATCGAAGCGTTCCTGGCCTCGTCGCAGGCCAACGTGACCGGCGAGGTGGTGCTCGAGACCCGCGGCGGACGCGTCGATGCGGTGGCGGTGCGCTCGCCGCACATCCTCAACGCCAAGGGCGCGACCTATGCGCAGTCGGCCGACTGGGGCGTGGAGGAAGCGGAAGGCTTCATCAAGCTCTTTGGCATGAGCTCCACGCTGTACGCGCAGGTCAACCGCGGCTGACCGCGGTTGGCTTGGCTGGGCATTTCACCTTAAACCCCGCGCCGTTGGCGCGCCCCCTTCAGCTGGAAGGGGGCTCTCCTCCAGCCGGATAGAAGCAGTTCTGAAGGCGTGCCAATCCATGCTTGGACAGACTCTCGACCATCTCGAACACCTGGTGGCCTTCGATACCCGCAATCCGCCGCGGGCGATCGCCGCCGAGGGCGGAATCTTCGACTACATCCGTGCGCAGTTGCCGGGCTTCGCGGTCGAGGTGATCGACCACGGCGCCGGCGCGGTCAGCCTGTATGCGGTGCGCGGCGCGCCGAAGGCGCTGTTCAACGTGCACCTGGACACCGTGCCCGACTCGCCGGCGTGGTCGGCCGATCCGCATACGATGCGGCGCCTGGACGACCGCGTGGTCGGGCTGGGCGTATGCGACATCAAGGGCGCAGCCGCGGCGTTGATCGCCGCGGCCAATGCCTGCGGCGGCGACGCGGCCTTCCTGTTCTCGTCCGACGAAGAAGCCAACGATCCGCGTTGCATCGCCGCGTTCCTGGCGCGTGGGCTGTCGTTCGATGCGGTGCTGGTCGCCGAGCCGACGCAGTGCGAGGCGGTACTCGCGCATCGCGGCATCAGCTCGGTGCTGATGCGCTTCGCCGGCCGCGCCGGGCATGCCTCCGGGCGCCAGGACCCGGCCGCGAGTGCGTTGCATCAGGCGGTGCGCTGGGGCGACCGTGCGCTCGATCACGTCGCCTCGCTTGACGCCGAGCGCTTCGGCGGTCTGACCGGGCTGCGCTTCAACATCGGCCGGATCGACGGTGGAATCAAGGCCAACATGATCGCGCCCGAGGCCGAACTGCGCTTCGGCTTCCGGCCGCTGCCGTCGATGGATGTCGATGGGCTGCTGGCGACCTTCGCCGGCTTCGCCGAGCCTGCCGCCGCGCATTTCCAAGAGACGTTCCGTGGGCCGAGCCTGCCGTCGGGCGCGGCTTTTGATGGAAGTGCTGCGCGGGCGGAAGAGCGGCGGCTCGCCGCACGCGACATCGCCGATGCGTTCGATCTGCCGATCGGCAACGCGGTCGATTTCTGGACCGAGGCCTCGCTGTTCTCGGCCGCCGGCCATACCGCGCTGGTGTACGGACCGGGCGACATCGCCCAGGCGCATACCGCCGACGAGTTCGTGACCCTCGACCAACTGCAGCGCTACGCCGCCGCGGTGCATCGGATCATCGCCGGCGGCTCGCGTCCATGAGCGCACTGCCCGTCGCGCGCCGTCGTCGCGCTGCCGCGGCCTGATCGCGCGGCGATGCCCGTCCTTCCTCATCCGTCCGCGCCTCCATGCGCGACACATCACAAGCCCAGACCCATGCACGCACACCAACAGACCCGCCAGACCATCGTGCGCCTGCTTTCGAGCATGGCCAGCGCGAAAGAGATCAGCCAATACCTCAAGCGCTTCTCGCAGCTCGATGCCAAGCGTTTCGCCGTGGTCAAGGTCGGTGGCGCGGTCCTGCGCGACGAGCTCGACGATCTGACGTCGTCGCTGTCGTTCCTGCAGGAAGTCGGCCTGACGCCGATCGTGCTGCACGGCGCCGGTCCGCAGCTCGACGCCGAACTGTCGGCGGCCGGGATCGAGAAGAAGACCGTCTACGGCCTGCGCGTGACCACGCCCGAAGCCCTGGCGATCGTGCGCCGCGTGTTCCAGGCCGCCAACCTGCGCCTGGTCGAGGCGTTGCAGAAGAACGGGGCGCGCGCGACCTCGATCACCGGTGGCGTGTTCGAGGCGCATTACCTCGATCGCGAGACCTACGGGCTGGTGGGCGAGGTGGAGCGCGTCAACCTGGCGCCGATCGAGGCCAGCCTGCAGGCCGGCTCGATCCCGGTGATCACCAGCCTGGGCGAGACCGCCTCGGGCCAGATCCTCAACGTCAACGCCGACTTCGCCGCCAACGAGCTGGTGCGCACGCTGCAGCCCTACAAGATCATCTTCCTGACCGGCACCGGCGGGCTGCTCGATGAAAGCGGCAAGGTCATCGACTCGATCAACCTGTCGACCGAATACGATCACCTGATCCGGCAGCCGTGGCTGCACGGCGGCATGAAGGTCAAGATCGAGCAGATCAAGGACCTGCTCGAAGGGCTGCCGCTGGCCTCGTCGGTCTCGATCACCCGGCCCGCGGACCTGGCCAAGGAACTGTTCACGCACAAGGGCTCGGGCACGCTGGTGCGGCGCGGCGAGCGCGTGCTGCGCGCGACCGCGTGGCACGCCCTCGACCTGCCGCGGCTGCGCACGCTGATCGAGTCGAGCTTCGGACGTACGCTGGCCGACGACTACTTCGAGCGCACGCCGCTGTTGCGCGCCTACGTCAGCGAGAACTATCGGGCTGCGGTCGTGCTGACCGCGGCCGAGGGCAGCACCTACCTCGACAAGTTCGCCGTGCTCGACGACGCTCAGGGCGAAGGCCTGGGCCGAGCAGTCTGGCAGGTGATGCGCGAGGAGACGCCGCAGCTGTTCTGGCGCTCGCGTCACCAAAACCCGGTCAACATCTTCTACTACGCCGAATCCGACGGCTGCATCAAGCAGGAGAAGTGGAAGGTGTTCTGGTACGGCCTCGATGGCTTCGAGCAGATCCAGCGTTGCGTGGCACACTGCGCGACGCGCGCCGCGACGCTGGCGGGCTGAGGACACCGACATGAGGGACAAGAAGACCATCGGCATCGTCGGCGCGCGCGGCCACACCGGCAGCGAACTGATCCGCCTCGTCGCCGCGCACCCGGGGCTGGACCTGTTGTTCGTGTCCTCGCGCGAGCTCGACGGCCAGCGCGTGGCCGACCACAACGACGCCTGGCAGGGCGCACTGCGCTTCGAGACTCTCGATGCCGACGCAGTCGCGGCCAAGGGCGCGGACGCGGTCATCCTGGCGCTGCCCAATGGCAAGGCGGCGCCGTTCGTTGCGGCGCTCGACGCGTCCCGGCCCGAGACGGTGATCGTCGACCTGTCGGCCGACTACCGGTTCGATCCAGCCTGGTACTACGGCCTGCCGGAACTGACCCGCGATACCTACAACGGCCAGCGACGCATCAGCAATCCGGGCTGCTACGCCACCGCGATGCAGCTGGCGATCGCGCCGCTGCTCGACCAGCTCGCCGGCCCGCCGCAATGCTTCGGCGTGTCCGGTTACTCGGGCGCGGGCACCACGCCGTCGGACAAGAACAATGTCGCGCTGCTGGCCGACAATCTGATGCCCTACGCGCTGACCGGCCATGTGCACGAGCGCGAGGTCTCGGCCCGGCTCGGCGTGCCGGTCGAGTTCATGCCGCACGTGGCGCCGCATTTCCGCGGCATCACGATGACCGTGAACCTGTGGCTGCGCGCACCGCTGTCGCGCGATGCGGTCAAGGCGCGCTTCGAGACCCGCTACGCTGACGAGCCGTTGATCGAGGTAGTCGACGAGGCACCTTGGGTGAGCCGCATCGCCGGCCATCACGGCGCCCAGGTCGGCGGCTTCACGATGGCCCAGGGCAACGGCCGTGTGGTCGTGGTCGCCACGCTCGACAACCTGCTCAAGGGCGCGGCGACGCAGGCGATGCAGAATCTCAACCGCGCGCTGGGGTTCGCCGAACTGACTTCGATCCAGTGACGCGAGTCGCTGGCAAGCGCTCGCACATCCCTGTGCGGGCATCCAACACAAGCCCATTCCGAGACGCATTTCGATGAGCAATCTTCTCTGGCAGAAGCCTGGCGTCGCTGTCGACACCCAGATCCAAGCGTTCCTGGCCGGCGACGACGTGATCCTCGACCGAGCGTTCTTCCTGCACGACATCGCCGCGAGCGCCGCGCATGCGCAAGGACTGCAGCGTGTGGGCATCCTGTCGTCTGACGAACTCGCCGGCCTGGAGCGCGAGCTGGCGACGCTGGCCGAGGACTTCCGCAGCGGCGCGTTCGTGCTCGACGACCGTTTCGAGGATGGCCATTCGGCGATCGAGGCGCGCCTGACCGAGCGCCTGGGCGATGCCGGCCGGCGCATCCACACCGGCCGCAGCCGCAACGACCAGGTGCTGGTCGCCACCCGCCTGTGGCTGAAGGAGAAGCTGGCGCGTCTGGCCGCGCTGTCGCGCGAGATCGCCAAGATCGCGCTGGATCGTGCCGAGGCCGAGCGCGACCTGCCGATTCCCGGCTACACCCACATCCAGCGCGCGGTGCTGTCCTCGGGCGGCATGTGGTGGTCGGGCTGGGCGGAGGCCTTCATCGACGATGCGGTGCGCGCGGCCGACACCCTGGCGCTGATCGACTGCAATCCGCTGGGCACGGCGGCCGGTTACGGCGTGAACCTGGCGCTCGATCGCGACCACACGACGGCCGCGCTGGGGTTCGCGCGGTTGCAGGTCTCGCCGGTCTACGCGCAGCTTTCGCGCGGCAAGTTCGAACTCGCCGCGCTCGAGGCGCTGGGCAGCGCGACGCTCGACCTGCGTCGCCTGGCCTGGGACCTGTCGCAGTTCACCAGCGCCGAGTACGGCTTTGTCGCGTTGCCGGCGCAGTACACCACCGGCAGCTCGATCATGCCCAACAAGCGCAATCCCGATGTCGTCGAGCTGATGCGCGCCACGCACGCCAGCGTCGCGGCGGCGCGCACCGAGATCGAGCAGCTGCTGTCGCTGCCGTCGGGCTACCACCGCGACCTGCAGAGCTCCAAGGGCGCGATCGTCCACGGCTTCGGTCGCGGGCTGGCGGCGCTGGAGCTGTTGCCGGCGCTGCTGGCGAACCTGGAATGGCGCGAGGACCTGCTGCGCGCGGCGGTCGATTCGGGCATGTACGCGACCGACGTCGCGGTCGAGGCGGCGATCGCCGGCGTGCCGTTCCGGGAGGCCTACCAGGCGGCTGCGGCCAGCGCCGACACCGCCGGCCAGGGCCGCACGCCCGAAGGCAGCCTGGCCGCGCGGACCTCGCCGGGCGGGGCCGCCGACCTGCGGCTGGATGCCTTGCGCGCGCGCTGGGAGGCGCTGGCATGAGCACGGTCACCCGATATCTGGTGCTGGCCATGCGGCGATCGGATTTCGACGACGCGGTCATCGCACCGCACAAGGCCTTCCTCGATGATCTGCGCGCGCGCGGCGTGCTGGAGATGACCGGCGGTTTCGGTGATGGCAGCGGCGGTGCGTATCTGTTGCGCAATGTCGCCTCGCTGGAGGCGGCGCGCGCGATCGCCGCAGCCGATCCGCTGGCGCTGCGGCAGACCAGCGATCTCATCGTCCACGAGTGGCATACCCGCTGAAATCCGGCCGATGACCGCCTCCGACACGCAAGCGTTCCCCGAGCAACCGCTACCACCGTGGCGGCGCGCGGTGCTCAAGGTCGGCAGCAGTCTGCTGGCCGCCGATGGCGGCGGGCTGTCGCCGCAGTACGCCGCCGCGCTGGCCGGTTTCGTGCGCGCCGGGCAGGCGGCCGGGCGCGAGGTCGTGCTGGTCTCGTCGGGGGCGGTGGCCGCCGGCCGCGCGATCCTGCAGGCCGGCGGCGAGCCGGGCGCGCCGATGGCCGAGCGCCAGGCGCTGGCCGCGCTCGGCCAGGCCCGGCTGACCGGGTTCTGGCAGGGCTTCTTCGAGCGGCCCGTGGCGCAGGTGCTGCTGACCCACGACGACCTGCGCAACCGTCGCCGGTATCTCAATGCGCGCGCCACGTTGCAGGCGTTGCTGCGCCACCGCGCCTTGCCGGTCGTCAACGAGAACGACACGGTGTCGGTGGACGAACTCAAGCTGGGCGACAACGACAACCTCGCTGCGATCGTCGCCGCGCTGGTCGATGCCGAGGTGTTGTTCATCGCCACCGACATCGATGGCCTCTACGACGCCGACCCGCGGGTCGAGCCGTTCGCACGGCCGATGCCGGTGGTCGCGCAGATGAGCGGGGCGTTGCTCGCGGTGGCGGGCGGTGCGGGCAGCAGCGTCGGCACCGGCGGCATGCGCACCAAGCTCGAAGCCGCTCAGCGCGCGGCCTCGGCCGGCATCGCGACCGTGCTGTTCAACGGCCGTCGCGCCGATGTGCTCGAGGCGCTGGCCCATGACCGGCTGACCGGCACCCGCATCCATGCGCTGCGCACCCGGCTGGCGGCGCGCAAGCACTGGCTGCGCAACGCGCCGGCCGAGCCGGGGGCGCTGGTCGTCGATGCCGGTGCCGCCCATGCGCTGGTGGAGAAGGGCGCGTCGCTGCTGCCCGGCGGCGTGGTCGCGGTCGAGGGGGCGTTCCGTCGCGGCGACCTGGTCGAGATCGTGCGGCGCGATGGCGATGGCCAGGATGCGGTCGCGCGTGGCGTCAGCCAGTATTCGGCCGATGACATCCGCCGCCTGTTGCGCCGGCACACGCGCGACATCGAGTCGGTGCTGGGCTACAGCTACGGCGGCAATATCGTCCACCGCGACGATCTGGTGCTGACGTGAATCCGCGGTTGGCGACCGGTGAGAGCGCCGGACCGGCGCGGCCGCGCGTCACGGGCGTCGAAGCAACGGGGGAGCGATGATGCGCGGCTCGATGTTCAAGACCGTCGCGGTTGTGGGCCTGGGCCTGGCGCTGGTGGCCGGCCTTCCGTTGCTGGTGAGCTGGCAGCTCTCGCGCTATGCCGATAGCCGGATCCAGTCCGGGCCGCTGCTGCTCGACGATGCAAGCGCGCCGCAGATGGCGTTCGTGCTCGAGGACACGCGCGCGCACGCGGTCGAGAACGGCATCGTGCGCAGTCGCTCGCGTCAGTACGCGCAAGTCGTGGACATGCGCGACGGCCGGTTGCTGTGGAGCCGGCGCTTGGACGCCGAGGATGCGCAAGGCCGCGACTGGGGCCGCGGCGCACTGCTGGGTGCATCGCAGCGCTATCTGTTTGCCTGGCGCAATGCGGTCTATGCCTTCGGCCGTGCCGATGGCCACCGTGAAAAGCCGGACGGCCCCCTGGCCGCACCGGTGGAACGGGCGCGCTACGACGCGCAGGCCGGGCAGTTGGCCGTCGTCGACGTACAGGGCCGCACTTGGCGTATCGACGGCGACACGCTGGCGGCGACGGCTGCAGACGAGATCGATCCGGCGACGCTGTTCGAGAAAGCCGACCCCGGGATGGCCGCGCCTGCGCTGGCGTCGGCCTCGGCGGCGGTCGACGCCGACGGTAGCTGGACGCTGCTGGCGACACCGGCGCAGGCGCAGGCGGTGGCCGCCGGGCGCGAGCGCGCCGGCGACGACATGCTCGATGTGCGCCGTCAAATGCTGCGTGGACGACTGGATTGGCGATCGCCCCAGACCAATCGCTTCGCGCCGGTGGGCGAGGCGGTGTTCATCCGCGGCGTGTTCCTGCGTGATCCGGTGCGCGCACCGCTGGCCGTCGACACGGCGCTGTCGCAGGTCGGACCGGAACATGACGTGCCGAAGCCCGAGTCGCCGCGCATGCCGCATTTCGGGCGCGAGCCGTCCGACTTTCCCAACGAGGCCGCCTATCGACAGGCACGGGCGCGCTACCGTGCGCAGCTGCCGGCCGCGCTGCGCCAGCTCAGCGCCGAGCAGTTGGAGTACACGCGCGCGATGGCCGCCTACCGTGCGCAACGGCAGCAGGCCAATGCGCAAGCACGGCAGACGCGCGCTGCGCGCAATGCGTACGTGAACGCGATGCGCGGCCTGCTGCGGCATGCGCCGCTCGCGGCCGACAACGCCCTGTGGACGGTCGGCGCGGCGCGCGATCGCCTGGTGCTGCACGCCACCCATGCGGCGCGCGGTGCGCCGCAACTGCTCAGTGCGGTCGGCGAGGACGGGCAAGTGCGCTGGACGCTGGCGCTGGAGGTGGAGCGGCTCGATGCGATCTGGCGCGCACGCGACGGCGCGCTGCTGGCCGTTGGACGTAGCGACGATGCGCGCTCGGATGTGCTGTTGCGGGTGGAGCCGGGCAGCGGCACCGGCTGGCGCTACCTGGCGCGCACACGCGACACGCAGCCGTTGGCGCCGGGCGCGCCGGCGTCGGAGGCGACCCGATGATCGAACTGATGGTGGTGCTTGCGGCGATGGCACTGCTGGTGCTGGTGGCGCTGTGGGCTGCGGCGTGGCCGCTGCGGCACTGGTGGCGCTTGCGCCGGATCGCCGCCGCTGGCGTTCGCCGCGAGGCCGAGGTGCTCGCGGCGAGCGCAGGGCCGGGCCCGGCGACCACGGTGACCTTGGCGTTCGACAACCTGAGCGGACATCGGATCCAGGACGCGGTGACGCTGGTCGACACCCGGCCGCAACTGCGCCGATTCGTGCCCGGTGGGCGCCTGATGGTGCGGCTGGCGCCGGACCCGCGTCGCGCGCCGCGACTGTTGATCGAGGGCGCGCGTTCGCGCCCGGGCATCTGGGCCGGGGCCTTGCCGCTGCTGCCGCTGGGCATCGCCGCGCTGTGCGCCTGGCGCCTGCGGCTGCGCCATTACCAGGCCGGCGGCGAGTGGTCGGAGATGTTCGGTCATGGGCAGGCCGAGTTCGGACTGGCGATCGCGATGCTGCTGCTGGCGGCGGCGCTGGCCTTCGTCGTGCGGTTGCTGCGGCGCCACGTCGTACCTGTCTCCGTCGAGCTGCGCTACGCCGGCGCGCCGGCGGTGGCCGAGGTGCTGTCGGCCGAGCACACCGGTACGGTGATCAACGAAGCACCCGTCATCGCCCTGCGCCTGCGCTTCGTCGATCGTGCCGGCGTCACCCATACGGTCGTCGCCAAGCGCGCGATCGCGCCGTTGCGGTTGGCGCGCGTGGAGGCGGCGCGCACGCTCGAGGTGCTGTACCTGCCTGCACGCCCCACGCGTGTGGCGTTGCCGACGCTGGATTAGCCGCCCCGGCGCGCCGACGCCGGCTCGGCGATGCTAGGGTGACGCCCTGTTCATTGGGCACAGGAGCCGACATGCAGACCATCCGCGATCAGGCCCTGGCGTGCCGTGACGCCGCCTGTACGCTGGCCGGCCTGGGGACCGCGGCACGCGACGCGCTGCTGCGCGCGATGGCCGATGCACTGGACGCGCATGCCGAGACGATTCTGGCCGCCAACGCGCGCGACCTCGAGGCGGCGCAGGCGCGCGGCACCGGCGGCGCGTTGCTCGATCGCCTGCGCCTGGACGCGGTGCGGCTGGCGGGCGTGTCGGCGGCGGTGCGCGAGGTGGCGGGGTTGCCCGATCCGGTCGGGCAGGTGACCCGCGACGATGTGCGCCCCAACGGCCTGCACGTGCGCAAGATGCGCGTGCCGCTGGGCGTGATCGCGATGATCTACGAGGCGCGCCCGAACGTGACCGCCGATGCCGCGGCGCTGTGCATCAAGGCCGGCAATGGGGTGATCCTGCGTGGCGGCAGCGAGGCGATCCACTCCAGCACCGCGATCGCCGCCGCGCTGCGCGAGGCGATCGCCGCGCACGGCGTCGGCCCCGACGCGTTGACCCTGGTGACCGACCTGCGCCGCGAGACCATGCTCGCCCTGTTGCAGCTCAACGAGATTGTCGACCTGGCGATCCCGCGCGGCGGCGAAGGCCTGATCCGCTTCGTCGCCGAGCACGCCCGGGTGCCGGTGATCAAGCACTACAAGGGCGTGTGCCATTTGTTCGTCGATGCCAGCGCCGATCCCGAGGTTGCATTGCGGATGCTGATCGACGGCAAGACCAGCCGCCCCAGCGCCTGCAACGCGCTCGAGACACTGCTGGTGCATGCCGACATCGCCGCGACGTTCGTGCCGCGTGCGGTGCAGGCGTTGCAGGCGGCCGGCGTCGAAGTCCGCGGCGATGCGCGCGTCCGTGCCCTGGCCGGCGACGTCGCCGAGGCGAGCGAGGACGACTACGCCGCCGAGTTCCTCGACCTCATCATCGCCGCGCGCGTGGTCGACTCGCTCGACGACGCGATTGCGCACATCCAGCGCTTCGGTTCCGACCACACCGAGGTCATCGCCACGCGCGACGACGACAACGCCACCCGCTTCGTCGCGGCGCTTCGCGCAGCGGTGGTGATGGTCAACGCCTCGTCGCGCTTCAGTGACGGCGGCGAGCTGGGCCTGGGCGCGGAGATCGGCATCTCGACCACACGCCTGCATGCCTACGGGCCGATGGGTCTGGAGGCGCTGACCGTCGAGCGCTTCGTCGTTTGCGGGACCGGTCAGGTGCGGCACCCGTAGCGGGCTGCCCGCTCTGCACCTGACGCGCCGGCCGTCAGTTCGGCGCGGACCTGCGGCCTGAAGCGATCTCGCGCATCAGATACTTCTGCACCTTGCCGGTGATCGTCATCGGGAAGCCATCGACGAATTCGATGTCGCGCGGAATCTTGTAGTGGGCGATGCGGCCGCGGCAGAACGCGCGGATCTCATCGGCGGTGCACGTCGCACCCTCGGCCAGGCGGATCCAGGCGCAGACTTCCTCGCCGAAGCGCGCGTCCGGCACGCCGAACACCTGCACGTCGGCGACGGCAGGGTGGGTGTGCAGGAATTCCTCGATCTCGCGCGGATAGATGTTCTCGCCGCCGCGGATGAGCATGTCCTTGAGCCGGCCGACGATCCGGCAGTAGCCATCGGCGTCGAGCGTGGCCAGGTCGCCGGTGTGCATCCAGCCGTCGGCGTCGAGCACTTCGGCGGTGCGTGCCGGTTCGCCCCAGTAGCCGCGCATGACCGAGTAACCGCGGGTCTGCAGTTCGCCGGTCTCGCCGCGCGCCACGACCACGCCGTCCTTGTCGACGATGCGCACCTCGACGTGCGGATGCACCCGGCCGACCGAGTCGACGCGCCGGTCGAGCGGGTCGTCGGGTGTGGTCTGGAAGCTCACCGGACTGGTCTCGGTCATGCCGTAGGCGATGGTGACCTCGCGCATGTGCATGCGCTCGACGACCTTCTTCATGACCTCGATCGGGCAGGGCGAGCCGGCCATGATCCCGGTGCGCAGCGACGACAGGTCGAAGTCGCCAAAGCGCGGGTGGTCGAGCTCGGCGATGAACATCGTCGGCACGCCATGCAGGCCGGTGCAGCGCTCGCGCTCGACCGTCTGCAGGGTCGTCAGCGGGTCGAAGCCTTCGCCGGGAATCACCATGCACGCCCCGTGGGTGACGCAGGCCAGGTTGCCCAGCACCATGCCGAAGCAGTGATAGAACGGCACCGGGATGCACAGCCGGTCGGCCTCGGTCAGGCGCATGGCCTCGCCGACGAACCAGCCGTTGTTGACGATGTTGCGGTGGCTCAGCGTCGCGCCCTTCGGCGCGCCCGTGGTGCCGGAGGTGAACTGGATGTTGATCGCATCGTCCGGGGACAGGCGGTCCTGCAAGGCCGCCAGCCGGGCGTGTGCGTCGGGGGCGTCGCAGGCGGCCACGGTGTCGAAGCGCAGCGTGCCGGGCACATCGTCACCGTCGCCGAGCACCAGGACCTGGCGCAAGTCGGGCAGGCGGGCGGCCTGCAGTGCGCCGGGTGTCGCGCTGTCGAGTTCAGGGGCCAGTTCGCGCAGCAAGCCAAGGTAGTCGGAGGTCTTGAACGCACGCGCCAGCACCAGCGCTGCGCAACCGACACGCGTCAGCGCGTACTCGAGCTCGTGCGTACGGTAGGCCGGGTTGATGTTGACCAGGACCAGCCCGGCGCGCGCGGACGCGAACTGCATCAGCACCCATTCGGCGCGGTTGAGCGACCAGATGCCGATGCGATCGCCCGGTTCGAGTCCCAGCGCGAGCAGGCCCGCGGCCAGCCGTGTGACCGCGGCATCGAATGCGCGGTAACTGAGCCGCACCGATTGCGACGGGACGACCAGCGCCTCGCGATCGGAGTGCTGGGCCGCCACGCGCGCGAGCATCGCGCCGACGGTCTCCTCGAGCAGGGGCGTCTCGCTGGGGCCGGTGACGTGGCTGGGCGTTTGGTCCATGGGAATCGGCTGCGCTATCGTGAGTGCGCAGGATACGAGGCCCGCCCGGGAAGTTCACGGCGCAGCGACTGCGGTGCAGCCGCCGCGCTGCGCAGATTCAGGCGTCTGTGACCGAACGCGACCACCGATCCCTGCGATTGGCCTCGCCGGATATGGACCGCTGTCTGTTGATCCCCTTCGTCTTTCTCTTCCAACTGTTCGGCGGCATCGTCGGCCAGGTCGCGTTGATGCAAGGTAGCTTCGCGCTGCGTCCGGCAGAGGCGGCAATCGACCATCCGTCGCGTCCGCATCGCCTGTTCTATCGTGGTATGGCGCTGCTGATGTGCAACCTGT
Organism: Luteimonas sp. TWI382; assembly: GCF_039674545.1. Classification (NCBI taxonomy): domain Bacteria; kingdom Pseudomonadati; phylum Pseudomonadota; class Gammaproteobacteria; order Lysobacterales; family Lysobacteraceae; genus Luteimonas; species Luteimonas sp. TWI382. The sequence continues at coordinate 99,216 of NZ_JBDJNS010000012.1, forward strand.
GGTCGTTGCTGGCGACGCTCCTGTTGCTCGATGCGGTCGGCGTCGATGTGCCGGCGCCGGGCCTGTCGCCACCGGCACGCGTGGCGACCCTGGTGTTGCTGCCGCTCCCGTTGCTCGGCGTGTTCTATTGGCTGTACGTGCGATTCCTGCGTTGGGTGGCGTAAAGCGATCCCCGATCGAACCGCTGACGGCAGCCCCGGCGCCAGCGTGCGTCGCCGTTACCAGCTGTCCTCGAGCGCGCGCGGCTTGCAGGCCAGCCAGCCACCGACCAGCAACACGCCGACGAAGCCGTAGAGCATCGCGAACGGCCAGTGCCAACCGCCGGTCGCGCCGTGCAGCACGCCGAACAGCAGCGGGCCGGCGCAGCTGAGCGTGTAGCCCACGCCCTGCATGAAGCCCGACAGCGCGGCCGAGCCGGCGGGCGTGCGCGTACGCAGGTTGATCAGCGTCAGCGCCAGCGGAAACGTCGACGGGCCCAGGCCCAACAGCACGACCCACAGCACCGGCGCGGCCATCGGTGCGAGCAGCAAGCCGGAGAACGCTGCGATATGGCAACAGGCGCACAGCAGCACGATCGCGAACGGATTGCGTACACGTACCGCAAGCGCGGGCATACCCAGTGCACTGACCAGGCCGAGTGCGGAGAACAGCGCCACCATCGTGCCGCCGAAGGCAGGCGAGGCGCCGGCTTCGCTGAGCAGGGTCGGCAACCAGGTGAACATCGCGTAGGTGATTAGCGAGGTGGTGCCGAACATCATCGCCATGCCCCAGGCGACCGGCGAGCGCCACGCCCGGCCGCGCGCGCCGCCGGACGGGACGCTGGCCACGGCGGTCGACGGGCCATCGACGCGGACGCCGCTGCCGCGTCGCCGCGCCATCGCCAGCAGGCCGACCCACGGCAACGCCGCGGCCAGCGCGGTCAAGGTCCAGGCGCCGAGCGCCACCCGCCAGCCGGCGGCCTCGGCCAGCGGCACGGCCAGCAGTGCGGGCAGCATCGTGCCCAACTGCAACACGGTGATGTAGAGCGTGGAGACCGCGCCGACCCGATCGGGGAAGTAGCGTTTGACCAGTGGCGGCAGCACCACGTTGCCGATGCCCATACCGGCCAGCGCGACGATCGACCCGGCCATCAGCAGGCCCACGCCACCGGCGCACGAGCGCAGCACCAGACCGGCAGTGGCGAGCAGCATCGCCAGCAATGCCGTGCGCTCGATGCCGACGCGGCGCGCGAGCATCGGCGTGGTCACGCCGAAGACGGCGAAGGCCGCGGTGGGCAGCATGCCCAGCACGCCTGCAGTGGCCGAGCCGAAGCCGAATTGGGTGCCGAGCAGGTCGAGCAGCGGGGTCAGCGAGGTCACCGCGGTGCGCAGGTTGAAGGCTGACAGCGCGATGCCCAGCAGCACCACCAGGCGCACCGTGCGCAAGGCGATCGGTGGACGGACGGTGTGGGGCGTGGGGGTCATGGCGGGCGGCATCGCATGCCGCGAACCGGGCACGGCCTTAGATAAACGAAAACCGGCACGACGGCCGGTTTCGGATCACCAGATTGGTCGGGGAGACAGGATTCGAACCTGCGACCTCTACGTCCCGAACGTAGCGCTCTACCAGACTGAGCTACACCCCGACAGGTGAGCCGCGCATTCTACCGATGCACCCGTCACCAGGGCAAGGGGGGCGTGTTCGACGGGGGGCGATCGGCCTCTGGAGGAGGGCGGTGGCGTCGTCGGCGCGGCGGGCTGCGATAATAGCGGGCACGACGCGATACCGACAATGGGGTCGCCGTCATCCGCTGCTGGATGTTTCCGATTCATGACCTCGCCGCCGCAAGGAAAGGACCCGACCGGTCCTCGTCGTCTTCGCCTGCAATGGCTCGATGCGCAACTGCTGCCGAGCCGGTCGCGCCATCGCGTGGCCCAGGCCAGCCAAGTGCTCGCCGGCTGGCTGCTGGTGCCCCAGGCCGCGGCGATCGCCTGGGGGCTGGATGCGGCGCTGATCGACGGACGCGGACTCGATGCGCTGCGTGCGCCGCTCGCGCTGCTGGCGGTCGCCTTGCTGGCGCGCACGCTGCTGGGATGGATCGGGCAGCGCGCGGCCGCCGATGCGGTCGAGGACACGCTGACGCGCATGCGCGTGGGGCTGGCACGTGCAGCGATCGCGCGCGGTCCGGTGTGGCTGCGGGGGCGCCGCAGCGGCGAACTGGTCGCGCTGTCCACCGGCCATGTCGATGCCGCCGCGCCGTACTTCGGCGGCTACCTGCTCGCGCGCGCCGAGGTGATGCTGGTGCCGCCGGTGCTGCTGGTGGCGGTGTTCGCCGCCGATTGGATCGTCGGTCTGCTGCTGTTGGCGGCCGCGCCGCTGGCGCCGTTCTTCATGGCGCTGATCGGCATGCGCGCCGAGGCCGCCGGCCGCGCGCAGCTGTCGGCGCTCGCCAGGGCCGGGGCGCATTTCACCGATCGCTTGCGTGGGCTCGACCTGATCCGGGTCTACGGCCGCGGTGAAGCGGAGCTGGCGCAGGTCGGCGAGGCCACCGAAACCATCCGCGTGCGCAGCATGCGCGTGCTGCGCATCGCGTTTCTGTCCTCGACGGTGCTCGAGTTCTTCGCCTCGGTCAGTGTCGCGCTGGTGGCGCTGTATTTCGGCTTCAGCTACCTGGGGCTGATCGCGTTGCGCGACCCGGCCCCGAGCCTGGCGATCGGCCTGTTCTGCCTGCTGCTGGCGCCGGAGTTCCACGGGCCGATGCGTCGTCTGGCCGGGCATTACCACGATCGTGCGAACGCACTGGCCGCAGTCGCCGAGGTCGAGGCCGCGTTCGACGGCACCCGGCCTGCGCTCGATGCCGCGCCGGCGATCGATCCCGCACCGGTGGCGACCGGTGCGCCGGCGGTGCGGATCGAGGCGATCACGCTGCGCCATCCCGGCGCTGCAATGCCGGCGCTGGCCGGCGCCTCGCGCGATATCCCGGCCGGGCAGCGCCTGGCGATCGTCGCGCCCAGCGGCGGCGGCAAGAGCACGCTGCTCGACGCGCTCGCCGGCTGGCTGCCGCCCGAGTGCGGTCGCATCCACGTGCCGGCCGGCACCCGGATCGCCTTGGCCGGGCAGCGGCCGTGGCTGTTCCAGGGCAGCCTGCGCGACAACCTGCGCATCGGCGCGCCGCAGGCCGATGAGGCTGCGGTGCACGAGGCGGCGCAGATCGCGCAGGTCATGCGGTTTGCCGCGCGCCTGCCCGAGGGCTTGGACACGCCCATCGGCGAGCATGGCTTCGGGCTGTCGGGTGGGCAGGCGCGTCGTGTGGCGCTGGCGCGCGCGTTGCTGCTGCGGCCGCAGTTGCTGCTGCTCGATGAGCCGACGGCGTTTCTGGATCCTGCGACCGAAGCCGACCTGCTCGCCGCACTCGACGCTTCGCTGCGCGACTGCACCGTGATCGTCGCCACGCACAGCCAGGCCGTCATGGACTGGGCCGACGCGGTCTGGCGCTTGCCGGGTCCGCTGGTGGCGCCGCTCGAGTCGCCCGTGGAGTCGGTGCGATGAGCGCGGCCTCCGATCGCGCCATCGCCAGCACCCGCATGCTGCTGCGTCGCCATCGCGGGCGCGTGGCCGCGGCGATCGGCCTGCTGGCGCTGACGCTGGTGTCCGGCGTCGCGCTGCTGGGGCTGTCGGGTGGCTTCATCGCGGCGAGCGCGCTGACCTTCGGCACCCTGGGCAGCTTCAACTTCTTCACCCCGTCGGCCGGCATCCGGGCGCTGACCTTCGCGCGCATCGCGTCGCGCTATGTCGAAAAGCTCGCCGGCCACGACGCGATGCTGCGCATCGCCCGCGACCTGCGCAGCTGGTTCTTCGCACGCGCGCTGCGGCTCACGCCCGGCCAGTTGGGGCGCCTGCGCACCGGCGATCTGCTGGCGCGGCTGCTGGGCGACATCGACGCGGTGGACGGTCTGCTGTTGCGCGCGACCGGCCCATTGCTGGCACTGCTCGCGCTCGGCGTGGCGGGCCTGGGCGTTGCCGCCTGGCTGCACCCGCCGACCGCGGCCTGGCTGGCGCTGGTCGCGCTGGCCACCGGGCTCGGCGTGCCCTGGCTGGTCGCCCGCGGGCGGTCGGCGGCCGAGGCCGAGCGGGCGCGGCGCCGGGCCGAGCTGCGCGCCCGCCTGCATGAGCTCTACGACGGGCAGGCCGATCTGGCAGCACTGGGCGTGGCCGATGGCTGGTTGGCCCGCGTCGATGCCGACGCACAAGCGGTGGGCGATGCCGAGCGCGTGCGCCGGCGGCAGCTGGCGGACGGCGGCCTGTGGCATGGGGTGGCGACCGGTGTTGGCCTGGTCGGCACCTTGTGGATCGTCGGCGCCTGGGCGCTGGGCGGGGCGCTGCCGGCCGCGCATGCGGCGGCGCTGTTCTTCCTCGCGATCGGGCTGTTCGAGGCCTGGGCCGGGGCCGGCCTGGCCTGGCAGGCGCTGCTGGCTGCACGTGCATCGATCGCGCGTCTGGACGCGGTGGCCGGCACCGAGCCGACGGTCGTCGATCCCGCGGCGCCGGTGGCCTTGCCGGCCGCCGGGGCGCTGCATTTCGACGAGGTGACCTTCGCCTGGCCGGGCCAGGACCGGCCGGTGCTGCGCGGGCTGACGCTTTCGGTCGCGCCCGGCGAGCGCGTGACGATCGGCGGCGACAGCGGCGGCGGCAAGTCCACGCTGGCGGCGTTGCTGCTGCGCAGTGCTGAGCCCGATGCGGGCACGCTGACGTTCGGCGGCGTCGACCTGCGTCACGTGCGCCAGCGCGACTGGTTCGCGCGGATCGCCTGGTTGCCGCAGAACGCTCCGGTGTTCGCCGGCAGTGTGCGCGACAACCTGGTGTTCGGTGCGCCGCAGGCCGACGACGCGCAGCTGTGGGCGATGCTGGCGCGGGTGCGGCTGGCCGACTGGGCGCGCGCGCTGGGCGGGCTCGATGCCTGGGTCGGCGAGGCCGGCATCACGATGTCCGGGGGGCAGGCGCGGCGGCTGGCGCTGGCCCGTGCGCTGCTGCGCGAGGCCGCGCTGGTGGTGCTCGACGAACCGACCGAGGGCCTGGACCACGACACGGCCGATGCGCTGCTGCGCGAACTGCCCGACCTGCTCGATGGCCGCAGCCTGCTGCTGATCACCCACGGCGCGGTGCCGCCGGGGCTGGCGGACCGCCACCTGTGGCTGCGCGACGGGCACCTGCATGCCGACACGCCCTAGAATGGCGGTCTTCCTCCGCATCACCGACGAGCTGCCCGCATGATCAAGCCCCGGACCCCGCCCGGCGTCATGGAACTGTTGCCGCGTGACCAGATCGCGTTCCAGCGCATGCTGGACACGATCCGCCGCACGTTCGAAGGTTTCGGGTTCCTGCCGATCGAGACGCCGGTGTTCGAACTGTCGGAGACCCTGCTGACCAAGTCGGGCGGTGAGACCGAGCGGCAGGTCTATTTCGTGCAGTCGACCGGTGCGCTCGCCAAATCGGCCGACAGCGGCCAGGCCGACGGCCTGCCGGAACTGGCGCTGCGCTTCGACCTGACCGTGCCGTTGGCGCGTTACGTCGCCGAGCACGAGCACGACCTGGCATTCCCGTTCCGCCGCTACCAGATGCAGCGCGTCTACCGCGGCGAGCGCGCCCAGCGCGGACGCTTCCGCGAGTTCTACCAGTGCGACATCGACGTGATCGGCAAGGACACGCTGTCGCCGCGCTATGACGCCGAGGTGCCGGCGGTGATCAGCGCGGTGTTCGCTGCGCTCGACATTGGCGAATTCACGATCCAGCTCAACCACCGCAAGCTGCTGCGCGGCTACTTCGAAGGGCAGGGCATCGACGACGCGCAGCAGATGACCGTGCTGCGCGAGATCGACAAGCTCGACAAGCGCGGCGAGGATGCGGTGCGCGCGACGCTGACCGGCGCCGAGTTCGGTTTGTCGGACGCGGTCGCCGACCGCCTGCTGGCGTTCTCGCGCGTGCGCTCGACCGGCCATGACGACGCCCTGGCCAAGCTCGACGCGCTCGGCGCCGGCACGGCGCTGTTCGAGGAAGGGCGCGAGGAGCTGCGCGATCTGCTCAACCAGCTGCGTGCGCTCGGCGTGCCCGAGTCGCGCTACGCGCTGAACCTGTCGATCGCGCGTGGCCTGGATTACTACACCGGCATGGTCTACGAGACTGTGCTCGATGCGCACCCGCAGATCGGTTCGATCTGTTCGGGCGGACGCTACGACAACCTCGCCAGCCACTACACCAAGTCCAAGCTGCCGGGCGTGGGCATCTCGATCGGTCTGACCCGGCTGTTCTGGCAGCTGCGCGAGGCGGGCCTGGTGCACACCGCCGACAGCTCGGTCGACGTGCTGGTGACGCTGTTCGACGATGCCGGCCTGCCGTCGGCGCTGGCGCTGTCGCAGCGCCTGCGCAGTGCCGGGCTCAACGTCGAGACCCAGCTCGAGCCGCGCAAGCTCGCCAAGCAAATGCAGTACGCCGATCGCGCCGGCATCCGCTTCGTGGTGATTCGCGGCGACGAGGAAGCGGCGCGCGGCGTGGTTGCGGTCAAGGATCTGCGCCGCGGCGAGCAGTTCGAGGTGGCCGACGACGACCTGCCGCGGACATTGCTGGTCGAGCGGGAGCAGGCGAGATCGATGCCGTGATCGGCCTGCGCGTCGCCGTCGTCTGCAAAGGAGCACATTGATGAAAGCCATCCGTCTCGACGGCCGCTCGCTGACCCGCGCGCAACTGGTGATCGTCGCCCACGGCGCGCCGGTCGAGCTCGACGACCAGGCGCTGCACGCAGTGGCGAACGCAGCCGACTTCCTTGCCGAGCAGGTGCGCCGCGAAGAACCGATCTATGGCGTGTCCACCGGCTTTGGCAGCAATGCCGACCGCCTGCTCGGCGCGCGCCCGCTGCGCGACGACCTGCCGGGCGCCACGCCTTCGGGGCGCGCATTGCACGAGGAACTGCAGCACAACCTCATCGTCACTCACGCGGTCTGCGTCGGCGAGCCGCTGGCGCCGGAGGTGGTGCGCGCGATGCTGTGCATCCGCATCAACACGTTGCTCAAGGGCCATTCGGGCATCCGTGTGGCGACGCTGCAGGCGCTGGCCGACCTGCTCAACGCCGGCATCGTGCCCGTGGTGCCGGGGCTGGGCTCGGTCGGTGCCTCGGGCGACCTGGCGCCGCTGTCGCACCTGGCGATCGTGCTGCTGGGGGGCGGAGAGGCGTTCTTCGCGGGCGAGCGCATGTCCGGCGCGGACGCACTGCGGCGCGCCGGCCTGGCACCGGTCACGCTGTCGTACAAGGAGGGCCTGGCGCTCAACAACGGCACTGCGCAGATGCTCGCCACTGGCGTGCTGGCGCTGCATCGGCTCGACGCATTGCTCGACACCGCCGATCTGGCCGCGGCGATGACCATCGATGCCTTCGCCGGCCGGCTCGGCGCATTCGACGCCGATGTCCACGCGCTGCGCCCGCATCCGGGCCAGGTCGAGGTCGCCGCGCACCTGCGCGAGCTGCTCGACGGCTCGACGCTGGCCGACATCGCCTACCACCTGGTGCCGAAGTTCCGGCCGTGGCTGCCGTCGAGCTGGGACACCGCGCAGGCCCAGGCGCTGCGCTTCGACATCGGCTGGGACTGGGTGCCGAGCGATCAGCGCCATGGTCGCGAGAAGTTCTATACCCGGTTCCGGCCGTTCCGTGGCGGCAAGAAGCACCAGCCGCAGGACGCCTACTCGCTGCGCTGCATCCCGCAGGTGCACGGCGCGGTGCGCGACGCGGTCGAGCAGGCCAAGCGCGTGTTCGACGTCGAGCTCAACGCGGTCACCGACAACCCGTTGGTGTTCCCGGGCCGCGAGGCCGAGCACGTCGAGCAGCAGGTGATCTCGGCCGGCCATTTCCACGGCATGCCACTGGCGCTGGCGATGAGCTACGTCAAGGCGGCGATCCCGGTGCTGGCGTCGATCTCCGAGCGCCGGCTGGCCAAGCTCGTCGACCCGGCGACCAACGACGGGCTGCCGGCGTTTTTGATCGGCAACGAGGACGCCACCGAGTCGGGTTTCATGATCGTGCAGTACACCGCGGCGGCGCTGGTCAACGACCTGGCCACGCGCGCGCACCCGGCCAGTGTGTACTCGGTGCCGACCAGCGCCAACGCCGAAGACCACGTCTCGATGGGCACCAACGAGGCGCGTCATGTGCTGGCGATGGCCGACGACCTGGGCAAGGTGCTCGCGCTGGAGCTCTACACCGCAGCCCAGGCGCTGGACCTGCGGATGGACATGATCAACGCCGCGCGCGACCTCGCGGGCCGGGGCGATGCCCAGGTGCTGGCGACGAAGGTGCAGGGCGGCCCGGCGCAGGATCGCGCGACGCACGCCGGCTTCCTCGACGAGGTCGAGGCGCTGCGCGTCGAGCTCGCCGCGTGCGCACCGTTCCACCCCGGCGCGATCGTCGCCGAGGCGCATGCGCGCATCCGCGAGGCGATCCCGTTCCTCGAACGCGACCGCGCACTCGATGGCGAGGTGGCCGCCGCGGTGCGCCTGGTCGCCGACGGCACGCTGCTGGGGGTGCTGCCGCGCTGGCGGGTGCCGGCCACCGGGCCTGCGGCGTGAACCTGCCGCTGCATTTCGGCTGGCTCGGGGTGCTGGAGGCTGCGCTGATCGCGATGGCGGTCGGTGCGCTGTGCTACCTGCTGTTCCACTGGCTGAGCGCGCGCTACCGCTGGGCGCACGGGCATTCGATCGCGTGGAGCAGCCTGGGCGCGCTCGCGATCGCGGTCGGCATCGATGCCTGGCACCTGTTCTACATGGGCGTGGTCAAGCTCGAATCGCCGGTCTATGCGCGCATCGCGCTGCAGAAGATCCACGATCCCAATTTCCTCGCCACCCGGGTGTTCCTGTCCTCGATCGCCGCGTTCTCGGGGGTCGCACTGGCTTGGCTGGGGATGCAGGCCCGCACGCGCGCCGACTGACACACCTCTCAAGAACCGGGGTCCAAGAACCGGGGGGCGGGGGGCGTTGGGGGGAGGAGTCCCCACGTGGCCCGGGGGGGGGGGGGCGGGGGTGGGGGGGGGGGGGGCTATCGCTTTTTGGGGGGGGGGGTTTGGGGGGGGGGGGGGGGGGGGGGGGGGGGGGGGGGGGGGGGGGGCGGGGGCTCGATGA
>NZ_JBDJNS010000013.1:0-107514 GCF_039674545.1 Luteimonas sp. TWI382
CTCCTGAAGGCTCGTCCCGCGGTTGCGCTCGACCTGAAGCACTGCGCGCTCTTCCGCGCTCAGGTGGCTGTACTGTTTTCCCATCGCGACACCCTACACTCCGCCGGGTGTGCACTTGGAAGTTGAGTCTGCCAAGCCAAAGCCAAAGCCAAAGCCAGAGCCAGAGCCAGAGCCAGAGCCAGAATCGAGCAGGGCACCGAGGTCTGGCGGGGTAGGAGCGGGGCGCGGGAGCCCCCATGCAGCCTGCTCAACAGCAATCCAACCGCCCCGAACTACAATGCCCCCATGAACGCATCCCCCCTCGATTTCGATCGCTACGACCACATCCGTCCGATCCTGTGGACCGGCGACACGCTCGAACTGCTCGACCAGCGCAAGCTGCCGTTCGTGGTCGAGCATGCGACCTGTACGACCAGCGACGAGGTCGCCCAGGCGATCCACGCGTTGACGGTGCGCGGCGCGCCGGCGATCGGTATCGCGGCCGCCTGGGGGGCGGTGCTGGCGGCGCGCGAGATCGAGGTCGAGGACGGCGCGGCTGCGCTGGCCAAGCTCGAGCCGGCGCTGCAGCGGTTGAACGCTGCGCGCCCGACTGCGGTGAACCTGGCCTGGGCCTTGGCGCGCATGCGCCGGGTGCTGGCGGCTGCAGGCAGCGACTGGCGCGACGTGTTGACGCGCGAGGCGCAGGCGATCGCCGACGAAGACCTCGCCGCGAACCGCCACATGGGCGCGCTCGGCGCGGCGTTGATCGCGCCGGGCAGTGGGGTGCTGACCCATTGCAACACCGGCTCGCTGGCCACTGCCGGCTTCGGCACCGCACTGGGTGTCATTCGCGCGGGCATGGCGCAAGGACGCATCGCCAAGGTCTTCGCTGGCGAAACACGGCCGTGGCTGCAGGGCGCACGGCTCACGGTGTGGGAGCTGCAGCAGGACGGCATCGACGCGACACTGATCGCAGATTCCGCCGCCTCGCACCTGATGAAGGGCGGCTTCGTGCAGTGGGTGGTGGTCGGCGCCGACCGCATCTGCGCCAACGGCGACACCGCCAACAAGATCGGCACCTATCAGCTGGCGATCGCCGCCCGCCACCATGGCGTGAAGTTCATGGTCGTCGCGCCGTCCTCGACCGTCGACATGGACACGGCGTCGGGCGAGATGATCGAGATCGAGCAGCGCGACCCGGGCGAGCTGTTCGGCGTGGGCGGCAGCCGCACGGTCGCCGACGGTATCCAGGCCTGGAATCCGGTGTTCGATGTGACGCCGGGAACGCTGATCGACGCGATCGTGACCGAGCGCGGGGTCGTCGAGCGCCCGACGACCGAGGCCATGCGCGCGCTGTTCGGCTGAACAGCGGCGCCTGTTGCGGCGCCGCTGCACCACCGTGCGTTTCAGCGCGCTGGCTGCGGGACGGGGCCGGAAAGCGGGCCCCAGGCCCCTGTTGCCTGGCCTCGCGATTAGCCAAGTGCTTGTTTTTACGTCGGAAACCCTGGGCCGGGCATGGCGTTTGTGCTATGATTTCCTGTCATTTTGATCGCGTCGCCGGCGGCCGGTACGCGCAGCGTCGGCGCCTTGCGTCGATGCCGGAAAAACCGGGCCGCGCAGACAGGATGCAAGCCCTCTAGATGGTCGATTCCGCGAAAGAAATCATTCCCGTCAATCTCGAAGACGAGATGCGCCGCAGCTACCTCGATTACGCGATGAGCGTGATCGTGGGGCGCGCACTCCCCGACGTCCGCGACGGCCTCAAGCCGGTCCACCGCCGCGTGCTGTTCGCCATGAACGAGCTCGGCGCGCACAGCAACAAGCCGTACTACAAGTCGGCGCGTATCGTCGGTGACGTCATCGGTAAGTACCACCCGCACGGCGACCAGTCGGTCTACGACACGCTGGTGCGCATGGCCCAGCCGTTCTCGCTGCGCTATCTGCTGGTCGACGGGCAGGGCAACTTCGGTTCGGTCGACGGCGACTCGGCAGCGGCGATGCGTTACACCGAGGCGCGCATGTCGCGCCTGACGCACGAGTTGATGGCCGACATCGACAAGGAAACGGTCGATTTCCAGCCCAACTACGACGAGAAGGAGCTCGAGCCGTCGGTGATGCCGACGCGCTTTCCGAACCTGCTGGTCAACGGCTCGGCCGGTATCGCGGTCGGCATGGCGACCAATATCCCGCCGCACAACCTGGGCGAGGTCGTCGACGCACTGATCGCGTTGATCGACAACCCCGAGATCGACATCGACGGGTTGATGGAATACATCCCCGGCCCCGATTTCCCGACCGCGGGCATCATCAACGGCGTGGGCGGCATCCATCTGGCCTACCGCACCGGTCGTGGCCGCGTGCGCATGCGCGCCAAGGCCGAGGTCGAGGTGGCCGACAATGGCCGCGAGTCGATCATCGTCACCGAGATTCCGTACCAGGTGAACAAGGCGCGGTTGATCGAGAAGATCGCCGAGCTGGTCAAGGAAAAGAAGCTCGAGGGCATCAGCGAGCTGCGCGACGAGTCGGACAAGGACGGCATGCGCATCTACATCGAGGTCAAGCGCGGCGAGTCGGCCGAGGTCGTGCTCAACAACCTCTACTCGCAGACGCAGATGGAGTCGGTGTTCGGCATCAACATGGTGGCGTTGGTCGACGGCCGCCCGCAGTTGCTGAACCTGCGCCAGATCCTCGAGGCGTTCGTCCGCCATCGCCGCGAGGTGGTCACCCGCCGGACGATCTTCGAGCTGCGCCGCGCCCGCAACCGCGCGCACATCCTCGAAGGCCTGACGGTCGCGCTGGCCAACATCGACGAGATGATCGAGCTGATCAAGACCTCGGAGAATCCCAACGTCGCCCGCGAGCGGATGCTCGCCAGGCGCTGGGACGCCGGGCTGGTCGGTGCGCTGCTCGCCGCCAGCGGCGCCGAGGCCTCGCGTCCCGAGGACCTGCCCGATGGCGTGGGCCTGATCGACGGCAGCTACCAGCTGACCGAGGCCCAGGCGCAGCAGATCCTGGAAATGCGCCTGCACCGCCTGACCGGGCTGGAGCAGGACCGCCTGACCGACGAGTACCGTCAGCTGCTGGAGACCATCCGCGGCCTGATCGAGATCCTCGAAGATCCCGACGTGCTGCTGGAGGTGATCCGCACCGAGTTGCGCAACGTCAAGGCCGAGTTCGGCGACGAGCGCCGCAGCGAGATCCGCGCCAGCGAAGAGGATCTGGACATCCTCGACCTGATCGCGCCCGAGGACGTGGTGGTCACGTTGTCCCATTCGGGCTACGCCAAGCGCCAGCCGGTCAGCGCCTACCGCGCGCAGAAGCGTGGCGGCCGCGGCCGCAACGCGGCGGCGACCAAGGACGAGGATTTCATCGAGCAGCTGTGGCTGGTCAATACCCACGACACGCTGCTGACGTTCACCAGCGCCGGCCGCGTGTTCTGGCTGCCGGTGCACCAGCTGCCCGACGCCGGCCCGAACGCGCGCGGGCGGCCGATCATCAACTGGATTCCGCTCGAGGCCGACGAGAAGGTGCAGGCCGTGGTGCCGGTGCGTGAGTACGTCGAAGGCCAGTACGTGTTCTTCGCCACCCGCAGCGGTACGGTCAAGAAGACCCCGCTGACCGAGTTCGCCTACAGGCTGGCGCGCGGCAAGATCGCGATCCGCCTCGACGATGGCGATGCGCTGGTCGGCGTCGCGCTGACCGACGGCGACCGCGATGTGCTGCTGTTCGCCTCCAATGGCAAGACGGTGCGCTTCAGCGAGAACCGCGTGCGCTCGATGGGCCGCACCGCCGGCGGCGTGCGCGGCATCCGGCTCGATGCCGGCGAGCACGTCGTGAGTCTGATCGTCGCCGAGAGCGCGGGCGGCATCGAGGACGAGACCTTCGAGGAGACGGTCGAGGACGCGGCGCCCGAAGCGAGCGGTGAGGCCAACGGCGAGGCCGTGGTGGTCGAAACCGGCGCCGGCGAGGATATCGGCTACATCCTCACCGCGACCGAGAACGGCTACGGCAAGCGCACGCCGCTGTCGGAGTACCCGTGCAAGGGCCGCGGTACGCGCGGCGTGATCGGCATCCAGACCACCGAGCGCAACGGTCGCCTGGTCGGTGCGGTGCTGCTGCGCAACGCCGACGAGGTGCTGCTGATCTCCAACGGCGGCACCCTGGTGCGCACCCGCGCCTCGGAGATCGCCCGGGTCGGCCGCAACACCCAGGGCGTGACCCTGATGCGCCTGTCCAAGGACGAGCGCCTGCAGGGCATCGAACGCGTCGATGGCGCGATCGACGACGAGACCGCCGACCCGATCGCACCGCCGCCTGCGGGCGACGCCCCGGCCGCCGCCATCGACGCCCAGACGCCCGACGCCTGACGGCGGCGCCAAACCGGGCCCGAAACCGGGGTCAGCGTGCTTTTCGCAAGGAAAAGGCACTCTGACCCCGGTTTCGGGCCCTTTGCATTCCTATACTGCGCCGGTTGCCAGGCGGGGAATTGGAATGTCGATCAGAGTGTGGGGGCGCATTGGCGCCCGTTGCGTCGCGGTGCTGGCCCTCGTGGCGGCAGTCGCGTTCGTGGCCGGCTGCCGGCGCGATGCCGGTGGTCAGGTACCCGCCGCAGGCGGCGAGGCGATCCGCACCGAGCGCGCGCAGGTCGAGGGCTTCGGCCTGGCGCGGGCGTTTCCCGACCAGCATGATGGCGCGCTGTCGCTGGCGCTCGAGTTCTCGCAGCCCTTGGTCGGCACGCAGGATTTCGATGCGCTGGTGACGTTGGCCGACAATGCCGGCCGTGACGGCAGCTGGACGCTCGACGATGACGGCAAGGTGCTGCGCTTCCCGCACGTCGAGGCCAACCGCGACTACACAGTGCGCATTTCCGGCACGCTGACCGCGGCCGACGGCAGCACGCTGGGCCAGGATCTCGAGCGCAAGGTGTTCACCGGCGATCTCGACCCGGTGGTCGGCTTCGCATCGCAGGGCAGCGTGCTGCCGGCGAAGGAATCGCGTGGCCTGCCGATCGTCTCGATCAACGTCGACGAGGTCGATGTCGAGTTCCTGCGCGTCGACGACGCTTCGCTGCCGGCCTTTTTCGCCCAGTACCAGCGCGGCGGTCGGCGCGGCAGTTGGGACCTCGACGATCGCTACGGCTACAGCGGCCGCACGCCGCTGTCGAAGCTGGCTCAGCCGGTCTACGTCAATCGCTTCTCGATCGACGGTGCGCGCAACGAGCGCGTGCTGACCTACCTGCCGCTGCAGGGCATCAAGGAGCTGCAGCAGCCCGGGCTGTACTTCGCGGTGATGAAGCGCACCGGTGCGTTCGCCGACCAGTTCGAGACCGCGTTCTTCACCGTCAGCGACATCGGCCTGCACGCACGCGCCTACCGCGAGCGGATGTTCGTACATACCGCGTCGCTGCAGGACGGCGCGCCGATCGGCAATGCCGAGCTCAAGGTCCTCGACGGCAAGGGCGAGACGGTCTTCCGCGCCAAGACCGACGCGCGCGGCAATGCAATGCTCGACTACACGCTCGACGCAGCGCATGTGCTGGTCGCCACCCGGGGCGGCGACGTGTCGATGCTGCCGTTCAACCAGCCGGCGCTGGACCTGTCGGAGTTCGCAGTCGGCGGCCGGGCGCAGGCCTGGTTCGATGTGTTCGCCTGGTCGGGACGCGATCTCTACCGCCCCGGCGAAACGGTCCGTGTCTCGGCGCTGCTGCGCGACCAGGACGGACGCCCGGTGCAGGCGAAGGACGGCCGCGCGCAGACCTTGTTCGCCCGCCTGCGCCAGCCCGATGGCAAGACCTTCCTCGAACGCCGCATCGAACCGGGCGAGGGCGGCTACGTCCGGTTCGAGCAGGAGATTCCGGTGGATGCGCCGACCGGGAGCTGGCGCGTGGAGTTCCGCACCGATCCGGCGAGCCGCGAGGCGGTGCAGGGCATGACCTTGCGGATCGAGGAGTTCCTGCCTGAGCGGATGAAGCTCGACCTCGACGCCGCGCAGGCGACGCTGCGCCCGGGTCAGCCGCTGCGGCTGCAGGCGACCGGCGCCTATCTCTACGGCGCACCGGCGGCGGGCAACCGCTTCACCGCCCGGCTGGCGGTCGCTGTCGAGCGCACGCCGGTCGAAGGCCTGCCGGGCTTCGTCTTCGGCGACCCGACCGTGACGCTGCCGCGCGAGGCCAAGGATGTCGTCGATCAGGCGCTCGATGCGCAGGGTCGCCTGCAGGTCGATATCGCGTTGCCCGACGAGGCCCGACCGGTCACGCCGATCGCCGCGATCGTCTCCGGCAGCCTGTTCGAAACCGGCGGGCGCAGCGTCAACCGCACGCTCAAGCGGGTGCTGTGGCCAGCCGAGGCGCTGGTCGGCGTGCGCCCGTTGTTCGATCCTGACGACGGCGCCGACGCCAACGGTACGGCACGCTTCGAACTGGTGCGCGTGGGCCAGGACGGCAAGCCTCGGCCGCTGCAGGGCCTGAAGGTGTCGCTGGTGCGCGAGCACCGCGATTACCACTGGCGCAACGACGACGATGGCTGGCGCTACGAGTACACGCAGCGCTTCGAGACCGTGGACACACGCAGCGTCGATGCCGGTACCGCGGCCGCGCGCTTCGATGTGCCGGTGGAGTGGGGCGAGTACCGCATCGATGTCGAGGACCCGCAGACCAAGCTGGTCTCGCGCTATCCCTTCCGCGCCGGCTGGGGCTGGGACGACGACAACCGCGGGCTCGACGCGCGCCCCGACAAGGTCAAGGTCGCGCTGGACAAGACCGGCTACCGCGCCGGTGACACGATGCGCGTCACGGTCACGCCGCCGCATCCGGGCAAGGGCCTGCTGATGGTCGAAAGCGACCGCATGCTCTATCTGCACGAGATCGATGCCAAGCCGGGCAGTACGTTCGAGATTCCGGTCACCGAGGACTGGGAGCGTCACGACGTCTACGTGACCGCGCTGGTGTTCCGCGGCGGCAGTGCCGCGAGCGCGGTCACGCCGGCGCGTGCGGTGGGCATCGCGCATGTGCCGATGCAGCGCCGCGAGCGCCGGGTCGCGGTCGGGCTGCGCGCGCCGGAACAGATCCGCCCCGAGGGCCCGATGCAGGTCACTGTGAGCGCACCGGAACTGGCCGGCCAGTCGGCCTGGGTCACGGTGTCGGCGGTCGATGTGGGCATCCTCAACATCACCCGCTTCCCGGTGCCCGACGCCTGGCGGCATTTCTTCGCGCAGCGCCGGTTCGGCGTCGATGCCTACGATGTCTATGGGCGGATCATCGAAAGCTACGAGGGCGGCACGGCGAAGCTGCGCTTCGGCGGTGACGCGCCGCTGGCCTCGCTGCCGCAGGCCCGTCGCCCCACCGCACGCGTGCAGACCGTCGATCTGTTCGCAGGCCCGGTGAAGCTCGACGCCCGCGGCAATGCGCGCGTGCCGCTGCAACTGCCCGACTTCAACGGCACGCTGCGGGTCTCGGCCCTGGTGTTCTCGGCCGACCGCTATGGCAGCCGCGACGTCGAGACCCTGGTGCGGGCGCCGGTCGTCGCCGAGGCCAGCATGCCGCGGGTGCTCGCGCCCGGGGACCGCAGCACGGTGACCCTGGACCTGACCAATTTCAGCGGCCGGGCAGGCGACTTCGACGTCCGCGTCGACGGCGTGGGGCCGCTGGCGGTCGGCGAGGGCAGTCGTCGCGTCTCGTTGGCGGCTGGCGGCAAGGCAACGCTGCGCTTCCCGGTGACCGCGCAGCCCGGCTACACCGTCGCCAAGGTCCGCGTGCGCGTCGATGGCAACGGCCACCGGGTCGATCGCAGCTACGACCTGCCGGTGCGGCCGGCGTGGCCGGCGGTGTTGCGCTCGAGCACGCGGGTGCTCGACGGCGCCGCGCCGCTGACCCTCGACACCACCACGATGTCCGGGCTGATGGCCGGCTCGGTCACGGCGCGGATTTCGGTCAGCGCGCTGCCGCCGATTCCGTTCGCGGCCGCGATCGATGGGGCGTTGCACTATCCCTACGGTTGCGCCGAGCAGACCACCAGTCGCGGTTACGCGGCGCTGCAGCTCGACGATGCCACCGTCTCGATGCTCGGCATCCGCGACATCGATGCCGGCAAACGGCGCCGGGTGGTCGAGGCCGCGTTCGGGCGACTGGCGGCGATGCAGGTCGGCACCGGCCACTTCTCGATGTGGGGCAACGACGGCGACGTCAATCCGATGCTCACGCCGTACATCGTCGAGTTCCTGCTCGACGCCCGCGACGCAGGTTTCGCGGTGCCGGAAGCCGTGCTGCAGAAGGCGCTCGAGCGCTTGTCCGAAGACCTGTTGTCGGGCGGCGACGGATTCTACGGCCAGAACGAGCGCGACCACCTGCGCTTCGCCTACCAGGCCTACGCCGGCTACGTGCTCGCGCGGGTCAACCGTGCGCCGCTGGGCACGCTGCGCGGGCTCTACGACAACGAGCGCGCGAAGACGCGGACCGGCCTGCCGCTGGTGCATCTGGGCCTGGCGCTGTCGCTGCAGGGCGACAAGGCCCGCGGCGAGCGGGCGATCGACGCCGGTTTCGCGTTCAAGGGCGACCGTCCGGGCTATCTGTGGGACTACGGCTCGCCGCTGCGCGATGCCTCGCTGATGATCGCGCTGACCCACGAGCGCGCCATGGCCAAGTCCGCCTACGACGCCCGTGCGGTCGACATCGGCCGCGAGATCGACGCCCGTCGGCAGCGCAGCTGGATGTACCTGAGCACCCAGGAGCAGATCGCGATCGCGCGGCTGGGCCGGGCGCTGATGGCCGATCAAAGCCGCCGGGTGTCGGGTACCCTGCAGGAGGGTGAGGTCGAGGAGGCGATCGCCCCGGCGGCGATCGTCGGGCGTGCCTTCGACGAGGCCGGGCTGCGTCGCGGCGTGCGCTTCGTGCCCAAGGGCGAACCGCCGATGTACGCCAGCATCGACGTCGCGGGTGTGCCGCTGCAGGCGCCGGCCGCCGATGCCAGTGCGCTCAAGGTCGAGCGTCGGCTCTACGGCACCGACGGCCAGCCGTGGACGCCCGGGCCGCTGACCGAAGGCGAAGCGCTGATCGTCGCGGTCTCGGTGGTCGCCGACCGCGACATGCCCGATGCGCTGTTGACCGACCTGTTGCCGGCGGGCCTTGAGGTGGAGAACTTCAACCTCGGCGACGGCAAGCAGTGGGCCGACGTCGTGGTCGACGGCATCCGGATCACCGAACGTGGCAGCCAGGCGACGGTGCAGCACGAGGAGTACCGCGACGACCGCTTCGTCGCCGCGCTCAAGCTCGACAGCGGCCGCACCGCACGCCTGTTCTACCTGGTCCGCGCGGTCAGCCCCGGCACCTACACCGTGCCGCCGCCGCTGGTCGAGGACATGTACCGGCCGCAGCTGCGCGGCGTCGGCGTTGCGACGCCTGCGACGATCACGGTGGTCGAGCCCTGAGCGCACAGGCGAAGCAACGGGGGGCGGCGCGCGCTGTGCGATGGTCGGCGTGAATCCGCCTGCGCGTGGGACGGCGGCGCGCCAGCTCTGGTGGCGCCGCGCGCTGGGTGGGCTGCGCTGGGGAACGGTTGCGCTGCTGCTGTCGCTGCTCGCACTCGATCTGGCATTCCCGCCGCAACTGCCCACACGCGACGACACCAGCGTGCTGGTGGTCGCGCGCGACGGCACGCCGTTGCGCGCGTTCGCCGATGCCGATGGGGTCTGGCGCCACCCGGCCACGCCGCAGAGCGTGTCGCCTTACTATCTGCAGGCGCTGCTCGGCTACGAGGATCGCTGGTTCCAGCGCCATCCGGGCGTCAATCCGCTGGCGATGGCGCGTGCGGCCTGGCAATGGGCGCGGGGCGGGCGGATCGTGTCGGGCGGTTCGACGCTGACCATGCAGGTCGCGCGCATCCTCGATCCGCAGCCTGCACGCGGGCGGACGCTGCGCGGCAAGCTGGTGCAGCTGCTGCGGGCATTGCAGCTCGAGGCGCATCTGTCCAAGGACGAGATCCTGACCCTGTACCTCACGCGCGCGCCGTTCGGCGGCACCATCGAGGGGGTCGAGGCGGCCAGTTGGGCGTATCTGGGCAAGCCGGCGGCCCGGTTGTCGCGGGCCGAGGCCGCGTTGCTGGCAGTGTTGCCGCAGGCGCCGAGTCGGTTGCGCCCCGACCGCGCACCCGAGGCGGCGCGCACGGCGCGCGACAAGGTACTCGAGCGCATGGTCGCGCTGGAGGTCTGGACGCGCGCGGAAGTCGACGATGCGAAGATCGAGCCGGTCGTGGCGCGCAGCCTGCGGCCGCCGTTGCATGCCGCGTTGCTCGCGCAGCGGCTGCGGGCCGCCCATCCCGGGCAGGCGCGGATCGTTTCGACGATCGACATCGGTCTGCAGCGCATGCTCGAGCAGCGGGTCGCCAGCTACTTCTCGCAGTTGCCCGAGCGCACTTCCGCGGCGCTGCTGGTGGTCGACAATCGCAACTTGGAGGCGTTGGCCTATGTCGGCTCGGTCGCCTTCGGCGATCGTGCGCGGTTGGGCCATGTCGACATGGTGCGCGCCTGGCGCTCGCCCGGCTCGACGCTCAAACCGTTCCTCTACGGCATGGCGCTCGACGATGGGCTGATCCACTCGGCCAGCCTGCTGGTCGATGCCCCGCAGTCGTTCGGCGGCTATCGCCCGGGCAACTTCGATGCCGCGTTCAATGGGCCGGTCGCGGCCGCCGATGCGTTGCGCCTGTCGTTGAACGTGCCGGCGGTGGACCTGCTCGACCGAGTCGGTCCGGCGCGCTTCGCCGCGCGGCTCGACAATGCCGGGGTCACACTGCGGTTCCCGCGCGGCGCGGTGCCGAACCTGTCGTTGATTCTGGGCGGCACCGGCGCGACGCTCGAGCAACTGGTCGGCACCCATGCCGCGTTGCATCGCGATGGCATCGCCGGGCGCGTGCGTTATACCCCGGGCCCGGCCTTGCGCGACCGCCGACTGCTGTCGCCGGGGGCAGCCTGGATCGTGCGCGAAATCCTCGAAGCGGCCGATCGGCCGGGCGAGCGCGCCGACACGTTCGACACCGGCGACCGGCCGCGGGTGTCTTGGAAGACCGGGACCAGCTACGGCTATCGCGATGCCTGGGCGATCGGCGGCACCCATCGCTACACGGTCGGTGTCTGGGTGGGGCGTCCCGACGGCACGCCGTTGCCGGGACAGTACGGCGCGATCACTGCGCTGCCGCTGCTGCTCGAGACGGTCGACAGCCTCCCGCGCGGGCGGGGCGACGCGCTGCGCGTGCCGCCGCCGCGCAACGTGCGGGAACTCGATATCTGCTGGCCGCTGGGCACCGCGGCCGATGCCCAGCCCGCCCCGCTGTGCCAGCGCCGGCTGACCGCCTGGATCCTCGACGGCAATGTGCCGCCAACGTTCGCCGAGCGCGATGCAGGGCGTTGGAGCGCAGGTCGGCTGCGCTTCGAGATCGACCCGCGCAGCGGGCAGCGGCTGTCGGCCGAGTGCGAGGCCCCGCACCCTCGCGCATCGCGCGAGATCGCGCGCTGGCCGGCCCTGGTCTCGCCCTGGCTGCCCGCGGCCACGCGGCGGGCCTCGCAATTGCCTGCGCTGGCACCCGACTGCCGGCCCGACGGCCGCCAGACCGCGGCCGCTCTGCACATCGAGGGCCTGGAGCCCGGCGTGACCCTGGTGCGGCCACCGGGCAGCGCGCATGGCGTGCGGCTGCAATTGCGGGCGCTGGGCACCGAGTCGCGGGTGCAGTGGCTGCTCGACGGACGCTGGATCGGTGAAACCCAGGGCGCACGCTGGCTGCGCACCGAGCTCGAAACCCCCGGCCGCCACGAACTGACCGCGCTCGCCGACGATGGCGCCTGGCGCAGCGTCGCCTTCCACGTGGCGCCGTAGCATCGGGCGGCGCTGCCGCCCGATGCCTCAGTCCAGATGCGCGAGCACGTGCTCGGCCGAAGACACCTTGAACTCGCCCGGGGCCTCGACGAACAGATGGCGCACCACGCCGTCGTCGGCGTACAGCGCGAAGCGCTTGGCGCGCGTGCCCATGCCGTAGGCGGTCGCGTCCATCTCCAGGCCGAGCGCGCGCACGAAGTCGGCATTGCCGTCCGAGAGCATCTGCAGCCCGTCCGGCACCCCGACGCTTTCGCCCCAGGCCTGCATCACGAACGGATCGTTGACGGCGATGCAGACCACGTCGATGCCGCGGCCGCGGAACGTTTCGAAGTGTTCGACGAAGCCGGGCAGGTGGCGTTCGGAGCAGGTCGGCGTGAATGCGCCGGGGACGGCGAACAGCAGTACGCGCTTGCCGGAGAACACGGTCGGGGTGTCGATGACGCGCACGCCGTCGTGGATGTGCTTGAGGGTGACTTCGGGGATGGCGTCGCCGATCTGGATGGTCATGGGGGGCTCGCAAGCAACAGGGTGAACGCAGTCTATCCGCTCGCGCGTGGCGTCGATGCGAGCGCTCTTGAAAGCGTCGGGCCCGTTCCCCAATTTTCGGACATCGCGGCCGACGGGGCCGCTTTTCAACACGGAGCCACTCCATGCGACATGAAGCCTATCGTGCTGTCGCCCGCCAGCCGGCCTTCGCCGGGCGTGCGACGTTCCAGGATGAAATGCGGCGATTCTTCGACCAGTTCGTGCAGGGCGGCGATGCCCAGGACGAGTCGTCGGTCGTCACCAGCCAGTGGGTCCCGCGCGTGGACATCCACGAAGAGCGCGACCGGTTCGTGATCCTGGCCGACCTGCCGGGCATCGATCCGCAGGACGTCGAGATCTGGATGGACAAGGGCATCCTGAGCCTGAAGGGCGAGCGCCGGCCCCATGTCGGCGGCGAGTCTGCTGGCGATGCCGAAGCTGGCCGGAGCGAACCGCGGTTCTCGCGCATCGAACGTGCGACCGGACAGTTCCACCGTCGCTTCTCGCTGCCCGACAGCGCCGATGCCAATGCGATCACCGCGACCGGCCACAACGGCGTGCTGGAGATCAGCATTCCCAAGCGTCCCGAGACCACGCCGCGACGGATCCAGGTCGGCGCGGCCCAGGACACCGGGACCCAGGCCGTGACGCAGGCCTGAGCGGGCGCAGGGATCGCACCGCGCACCGGCGCGGCACGATGAAGACGGAGACGGCGGCCTGCAGGTATTCTGCGGGCCGCTGTCGCATCCGGCTCCTGGATTCGACGACTTCCCTTGTCGCGGCGCCGTGCGCGCCGCATCGGAACTCCCCACATGCAGTTCAAGGACTACTACGAGATTCTCGGCGTCGAGCCCAATGCCGGCGATGCGGAGATCAAGACCGCCTATCGCCGCAAGGCGCGCAAGTACCACCCGGACGTCAGCAAGGAGGCGGGCGCCGAGGAGACCTTCAAGGCGATCAACGAAGCCTATGAGGCGCTGCGCGACCCGGAGAAGCGCAAGGCCTACGATCAGCTGCGCGCGCGGGGCTACCGTCCCGGCGACGAGGTCCGACCGCCCCCCGGCGGCTTCGGCGGCGCAGGGGCGGGCGGCGTTGATTTCGACGAGATTTTCGCCGGTGGCGGCGCCGGCGGCGGCTTCAGCGATTTCTTCGAGGAACTGTTCGGCCGGCGCGCCGGCGGTGTCGGCGGCCATGCCGGCCCCGGTGCCCGCGGGCCGGCGCCGCGGGGCGATACGCGCGCGCGGCTGGCGGTGCCGCTGGAGACGGTCTATCGCGGTGACAGCGTCCGTGTGCCCGTGCTGGGCAAGACCTTCGACGTGCGCATTCCCAAGGGCATCCGCCCGGGCCAGGTCGTGCGTCTGCCCGGGCAAGGCCAGCAGGGCGGCGATCTGCTGCTGGAGATCGAGTACGCGGCGCATCCGGACTTCGAGGTCGATGGCCGCAACATCATCCATTCGCTGCCGATCGCGCCGTGGGATGCGGCGCTCGGCGCGACACTGAGCGTGGCGACGCTCGGCGGCCGCGTCGAACTGAAGATCCCGCCGGGCTCGGAAGCCGGCCGCAAGTTGCGGCTGCGAGGCCGAGGCCTGCCGGGCACGGCCGGCGCGCCTGCGGGCGACCAGCTCGTCGAGCTCGAAATCCAGGCGCCGCCGCCGCGCAGCGCCGCGCAGACGGCCGCCTACGAGGCGCTGCGCGATGCCTTCTCCGGCGAAAGCGCACCTGGCGACACCAAGGGCGCCCGCTAGTTTGGCGCGTCGCCACGCGTCATGACACGTCCGCGTTCGGCGACGCTTTGATCGCGAAGGTGGCGTCCAATATCCGGTGTGAAAAGATCATGACCATTCGTCAGGCGACTGACGCCGACCATCCGCACCTGCTCAGCATTTGGCTGCGCTCGGTTCGCGCCACGCACCTGTTCTTGCAAGCATCCGATATAGCGGCCTTGCTGCCTCAGGTCCGTGATGCTTACCTGCCTGCCGTTGAATTGTGGGTGGCGGTCGATGTCGAGGGCAGACCGCTAGGGTTTATCGGGCTCAATGAAAGCCACGTGGAAATGCTCTTCATCGAGCCGGATCTGCGAGGGCGAGGAATTGGCCGCGCGCTGCTGGATCATGCCCGCGGGTCGCGTCGTGACATGACGGTGGATGTGAACGAGCAGAACCCCGAAGCGGTCGGGTTCTATTTGCATTATGGGTTTGTTCAAACCGGCCGGTCCCCTCTTGATGGCGAGGGCCGTCGTTTCCCCTTGCTGCATCTGCGCTTGGCCGGTTAACGCCGTCATCGTGACTCGAACCGAGGTGTTCGAGTCGCTGGTGGTGCGCCAGGCCGGGCCAGGCCCCCGACTTGTGTTCGCCAGATGCGGATCGGAGCACTGGCGCGGGCGTGCTATGGCGCAGTCTTCAGTCGCGCCCTTCTCAACCCGGCGTCGTCTGCAGCGACGTCATGGCAGATCCGTTTGCCATTCCAGTCGCCAGCGCGTCGTCGTGTGGGCCCAGACATCGGCCCGGTCGCTGTTCATCTGAGCTGGCGCGCGCATGTGGGCCGGCGTGTCCACCAGACGCTTGGTCCGACCACGTCAAGCGATGCGGTGCTACTTCAACGCACTCCGCCGCTTCTCATCGATCCACTTCTCCGCCCGCGCCGGCGTATACCCCCGCATCCACGCCAGCATCGCGTCGATGTCGTCGCCGTACCACAGGTCGGCGCGTTGGTCGGGGTGCAGGAATCGCTCCTCGACCATCCGGTCGATCATGCCGATCAGCGGCGCGTAGAAGCCATCGATATCGAGAAAGGCGCAGGGCTTGTTGCCGATGCCCAGCTGCCGCCAGGTCAGCATCTCGAAGATCTCTTCCATCGTGCCAAAGCCGCCGGGCAGGGCGACGAAGGCGTCCGACAGCTCGAACATGCGCATCTTGCGCGCGTGCATCGAGTCGACGATCTCCAGCTGGGTGAGGCCGCGGTGCGCGACCTCCCAGTCGGCGAGCTGCTTGGGAATGACGCCGGTGACCGAGCCGCCGCCCTCGAGCACCGCATTGGCCACCGTGCCCATCAGGCCGACGTTGCCGCCGCCGTAGACCAGCTGCAGCCCGTCGCGGGCAATGCGATCGCCCAACGCCATCGCGCGTTCGGCGTAGACGGGCTTGCTGCCGGAGTTGGAGCCGCAATAGACGCAGATCGATTTCATGCGAGGGTGTCCTCTTGCAGGTGATCGCCAGGGCCGCATCTGCGGGGCCGGGCCGGAAAGCAGAAGGCTCCGCCAAAGCGGAGCCTTCCGGGGCAAGGCGAGGGCGCTTTAGTTCGCCTTGTGGATCGCGCGCTTGTCGACGGCCATCGCGGCGTCGTGGACGACTTCCGACAGCGAGGGATGCGCGTGGCAGATACGCGCCAGGTCGTCGGCCGAGCCCTTGAACTCCATCGTCAGCACGCCTTCGTGTACGAGCTCGGAGACATTGGCGCCGACCAGGTGCATGCCCAGCACGCGGTCGGTCTCGGCGTGCGCGAGCACCTTCACGAAGCCGGCCGGCTCGACCATCGCGACCGCACGGCCGTTGGCGGCGAACGGGAAGCTGCCGGCCTTGTACGGGATGCCCTCGGCCTTGAGCTGCTGCTCGGTCTTGCCGACCCAAGCCAGTTCGGGCTCGGTGTAGATGACCCACGGGATCGTGTCGAAATTGACGTGGCCCGGCAGGCCGGCGATGAGTTCGGCGACGGCGATGCCTTCCTCGAAGCCCTTGTGCGCCAGCATCGGGCCGCGCACGCAGTCACCGACCGCCCAGACGCCGTCGACGCCGGTATGGCAATGGTCGTCGACCTGGATCTGGCCGCGGTCGGTCAGCTTCACGCCGGTGCCTTCGGCCAGCAGGCCCTGGCTGGCGGCCTTGCGGCCGACGGCGACCAACAGCTTGTCGACGGTGATCGACTGCTCGCCGTCCTTGTCGGCGTAGCTGACGACGACTTCCTTCTTCTTGCCCTTGCCGGTCACTTCGGTCTTGGAGACCTTCGCGCCGAGCTTGATGTCCAGGCCCTGCTTCTTGAATTCCTTGAGCGCGGCCTTGCCGACTTCGGCATCGGCGGCGGCGAGGAAGTCGGGCAGTGCTTCGAGGATCGTGACTTCGCTGCCCAGGCGCTTCCAGACGCTGCCCAGCTCCAGACCGATGACGCCGGCCCCGATCACCGCCAGGCGCTTGGGCACCTCGGTAAAGTCCAGGCCGCCGACGTTGTCGACGATGGTCTCGCCGTCGAACTTCGCGAACGGCAGCTCGATCGAATCGGAGCCCGCGGCGATGATGACATTCGTGCCGGTCAGCTCGATCTCCGCGCCGTCGTGCTGCTTCACCTTCACCACGCGGTCGGGGTAGAGCGTGGCGAAGCCGTAGAACGGCGTGACCTTGTTGGCCTTGAACAGCATCGCGATGCCGCCGGTGAACTGCTTGACGATCTTGTCCTTGCGGCCAACCATCGCGCCGACGTCGATCTTGGCATCCTTGAAGCTGATGCCGTGGTCGCCAAAGATGTGGCCCATGTTCCAGAACTGGCGCGAAGAATCGAGCAGCGCCTTCGACGGGATGCAGCCCACGCGCAGACATGTGCCGCCGAGCGCCGGCTTGCCGTCCTTGCCGAGCGCGGCGTCGATGCACGCGACCTTCATGCCCAGCTGCGCGGCGCGGATGGCGGCGTGGTAGCCGGCCGGGCCGGCGCCGATGACGACGACATCGAATTTCTGCTGTTCGCTCATTTCATTCGCTCACGTGATGGGGGATTCGCGATGGGGAGGGCCCAGGCCCGATGCGCGGGGCGATCCGGTCTTGGGCTTTCAACAGCCACGGGCCGGCATCACCACGCACGCATCCCCAATCACGGCATCGCATGCAACGGGCTTAGAGCCCGAGCAGCATGCGGTGCGGATTTTCCAGCTGGTTCTTGATGTCGACCAGGAACAGCACCGCGTCCTTGCCGTCGATGATGCGGTGGTCGTAGGAGATCGCGATGTACATCATCGGGGCGGCGACGACCTGGCCGTTCTCGACGATCGCGCGTTCCTTGATCGCGTGCATGCCCAGGATCGCCGACTGCGGCGGGTTGACGATCGGCGTGGACATCAGCGAGCCGAAGGTGCCGCCGTTGGTGATCGTGAACGTGCCGCCCTGCAGGTCGTCGAGGCCCAGCTTGCCGTCGCGCGCCTTCTTGGCGTAGTCGGCGATGCCCTGTTCGATCTCGGCAAAGCCCATGCGCTCGACGTTGCGCAGCACCGGCGTGACCAGGCCCTTGTCGGTGGAGACCGCGATCGAGATGTCGGCATAGCCGTGGTAGATGATGTCGTCGCCATCGACCGAGGCGTTGATGATCGGGTAGCGCTGCAGCGCGTTGGCCACGGCCTTGGCGAAGAAGCTCATGAAGCCGAGCTTGATGCCGTGTTCCTTCTGGAACTGTTCGCCCAGCTCCTTGCGCAGCGCCATCACCTTGCCCAGGTTGACCTCGTTGAACGAGGTCAGCATCGCAATCGATTCCTTGGACTGCATCAGGCGCTCGGCGATGCGCTTGCGGATGCGGGTCATCGGCACGCGCTCTTCGGGACGGGCGCCGCCCGACACGCCGGGGGTCTTGCCGGCGGCGTAGTTGAGCAGGTCTTCCTTGGTCACCGCGCCGCGGCGGCCGGTGCCTTCGACCTGCGACGGGTCGATGCCCTGGCTCTGGGCGGTGAAGCGCGCACCAGGCGGCAGGTCGGCGGTCTTGTCGCCGGAGACCGACTGCGGCTTGGTCGAGGACGGCGCCTTGTCGTCGGCCTGCTTGGCCTGCGGCTTGGACTGCACTTGCTCGGCACCGGCAGCCGGGGCTTCCTTGTCCTGATTGCCCGACTCGGCGGCCGGCGGCGCGGCCGCGGCGGCGCCTTCCTCGATGATCGCGATGACCTGCTGGCTGTTGACCGTCGCGCCTTCCTCGAACTTGATCTCCTTGATCACGCCATCGACGGTCGAGGGCACTTCGAGCACGACCTTGTCGGTCTCCAGATCGACGATGTTCTCGTCGCGGCTGACCGCATCGCCGGCCTTCTTGTGCCAGGTGGCGATGGTGGCGTCGGACACGGATTCGGGCAGGACCGGGACTTTGATTTCAGTGGCCATGTGGCTTCCTGGGAAAAGCGTGGAATGTGGGGATGCGATCGGAAACTATTCGGACAGAACCTTGCCGGCGAGGTCGTTGACCAGCGCGTCGGCAATGAGCTGCTGCTGCTCGGCGACGTGGTCGTTGAAATGACCGACGGCCGGGGAGGGCGAGCGCGCGCGGCCGGCGTAGTGCAGCGACTGCTTGGGCCCGGAGCAGAACTCGAGGTGGTGCTTGATCTGGTACCAAGCGCCCTGGTTCTGCGGCTCCTCCTGACACCAGACCACCTCGGTGGCCTTGGAGAAGCGTTCGAGCTCTGCGGTCAGCAGCGCGCGCGGGAACGGATAGAGCTGCTCGACGCGGACCAGCGCGACGTGGTCCAGCGACTGCTTGCGGGCTTCCTCGAGCAGGTCGTAATAGACCTTGCCCGAACACACGACCACGCGCTTGACCTTGGCCGGATCGGCGTCGTTGTCCGGGATCAGATGCTGGAATTCGCCGTTGGCGAGCTCGTCGAGGGTCGACACGGCGAGCTTGTGGCGCAGCAGCGACTTGGGCGTCATGACGACCAGCGGCTTGCGGGTGGTCATGCACAGCTGGCGCCGGATCATGTGGAACGCCTGGGCCGGCGTGGTCGGTACGCAGACCATCATGTTGTCGAGCGCGCACAGCTGCAGGAAGCGCTCCAGGCGGGCCGAGCTGTGCTCGGGACCCTGGCCTTCGTAGCCGTGCGGCAGGAACAGCGCCAGGCCGCACAGACGCTGCCACTTGGCTTCGCCCGAGGACAGGAACTGGTCGATGACGACCTGGGCGCCGTTGGCGAAGTCGCCGAACTGGCCTTCCCAGATGCACAGCGTGCCCGGCTCGGACGAGGCGTAGCCGTACTCGAACGCCATGACCGCCTCTTCGCTGAGCAGCGAGTCGATGATCGTGGCGTCCTCAGGGTTCTTCACCAGCTGGCGCAGCGGAATGTAGTCTTCGCCGTCCTGCTGGTCGTGGAGCACCGCGTGACGGTGGAAGAACGTGCCGCGGCCGCTGTCCTGGCCGACCAGCCGCAGCCGGTTGCCGGCATCGAGCAGGGTCGCGTAGGCGAGGTTCTCGGCAAAGCCCCAGTCGCCGGGAAGCTCGCCGGCGGCCATCTTGCGGCGGTCCTCGTAGATCTTGGCCACGCGCGGGTGCAGGTGCACCGAGTCGGGCAGGGTGGTGATCGTCTTGGCGAGCGCCTTGAGCTTGTCGACCGACACCCGGGTGTCGAGCGTGTCGCTGAGCCGGCCGGCAAGATAGGGATCCCAGTCGATCGTCAGTTCGTAGTCCGACGGCTTCGCGTCGGCCAGCTCCACGGTGACCTCACCGGCATCGAGCTTGTCGCGGTAGCGGTCGACGATCGCCTTGGCGTCGGCTTCGGCGAGCACGTCCTCGGCGGCCAGTCGCGCTGCGTAGAGCTCGCGCGGCGTCTTGTGCTTGCGGATCACCTGGTACATCAGCGGCTGGGTTGCCGCCGGCTCGTCGGCCTCGTTGTGGCCGTGGCGGCGGTAGCACACCAGATCGATGACCACGTCCTTGCCGAAGGTCTGACGGAAGTCGTAGGCCAGTTCGGCGCAGAACACCACCGCCTCGGGATCGTCCGCGTTCACGTGCAGCACCGGGGCGCCGACCATCTTGGCGACATCGGTGCAGTACAGCGTGGAGCGCGCGTCCTGGCGATCGCTGGTGGTGAAGCCGACCTGGTTGTTGATGACCACGTGGACCGTGCCGCCGACCGCGAAGCCGCGGGCCTGCGACATCTGGAACAGCTCCATGTTCACGCCCTGGCCGGCGAACGCCGCGTCGCCGTGCAGCAGCACCGGCAGCACGACCTTGCGCTCGGTGTCGCGGCGGCGGTGCTGGCGCGAACGAACGCTGCCGGCGACCACCGGGTTGACGATTTCCAGGTGCGAGGGATTGAACGCGAGCGCCAGGTGGACGGCGCCGCCGGGCGTGGCCAGGTCGGCCGAGAAGCCCATGTGGTACTTCACGTCGCCGGTGTGGGCGCGATCGTCGTCCTGGTGCTCGAACTTGCCTTCGAACTCGTCGAACAGCCGGCGCGGATTCTTGCCGAGCGTGTTGACCAGCACGTTGAGGCGGCCGCGGTGCGCCATGCCGATGACGATGTCCTTGACGCCGTCCTTGCCGGCGCGCTGGATCACGTTGTCGAGCAGCGGGATCAGGGCGTCGCCGCCTTCGAGCGAGAAGCGCTTCTGGCCGACGTACTTGGTGTGCAGATAGCGTTCCAGGCCCTCGGCCGCGGTCAGCCGCTCGAGGATGCGCTTCTTCTCCTCGGGGCTGCGCGCGAACCGGCCGCCGGCATTCTCGAGCCGGGTGTAGAGCCAGTTGCGCTGCTCGAAGTCCGGGATGTGCATGAACTCGGCACCGATCGGACCGGCATAGGTCGCCTTGAGCAGTGCCAGCAGGTCGCGCAGCTTCATGCGCGGCTGGCCGCCCACGCCGCCGGTGCTGAACTCGTCGTCGAGGTCGGCTTCGGTGAGCTGGTGGAACGGCAGCCCCAGGTCCGGCGGGTTGACCGGCGGGGTCATGTCCAGCGGGTCGAGCCGGGCGCCCAGGTGGCCGCGCGAGCGGTAGGCGGTGATCAGTCGGCCGACATGGCGTTCGCGCTCGTCACCGGCGCCCGAGGCCTGCGCCTGGACCACGCCGCGCGCGGCTTGGCGACCGGCATCGGCGACCGCCGACAGCACCGCCGAGTGCGGCACGTCGCCGGCCTCGCGGCCCTTGAAGGTGTCGAACCACCGTTTCCAGTCCGTCCCGACGCTGTCGGGGGCCACGAGATACTGCTCGTACAGGTCTTCGATATAGGCGGCATTGGCGCCGAACTGCGACGACTGCGCAAACTGCTTCAGGAGACTGTCCACGTCTGGCGATTCGGACTCTTTGGGGAGGGGGGTGCGTCGTGCCGGAAAGCCGGAAAAAGCCGGAATCTGGCGGCCATTGAGGTCACGACAGTATACGCGTGTCCTCCGCTGCGATGCACCCCGCGCGGCCGCATGCGCTGGCCTCGTGCCGCGGTCGAAGGCGTCTGCGCACCCCGTGCGCCGAGGCTGGTGCCGGGCGTGGCGGTCAAAGGCCGAGCGCGCGCAGCTCGGTCGCCGGACGTGAACGCTCCCACACCGTCTCGAACGCCTGCACCAGTCGGCGCGCCCGGCCAGGCAGCGTGGTCGCCGCTTCCCCCTCGATTCGGTGCGCGAGCGGTCGGACGACGAAGCCGCCGACGTCGTTGACGAGCACGGCGCCGGCGAAGCCGCGGTCGGCTGCGGTGTCGACCTCGCGGATCGCGAACGCGCTCGGCAACCGCTGCGCCAGCGCCACCAGGGGCGGCGGGCCGGTCCGCAGCGCGGCCGCGTCCTGCAGCAGAATGCGTGCGCCGCCGCCGCGCCCGGCGGTCGCAAACCGCTGCAGCGCGCGCAGGACCTCGGGATGATCGTAGAGGCCGGGGTCGAGGTCGTGGCTGCGCAGCCACAGGCCGCGGCGGGCGGACAGGATCACCGTCGTGCTGGCCGCGACCGCAGTCTCCAGGTCCTCCACTGCGAAAGCGGCCTGCGCATGCCGATGCATCGCACGATGCACGATGCCCGCTTCGACGACCTGCGGCCCCTCCGCGACGAAACCGTGGCGTGCATACAGGTTCATCGCGTGCAACTGGGCGTGCAGATGGGTGTGGGGCAGGCCGTCGGCCTGCGCCAGGTCGAGCAAGGCCCGCAGCAGCGCATCGCCGATGCCCCGGCCGCGCCGGTCGGCGCGCACCGCCAGCCGGCCGATCCGGCCGTCCGGCGCCAGGCGGCCGGTGCCGACCGCCGTGCCGTCGGTGTCGACCGCCAGCACGTGCCGGCACTGCGCATCGAGCGCATCGCGCTCCAGCGCGGCCGGCACGCCCTGTTCTTGCACGAAGACCTGCTCGCGCAGGGCCTGCGCGGCGGCCATGTCGGCGTCGTTCGCGATCGGAAAGACCCGGAGCGACGCCGGCACGCTCACGCGTCCTCGGGACGGGCCAGCGTGTAGTGGCCCTGTTCGAGCAGGGCGTAGACCGCGGCGCGTCCCGCTGGCGACAGCGCCGCGTGGTCGGCGGCGTCGATGCGGGCAGCGGCGGCCAGGCGCTGGGCGTCGCGGATCGACAGCGCGAACGCGCTGCCCGAGACGAACAGCCGTGCGCCGCGTGCCGCGCGGCGCCAGGCGGCGCGCGAGAACGGATTGCGCAGCAACACCGCCCGACCGCTGGTGAGCAGTGCATCGACCTCTTCCGGCGGAGGCGGCGTTTCGCCCGCGACCACCTGGTGGGCATTGCGGTACCCGGTCATGAAGCGGCCGAACCAGTCGCCCAGGCGGTCGGGGTCGTTCATGCGGATGGCGTTGAGCGCCTCGACCACGCGGCCCATCGTCGCCGCGTCGATCTCGTTGGGGTCCTTGGGCGGCGTGAGCGTCTCGTCGTGGTAGCGCACCGCGTCGTCGGCCTCGGCGGCCAGCGTGTCGATGTAGTCGCCCATCAGTTCGGCGGCTGACGGCGCCCGCATGCCCACCGACAGCGTCAGGCACGCATCTTCGGCCACGCCGTGATGCGGCACCATCGGTGGCAGATAGAGCATGTCGCCGGGACCGAGCACCCAGTCGTGGGTCGGCGTGAACTCGCGCAGCAACTTCAACTCGACATCGTCGCGGAAGTCCTGCGACGGCAGACCGTGGCCGAGCGAATGCGAGGCGTCGATCATCCAGCGGCGATGGCCCAGGCCCTGCAGCAGGAACACGTCGTAGTGATCGACGTGCGCGCCGACCGAGCCGCCGGTCGCAGCGAAACTGACCATGATGTCGTCGATGCGCCAGCGCGGCAGGAACGAGAAGTGCGGCAGCAGCGCGGCGACGTCGGCGTCCCACTTGTCCACGTCCTGGACCAGCAGCGTCCAGTCCCGGTCGCCCAGGCCCGGGAAGATGGCCTCGTCGAACGGGCCGGTCTCGACCTGCCAGCCATCGTTGGCGCGGTCGTGGCGGATCAATCGCGACAGTGCCAGTTCCTCGCAGGCCAGGCCGGCGAGGTCCTCGGGCTGCAGCGGGGATTGGAAGCCGGGAAAGGCGTTGCGGATGAGCAGCGGCCGCTTGTGCCAGTAGTCGCGCAGGAAGCGGGCAGGGGGCATGCCGAGCGGGCCGTGGCGGCCGGCATCGATCTCGAAGGGGAGGGCTTTCATGCGCGCAAGCGTACGTGATCGGCCGGGGGCGCGCATTGCGTGCGCGCATGGACGCGGCGGGCGCTTTCGGGCAGCCGGCGCCTCGTCCGAGGCGGGCCTGCGCTGCGCGCTGGGGCTACAGCACGCGGTTGTCGTGGCCGTCGTCGTGCACGTCGGGCGTGTTGCTCGGGTTGACCGTATTGCTGGCGCCCTCGAACTCGACCGACGCGACATTGCGCGCGAGCACGGTGTTGCGGTCGCCGCCGATCTGCACGTTGCCGGCCTCGGTGAGGTTGAGGGTGTTGTCGCTGCCGGTCACCACGACGTCGCCGACGCGGCGATTGAGGACGGTGACATGGTCGCCGTCGACCCGGAGCGAGGCCGCATGGTCGACGTTGATCGCGCCTCGCGAGGCGGTCACCACGACCTCACCGCAGGCCCCGTCGAGCACGAGATGAAAGTCGTCGCGCGTCACCTGCACATCCTGCCCGGCGCACATGGCGCCGCTGGCCGGATCGCGCAACGCACCCGAGGCGGTCGGCGGTGCCTCCTCGCGGGGCCTGGACGTCGCATCGTCGGCAGGCCCGCCGCAGGCGACCAAGCTCGCGGCGACGACGTGCAGCGCGAGGACGGTGACCGAGCGGGACACGGAGCGGCGCATGGGCAAGCCTGGGCAAGGGCTGGATGACCGCAGCCTGCGCTGCGGTGCGTGCAGGCGGCGTCGCGCCAACCGGCGCGCGCCGTATGCGGGAGGTCAGATCGCGCGGGCCAACTGCTCGGCCAGCCCGGTGTAGGCCCCGGGCGTCAGCGCGCGCAACCGCGCCTTGTCGGCCTCCGGCAGGTCGAGGCCGTCGACGAAGGCGCGCATGGACTCGGCGGTGATGCCCTGGCCGCGGGTCAGCGCCTTGAGCTGCTCGTAGGGGTTGGGCAGCCCATGGCGACGCATGACGGTCTGCACGGCCTCGGCCAGCACTTCCCAGGCCGCATCCAGGTCCTGCGCCAGACGCTCGGGATTGGCGCTGAGCTTGCCCAGTCCGCGCAGCAGCGCGTCGAGCGCGATCTGGGTATGGCCGAACGCCGTGCCCAAGGCGCGCAGCACGGTGGAGTCGGTGAGGTCGCGCTGCCAGCGGCTGATCGGCAGCTTGGCGGCGAAATGCTCGAACAACGCATTGGCGATGCCGAAATTGCCCTCGGCATTCTCGAAGTCGATCGGGTTGACCTTGTGCGGCATCGTCGAGCTGCCGATCTCGCCGTCCTTGAGTGCCTGCTTGAAGTAGCCCAGCGAGATGTAGCCCCACACGTCGCGGCACAGATCGATGCCGATGGTGCCCATGCGGCGGGTGGCGTCGGCGATCTCGGCGACGCAGTCGTGCGGCTCGATCTGGGTGGTGTAGGGGTTGAACTCGATGCCCAGGGACTCGACGAAGCGGCGCGAGAACGCCGGCCAGTCGATATCCGGATACGCGGCGATGTGGGCGTTGTAGTTGCCGACCGCGCCGTTGATCTTGCCGGTCAGCGGCACCGCCGCGAGCTGCTCGCCCTGGCGCTGCAGCCGCGCGACGACGTTCGCAAGCTCCTTGCCGACGGTCGTGGGCGACGCGGTCTGGCCGTGGGTGCGCGAGAGCAACGGCAACGCCGCATGGGTGTGCGCCATCTCGCGCAGCGTCGCAATCAGCCGGTCGAGCGTGGGCAGCAGCACATGCTGGCGCGCCTTGCTGAGCATCAGCGCATACGAGAGGTTGTTGATGTCCTCGCTGGTGCAGGCGAAATGCACGAACTCCAGCGCCGGCGCGAGTGCGGCATCGTCCTTGAGCCGCTCCTTGATGAAGTATTCGACCGCCTTGACGTCGTGGTTGGTGGTGCGCTCGATCTCCTTCACGCGCGCGGCGTCGGCGACCGAGAAGTCTTCGGCCAGCGCCTGCAGCGTCGCACGCGCGGCCGCGTCGAACGCCGGCAATTCCGCGATGCCCGGCTCGTCGCCCAGCGCGATCAGCCACTCGATCTCCACGCGCACGCGCGCCCGGATCAGGCCGTACTCGGAGAAGATCGGCCGCAGCGCATCGACCTTGCCGGCATAGCGGCCATCGAGCGGAGACAGGGCGAGCAGGGCGGCGTCGGCGGTGCGGGAGTCGGTCATTGGACGGGAGCGCGGCGGGCGAAGCGGTCATTTTAGCCTGCATGGCGCTCGCGTATCCTTCCCAGGACCATCCCATCCGCCAGCGACCACGCCAGCCGGACCCTTTTCCTCCAAGGAGCCGAACGAATGAGCACGTCAGCGAACGCCCCGGCGTTCCGGATCGAACACGACAGCATGGGCGACCTGCAGGTCCCCGCCGATGCCCTGTGGGGCGCCCAGACCCAGCGCGCGGTGCAGAACTTCCCGGTCTCCGGCCGGCCGATGCCGCGCGGCTTCATCCGCGCGCTGGGCCTGATCAAGGCCGCGGCTGCCGACGTCAATACCGGCCTGGACCTGCTGCCGGGCCGGCTGGGCAAGGCGATCCGCGCCGCTGCGCTCGAGGTCGCCGACGGGGCGCACGACGCGCACTTCCCGATCGATGTCTACCAGACCGGTTCTGGCACGTCGTCGAACATGAACGCCAACGAGGTCATCGCGACGCTGGCCTCGCGGGCCGGCCGACCGGTGCACCCCAACGACCACGTCAACCTCGGCCAGAGTTCCAACGACGTCGTGCCGACCGCGATCCGCGTCTCGGCGCAACTGGCGGTGGTCGAGGACCTGCAGCCGGCGCTCAAGCACCTGCGGCGCACGATCGAGCGCCGCGCCAAGTCGCTGCAGAAGGTGGTCAAGACCGGGCGCACGCATCTGATGGATGCGATGCCGCTGACCTTCGGCCAGGAGTTCGGGGCCTGGGCCTCGCAGCTGGCCTCCGCCCAGGCGCGGCTGGAGGACACGCTCAAGCGTCTGCGCCGGCTGCCGATCGGCGGCACCGCGATCGGTACCGGCATCAATGCCCATCCGCAGTTCGGCCGCAAGGTTGCGCGCGCGCTCTCGACCCTGACCCGGACCCGGTTCGAATCGGCCGACGACAAGTTCGAGGGCATCGCGGCCCAGGACGATGCGGTCGAACTGTCGGGCCAGTTCAATGCGCTGGCGGTCGCGCTGATCAAGATCGCCAACGACCTGCGCTGGATGAACTCCGGCCCGCTCGGCGGCCTGGGCGAGATCGAGCTGCCGGCGCTGCAGCCGGGCAGCTCGATCATGCCCGGCAAGGTCAATCCGGTGATTCCCGAGGCGACGGTCATGGCGGCCGCCCAGGTCATCGGCCACCACACCGCGATCACGGTCGCCGGGCAGACCGGCAACTTCCAGCTCAACGTCGCGCTGCCGCTGATCGCAGCCAACTTGCTCGATTCGATCCAGTTGCTCGCCAACGTGTCGCGGCTGCTGGCCGACCAGGCGATCGCCGGCCTCAAGGTCCGCCGCGACAACGTCGACGCCGCGCTGGCGCGCAACCCGATCCTGGTCACCGCGCTCAACCCGATCATCGGCTACGAGAAGGCCGCCGCGATCGCCAAGCGCGCCTACAACGAGGAGCGACCGGTGCTGGATGTCGCGCTGGAGGACAGCGGACTGTCGGCCGCCGATCTGCGCGCGCTGCTCGATCCGGCCGCGTTGACCCGGGGTGGCATCCACGAGGGTGCGGGCGGCGGCGGATAGTCCGGCACAGGCGGCAATCATTCCCCCGTAGGAGGCGATCACCTCCCCCCGCAGCGCGGGGGGGGGGGCGATGCGTGCAGCGCGTCGGGTGGGGGCACGGGCTTGTCGCAGCGACGCGCCTTCCGATGGGGCCGTTCGCGTTACCTGGGGGTGTCGTTGCGCCCCAGGCACGCGGTGCAGGCCGCTTCGCTGAAACGGCCCTCGCAGAGGCCGCGCACCTGCGCCGGCGGCAGGCCGCCGGGCACTTCCTCGGCGGGGCCGCCGCGAAACAGCGTGCAGGTCGGTGCCGACAACGCGGCGACTTCCGGCAGTTGCACCTGCACGCGGCCATCGACCG
Source organism: Luteimonas sp. TWI382 (assembly GCF_039674545.1). Lineage (NCBI taxonomy): Bacteria > Pseudomonadati > Pseudomonadota > Gammaproteobacteria > Lysobacterales > Lysobacteraceae > Luteimonas > Luteimonas sp. TWI382. Next base: position 27,684 of record NZ_JBDJNS010000013.1, read on the forward strand.
ACTGGCTCAGGCGCGCGCCGTCGGCATCCGCGCGCAGATCCAGCATTCGGCCGCCGTGCCAGATCTGCAGTGCGGCGGCTCCGTCGGGGCCGGCGACGAACAGCGCACTCTGGCGTTCTCGGCCGTCGAGGGTCAGGCCGACGTTGTCGCCGTCGTCCCAGGTCACGTAGCCGCCGCGTTCCTGGCCGCTGCGGTCGTAGAGCATGACGCCGGCCGCGGCGCTGCCGCGATCGACGCGTTTGCCGTCGATCACCGCATCGGGCAAATCGCCGGAGACGCGCACGCGCTCGACGCCTGCCAGATCGACGACGACCAGTTCGCGTAGCCGCAAGCGGTCCGGAAGCTCGGTTGTCGATGACCGCAGCCAGAGGGCGATGCAGGCAATCGCCAGCAGCAGGCAGACGGCACCCAGCCCGAACACGGCGAGACGATGGCGGCGCTCGATCGCATCGAGGCGGTGGTGGATATCGGGATGCATGGGACGCGCCTTCCTTGGATCGGCTCGGTGACCCGAACCGGGCTACGGTGTCGTCTCGCCCGCTGCGGCCTCCACCGCCGCGCCCTTGTGTTCGGCGACATCCTCGCGGCAATCGTCGATGTCGGCGGCAGTCATCGTGGCGTAGGGTTGGAACGCCGGCAGGGCGCTCGCCAGCGTCTGCTGGGATTGGAGCAACGGCGGCAGCAGATCGCACAGCTTGCGCGCCTCGGCCTCGATGCGCGCGCCTTCTGCCTCCATGCGCGCCTCGAAGACATCGGACTTGCCCGACAGCACGCTGGTGATGGCGCCCTTGGCGGCGTCCGCACCGAGCCGCGCCCCCTGCATGCCGATCGCGATGCCGGCATCGGCGATCGCCAGGATATGTCCACGGTGCGCCAGCAGCAGTTCGCGCTGGGCCGCGTCGATGGCCGAAGGCTTGCCTGCGATCAACAGGTCGCCCGCCGGGCTGATCTCGGCCCTGGGCAGGTGCGCGGTCCGCCCGTCCTTGTCGCCGACGCGGACCCCGTTGATATCGACGCCCCCGCTGCCCTTGCCGCCGATGGCGATGTTGCCCTCGGCCAGTTCGGCACGGGCCGCGTGGAGCGCGCGACGCGTGGTGCGTGCAACGAAGCCATCGTCGGCCGCGGCTGCGGTGGTCTCGTCGGTCGCAGGCGCAGTCGCGGTCGCATCGATCGCGGGATCGCGGCTGCAGCCCGGAAGTGCGGCGGTGCAGGCGAGCAGCAGCGCCAAGGAAAGCGTGTTCGAGCGAAGAAAACGAGGCATGGACCCGCTCCTGGAATGGATGAGGGCGAAAGCGTCAGCGCTTGCGCGGGAGATCGACGGTGCCACGCACTTCGCGCACCAGGACGTCGCCGCTGCCCTTCGACGAGACGATCAGGTCGCCAGCGACGCGTTGCGCATCCAGGTCGCCCGAGCCGATCGAATCGACGCGCACGCTGCCCGACGCGTCGCGGATCTCGACATCGCCCGAGCCGATGCTGCCGATGCGGATATCGCCGCCGACACGGTGCAGTTCGAGATCGCCGGAGCCGACGCTGCCGACCTCGACGTCGTGGCGGATCGCTTGCGCGCTCACGTCGCCCGAGCCCACCGACAGCAGTTTCAGCTCGCCCGCGTCCTCGACCACGATGTCGCCCGAGCTGGTCTTGACCGTCGCGCGGCCGGCGATCCGCCGCAGTTCGGCGTCGCCCGAGCCGACATCCGCGCTGGCCGCTGCGACCCCGGTCACCCAGGCCTCGCCCGAACCGGCGATGACCTGCACCAGCACATCGGCGGGCACCTGGCCGGACACATCGAGGTAGGCATAGCGGGGGCCGAACAAGCCGCCCGTGGGCGCGCGCCCCAGCTTCACCGTCAGCACTTCGCCGGCGCGGCTGACATCGACCGTCAACGACGCCAGCGCCGAGGAACTCGATGCGCAGGCGCGGCCGCGCAGGTGCGCGTCTGGCTGTGCGGCGCCCTCGACGCGCAAGGTGTGATGACCGATCTCGAAACGGACGATGCGGACCCCCTCGAAGTCCATCGCCGCTTCGCGTGGTTCGCTGTGGCGGCACTGCGGCGCATCGTCGGCCTGTGCGCCCAGCGGCGCGGCGAGCATGGACGCAATGAAGGCGAAGGCGGAGGCGCGGGAACCGGAAGGCGATTTCATCATCAAGAGTCCTGTGGTTGGCCCGGGCCGGTGCTCGGGTGATGGTGCGGGCGATGGGATGGACGGGGACGTTGCGACGTGCGCCGAGGCGTCGCCCAGGGACGGGTCAGCGCGATGCGAAGCTGCGCCGCACCTCGTCGCGGCAGGAGTCGGCATCGCGGGCCTCCAGCCGTGCATAGGGACGGAACGCGGGTAGATCCGCCGCCAACTGCTGCTGGGCGACATGCAGCGCCGGCATGCGCGCGCAGATCTGCAGTGCGCCGGGTTCCACGATCTGGCGTACGTTCCGCTCGATGCGGCGCTCCAGACTGCCGGTCAGGGCGCTGAACACGAGCCCGAACGTGCCGCGTTCCACGGCGTCCACAGCCGCCAGCGCCGCGACCTCGCCCATGTCGATGCCGGTGCGTGCGATCTCGATGACCAGGCCGCGGTAGGCCAGCAGTTGCTGACGTTGGTGGGCGTCGATGGCCACGGCGCGGTCATCGATGAGGAAGTCGCCGCGCGGCGTGATCGCGGCGCGCGGCAGCTTGGCGTCGCGATCGCGCTTGCGGCGCCCGTCGCGATCGAACCGCAGGCTGTCGCGGACATCAAGGTCCTCGGTCTCCAGCTCGGTGCGGGCCTTGGCGAGATCGGCCCTGATCTCCTGTCGCGCGTCGGCGAGCTCGCGACGCACCTCGTCGCGGACGCTGTCCTGCGGTGGGGCGGACCACGCGGCCGGCGACAGGCCCAGAGCGAACACGGCGAGCGCGGAAAAGGCGGCGGACTTCATGGATGGATGCTCCTTGCGGTCGTCAAATGGGATGCCCAAGGGTGTGGTCAGCCTTCCTCGCGCCAGCGGCGCAACCGGATCGCCAGCGCGATCATCAAGGCGCCGGCCACGATGCCGACCCACATCGAGGGCGTGGTGAAGTTCGCGTAGACCCCGGTCACGCTGAGCAGGTTGCTGATCTGGTCGCCGCTGGCCGCGGCGTGCTGCAGATACGACAGGTCCGCGCCGGTCAGCGGCACGGTGCCCAGCAGCAGCCGCGCGATCACGTTGTTCCACAGCCAGTGACGGTCCAGGCCCACCAACTGCAGCAGCCCGGTCATCGACGCGGCCGCGCCGATGGCCAGCGGCAGCAGCACCGCCCACAGGAACGGCTTGCTGCGCGCCCAGGCCGAGCACAGCAGCAGCCAACCGATGGTCGGCAGCGCCCATGCGGCGTAGACCGGGATCGCGGCGACCAACTGCGCGGCGAGCAGAAAGGCCATGCCGTTGCCCCACAGCAGCGGCAGCGGATTGGCGCCGTGCGCGGCGGCGGCCACGCTCAGCGCCGTCAGGAACAGCAACATGACGACGATGGCGATCGCGGTCGAGATTGCCGGGATCACGAAGGCGGCGGTGACGACCTTCGACAGCACGGTCGCGGTGTCCGACACCGGCAGCGACTTCCAGAACAGCACGCTGCGGTCGCGACGGTCGTCGTAGAGCGCGCCCAGGCAATAGAAGAACGCGACGAAGATCATCACCATGTACGGCCAGGCCGCCGACATCAGCAGGGTGGCATAGAGACCGTCGGCGAGTTCGCGCAGGTCGTCGCCGCTGAGCTGGCTGGCCAGTGCGCTCAGGTCCAGCCCATTGATGGTGACGCCTTCGTACTCGATCCGCGAGCCGCTGGCGATCTGGCGGCGTGCGACGAAGATCATCGTGATCAGCAGGCCCACCGACAGCAGCAGCGACAGGCTGCCTGCGATCAGCGGCGCCCACAGCATGCCGCCGCGGTGCTCCCAGTATTCGCGGCGCAGCAGTAGCCCGAACCGGTGGGTGGCATGGGGCGGCGTGCGCGCAGGTGCGGGCGCGGCGACGGTCTCGATGGTGGCATTCATGCGTAGGCTCCCTTCATCGTGGCCACGAACAGATCCGCCAGACCGGGCGTGCGGGTCTCGCCATACGCCGCCAGCGCGGCAGCGGGCACGTTGTCGAACAGCATCACGGTCTTGCCGAACGGCAGGGACCGCTCGTCGATCGGGCGATGGGCGCGGGCGGCTTCGAGCTGGTCGGCCTCGACCAGGACCTCGACGAAGCGCTCGGCGACATCGTCCATCGGTGCGTCGAGCACGATCCGGCCGTCGCGGATGAACAGCACGTCGGTGAGGATGTGTTCGATCTCCTCGACCTGGTGGGTGGTGACGACGATGGTCTTCTGTTCGTCGAAGTAGTCCTCCAACAGGCGCTGGTAGAACTGCTTGCGGTAGAGGATGTCCAGGCCGAGCGTGGGCTCGTCGAGCACCAGCAGCCGAGCGTCGATCGCCATCACCAGCGCCAGATGCAGCTGCACGATCATGCCTTTGGACATTTCGCGCACGCGCTGTTTGGGGCGCAGTTTGGTATTGGCCAGGAAGCGCTCGCAGCGCGCGCGATCAAAGCGCGGGTGCACGCCCTCGACGAAGTCGATCGCGTCGCGGACCCGCATCCAGCGCGGCAGCACCGCGACATCGGCGATGAAGCACACATCGTTCATCAGCGCATCGCGCTCGCGGCGCGGGTCGCGGCCCAACACCGACAGGTCGCCATCGCAACGGATCAGGCCGAGGATCGCCTTGAGCGCGGTGGTCTTGCCGGCCCCGTTGGGGCCGATCAGTCCGACGATGCGTCCGGCGGGGATCTGGAAACTGGCGCCGGCGAGCGCGCGCGTGCCCTTGTAGGTCTTGTCGAGGTTGCGCGCGGAGATGACGGGGGCGTCGAGCACGGCGTTCATGCATTGGCTCCATGGCCGATGGATTGCAGCAGGTCCTGGGCCGACAGCCCCAGGCGTTCGATCCGTTCCACGACCAGCGGCCATTCTTCGTGCAGGAAGCGCTCGCGCTCGCTGGTGCGCAGCTTGCGGGAGGCTTCTTCGGTCACGAACATGCCCAGGCCGCGGCGCTTCTCGACCAGCGCCTCGTCGGCCAGTTCCTGGTAGGCGCGCGAGACGGTGATCGGGTTGAGCTGGTATTCGGCGGCGACCTGGCGTACCGAGGGCAGCGCGTCGCCGGGCTTGAGCACCCCGTCGAGCATCATCGCGATCACCCGCTCCTTGAGCTGTCGGTAGATCGGGGCGCCGTCGCTCCATTCGATGTTGGCCATGTCAGCCCCTCCCGCCGGTGCCCCGGGCGAATGAGAAGTAGGGCATCGCGATCGCGCTGCGGCCACGCCGGCTGCGGCTGCGCGGGGCAGCGTCCTGCGGTTCGGCATCGCCGATGGCGACGTCGCGGGCGGCGGCCGTGGTCGCGACGTTCAGTCCGCCTGCCGCCGAAGCGGTGGCGTCGCGGCCGGCCGACAGCGAGGGGGCAGCGGCCAGCAACACGGCGCACAGGGCCGCAGCGGAAACGCCACATGCGATGATCGGGGTCTGGAGCCTGCGGGTCATGGGACCGTCCTGCTCTGGTGGGTAGGTGTTGTAGGCAACTATAACACCACGGCAGGGGGTGTCAATGCCTCGCGAGGCGGACGTCCACCCAACTGATGGCATACGAAGGCCGGTGCCTTCACGGGAGTGCGCGATGCGAAGAATCCACCTGTCCATGATCCTGGCGACCTGTGCGGCGGGCCTGCTGGCCGCGTCACTGGCGATTGCGCAGTCGGCGCCGGGAGGCTCCGACCTGCTCGGCCACAGCTTTCGTCCGCTGGCCGGCCGCGAGCCGGTCGATCTGCGACGGACCTACGGCGGCGACGTGCTGCTGATCGTCAACACCGCCAGCAAGTGCGGCTTCACGCCGCAGTTCGAGGCCCTCGAGGGCCTGCATGCGCGTTATCGCGGGCAGGGCTTTGCGGTGCTTGGATTTCCGTCGGGCGATTTCAAGGAACAGGAGTTCGAGGACGAGCAGGCAATCCAGGACTTCTGCACGCTGACCTACGGGGTGAAGTTCCCGATGTTCCAGAAAGTGCACGTGGTCGGTCCGGACGCGGCGCCGCTGTACCGCCAACTGGCGGCGGCGACCGGGCAGGCGCCGCAGTGGAATTTCCACAAGTATCTGGTCGGGCGCGATGGCCGGGTGCTGGCGCAATGGGGCAGCCGGACCAAGCCCGACGACCCGCAGATCGTCGCTGCCATCGAGCGCGCGCTGCAGGCACCGCGACCGGCTGCGCGCTGAAGCGCATCTGAGTCGTCGCAGGTCGAGATTGCCCCGCGCCGCGCTGGCCGCGACAATAATCGGCTGCATCGCCCTGACCGGGCAGGAGAACCAACGGATGTCCAATCTGATGCGCGCCGGGGTCGTGGCGCTGCTCATCGCCGTCGGTGCCCAGGCCGGCGCCGCCGAGCCGGCCGCCGATCGCACCCAGACCAGTTATGTGGTCGGCCTGGATGTCGGCCGCTCGCTGGGCCAGGTGGGCGCGGACCTGGACATGCGCGTTTTCGAGCAGGCGCTCGCGAGCGCGCTCGACGGCAAGCCGCCGTCGCTGCCGCCCGAGGAGACCCGACAGCTTGGCGTGGCGCTGGCCCAGCGCATCGCGGCGCGCAGCGGTCGTCCGGTGCCGGGCCTGCCGCCGGGCAGCGAGCCGCCCGCGATCGACACGACCAAGGTCAGCCAGATGGTGGCGGTGGATATCGCCCGATCGCTCGCGCCGCTCAAGGACGAGATCGAGGTCGCACCGCTGGTGCGTGCGGTCGCCGACTCGATCGCAGGCCGGCCGCCGACGCTCGACGAGGCGCGGATCGCGCAGATCCGCGAGGCGATGGCGGGCCGGACCCAGGCACGCGCCGCCAATGCCGCCGAGGCCAATCGCCGCGCCGGCGCGGCGTTCATGGCCGGCAATCGCGGCAAGCCCGGGGTGTTCGCCACCGCGTCGGGGATCCAGTACAGCGTCGAGCGGCAAGGGCAGGGGCCGCGCCCGCGTGCGGGCGATCGCGTCCGCGTGCATTACCGCGGCACGCTGCTCGACGGCACCGAGTTCGACAGTTCCTACGGACGCGGCGCGCCTGCGGTGTTCGGCCTGGACCAGGTCATCGCCGGTTGGACCGAGGGCCTGCAACTGATGCCGGTCGGCGGCAAGTACCGGTTCTGGATCCCGGGCGACCTGGCCTACGGGCCGAAGGGCAGCCCGCCCAACATTCCCGCCAACGCCACACTGGTGTTCGACGTCGAGCTGATCGACATTCTCTGATCGCGTTTCCATTCCCGCGGCGTTTCGCTGCCGCTTTCGCACGCTCAATTCCGCAATCCTTTTTCCCGGAGTCCTTCAAGATGAAGACCACATCGCGTATCGCCCTCGTCGGCCTGGTGGCCGTGCTGCCGCTGGCGATGATCGCCTGCAAGCCGATCGACAAGGAGACCGGCAAGCCGGTCCAGGGCGCCGCCGACGCCAGCGGCGAGGCCGCCAGCAGCACCGAGATCGCCGGGCTCAAGACCGAGCGCGAACAGGTGAGCTACATCATCGGCAACCAGATGGGCGAGTCGCTCAAGCAGGTCAAGGACGAGATCGACCTCAAGACCCTGCAGCGCGCAATCGCCGAGACGCTCGACGACAAGGCCATCGAGATCACCGACGAGCAGGCGATGAAGGTGATGCAGTCCTTCGGTGAGCGCATGCAGGCCAAGCAGCTTGCCGAGATGCAGGAGAAGGCGAAGACCAACGCCGCCGAGGCCGAGAAGTTCTTCGCCGAGAACGCCAAGCGAGAAGGCGTGCAGACCACGGCGTCGGGCCTGCAGTACCGCGTCGTTACCCAGGGCACCGGCGCCAAGCCCGGTCCCGAAGACACCGTGCGCGTGCACTACAAGGGCACGCTGCTCAACGGCGAGACCTTCGACAGCTCCTACGACCGTGGTGAGCCGGCGCAGTTCGCGCTCAACCAGGTGGTCCCGGGTTGGCAGGAAGGCCTGCAGCTGATGCCGGTCGGCAGCAAGTACGAACTGTGGATCCCGGCCAAGCTCGGCTACGGCGAGATGGGCTCGGGTCCGATCGGTCCGAACCAGGCGCTGACCTTCGAGGTCGAGCTGCAGGACATCGTCAAGTGATCCACGCACCGTCGCGGCGCGCATCGCCGGGCCGCGACGGTGGGGATGCCGTGCGATGACCGGTGCCAAGATCGATGCCGAGGTCCATTCGGCGCTCGAGCAGCGGGTGACCGAACTGGAGACGCGGCTGGCCTTCCAGGAACACACGATCTCCGAGCTCAACGACGCGCTCACCGCCGCGCGGCTCGAACTCGTGGCCCAGACCGGCCTGTTGCGCCGGGTCATGGACGACCTGCGCCAGGCGCGTACGGTGCAGTTTCCGGACCCGGGGCAGGAGCCGCCCCCGCCGCATTACTGACGCATCCGCATGATCGAAAGTCCAGTGCCGGGCCTGTGTGCCCGGTCGGTGTCCGCCACCGCTGTTTCATTGTTCACCATGTCCACTGTTTCCGTTCCAGGCGAGGTCCTTCCTCCATGAGCGATACCCTGCGCGACCAGTTGCTCGGTCTGGGCTTCAAGGCGCCGGCCAAACCGGCCAAGCCGCCACCGCGCCGCGACGAGCGCCGGGGACGTCCGGACGAGCGCCGCAGTGGCGGTAAGCGGGCCGAGGGGGGGCGACCGGATGGACCGGCGCGGCCGCCCGGCCGACGCGATGCACAGGGTCCACGCAAGCCGCGGCCGCCGCGCGAGGACATCGACCTGGCCAAGGCCTATGCGATCCGCGCCCAGCGCGAAAAGGACGAGCGCATCGAGGCCGAGCGCCAGCGGCAGGAACAGGCCCGGCTGCGCCGCGAGGCGCGCGCCAAGCTCGAAGCGTTCGTCAAGGACAAGGCGCTCAACCGCGCCGATGCCGATATCGCCCGGCATTTCGAATATGGCGGCAAGATCAAGCGCATCCATGTCGATGCCGAGCAACTGCGCGCGCTCAATGCCGGCGAACTCGGTGTGGTGCAGGTCAACGGCCGCTACCTGCTGGTGACCGCGGCGGTGCTGGCCGAGGCCGAAACGATGTTTGCGCAGGCGGTCGCGCTGAAGGTGGACCCGTCCACACCGGTGGGCGACGACCCCTACAGTGATCCCAAGTACCAAGTGCCCGACGACCTGGTCTGGTGATCATGCGCGCCGCCGGGCTGTGCCTCGCATTGTTGCCGGTCGGCGCCACCTGGGCGCAGGAGATCGCATTCGACCGACCGGGGATCGGGTTCTCGGCGGCCGTGCTCGCGCCCGGGCAGGTGGCCTGGGAGCAGGGCCTGCCTGACTTCGAGCGCGATCGCGACGAAGGCGTGCGCACGACTGAAACGACCTCCGGCAGTACGCTGCGCGTGGGCCTGGGCGCAGCGCTGGAACTGCAGCTGTCTGCGACGCCGTGGCAACGCAGCTCGACGCGCGTTGTCGGCGGCGCACGGCAGGTGGCCGAGGGCGCGGGCGACAGCAGCATCGGCCTGAAGTGGGCATTGCCCAGCGCCGGTGCGCTCGACTGGGCGCTGCTGGCGCGTTACGGCCTGGCGACCGGATCGCGCGGGCTGCGTCCCGACACCCACCTGCGCAGCTTTGGCGCGTCGGTCGAGGGCGAGACCGACGGCGGGCGCGGCTACGCGCTGTTCGCCGGCTATCAGCACGACGACGACGGCAGCGGCTGGCAGATCGCGCCGAGCCTGGACCTGTTCGAGGCCGGCACGTTCGCCGGCTATGTCGAGGCGGGTGTCGGCGGCGGAACGCAGGCCGGGACGGTCATCGGCAGCGGCCTGACCTGGCGTCCGCAACCGCGGGTGCAGTTCGACTTGTCGCTGCTGCGCGGTGTCGGCGGCGACGCGCCCGATTGGCAGGGCGGCTTCGGCGTTGCGGTCGGGTTCCGCTGACGGCGCGGGGGGCGACCGAGCGCACGGCAGCACGCGAGATTCTGCGTGACAATCCGACTCTGACCCCGGTTCTGGGGTGACTCAAGGCGCGCGGTACTCGGCAACCGGGCCCGCGACCCTGCGGCCGGCCTGCCAGACTGCTGCGATCGTGCGCAGGTTGCGGATGTCGGCCAGTGGGTCGGCGGCGACCACGATGAAGTCCGCACGTCGGCCCGGCTGCAGCAGGCCGCGGTCGTCCAGGCGCAGCAGGTGCGCCGAATCGCGGGTCGCCACCGTCAGCGCCTGTTGCGGGCTGAAACCGGCCTGCATCATCAGTTCGAGTTCGCGGTGCTCGGCGAAGCCCGGCACGCGGCGCGGCAGCGCGCCGGCATCGGTGCCGAACCCGATCCGGACGCCGGCCTCGCGCAGCGTCGACAGATTGCGCAGGTTCGTGGCGAGCGCGGCGCGCGCCTTCGCGGTCTGTGGGTCGCGCAGCGTGTCGGCACGCCACTGCGGATCGGACCACTGGGCGCGGACTGCCTCGGGCAACGCGTTGCGCAGGAATGGCGTTTCCAGCCACTCGGGATGCTCGGCATAGATGTAGTTCGCCTCGTCGATCTGCAGCGTCGCGATGTAGCCGGCGTTCGAGGTGCGCAGCGCGGCGACGAACGCCGGGTCGACCGGCTGGTCGCGCACGCCGTGGGCGACGATGTCCAGGCCGCTGGCGACGAGATCGGTGGCCGGCGCGAGATCGTGGATATGCGCGGCGGCAAGCAGCTTCTGGCGATGGGCCTCGTCGATCGTGGCGCGATAGACCTCGGGTGCCATCGGTGCGACCTGGCCGCCGAGGGCATCGACCCACAACTTGACGATGTCGACGCCGCTTTCCGCCTGCGCCCGGACCGCGGTGCGGGCCGCGGCGGCGGTCGCCGGGCGCGCCACTGGATCGTGCACCAGACCCATGTTCGCGGCGGGCGGCGCGCCGCCGGGTGCGCCGATGCCGCCGCCTGCGCCGAGCAGTTGCGCACCCAGTGTCGGATCGCCGGTCACGGCGTTGCGAATGTCGCCGAACGCCGCGCCGTTCATGCCCAGCGACATCACCGTGGTGACCCCGTAGGCCTGGAACTGGCGCAGGTCGCGCACGACGTGCGTGCGGGTGTAGAAGCGGTCGCCGTGGGCAGTGCCCTCGGTGTTGCCGACGTGCGCGTGGGCGTTGACCAGGCCGGGCACGATGAACCGGCCGCGGTAGTCGATGCGCTCGGCGTCGATGGGCAGGTCGTCGGCGTCCGGCTGCGCGATGCGTGCGACGAGGCCGTCGCGGATCACCAGCGTGACCTGGCCCAGGTCGCGTTCGCCGTCGAACACCCGAGCATGCTCGATGACGATCGGCGGGGGCGAGGGCGGCGCATCGGCTTGCATGGTCGCCGATGGGCCGGTAACGGGACTGCAGGCGGCGGCCAAGCAACCGATCGCGGCCAACGTCAGGGCGCCGGCGGTACGGCGTCGAAGCATGCACAGATCCTCAGCGCGAAGCAGGCGCCGAGGATAGGGGGGCGGTCGTGATGGGCATGCGCAGCCCGGCGCTCAATCCGGGTCGTAGTCCAGATTCGAGGCCAGCCAGCGTTCGGCCTGCGCCAGCGGCACGCCCTTGCGCTTGGCGTAGTCGTGCACCTGCTCCTTGGAAACCCGGCCGACGACGAAGTACTGGCTGCGCGGATGGCTGAAGTAGTAGCCCGACACCGCCGCGGTGGGCAGCATCGCGAAGCTCTCGGTCAGCGTCATACAGGCGTTGGCCTCGGCGTCGAGCAGGTCGAACAGCGTGCGCTTTTCGCTGTGCTCGGGGCAGGCCGGGTAGCCGGGGGCAGGGCGGATGCCGCGGTATTGCTCGCCGATCAGCGCGTCGTTGTCGAGCGCTTCGTCGGCCGCGTAGCCCCAGTAGTCGGTCCGCACGCGCTGGTGCAGCCGTTCGGCCAGCGCTTCGGCCAGACGGTCTGCCAGCGCCTTGAGCAGAATCGCGTTGTAGTCGTCGTGTGCCGCCTCGAAGCGCGCGACGTGCGGCTCGATCCCGATGCCCGCGGTGACTGCGAACGCCCCGATCCAGTCCTGCACGCCGCTGTCGGCCGGCGCGATGAAGTCGGCCAGGCAGAAGTCCGGCCGCTCGACCGGCTTGTCGACCTGCTGGCGCAGAAAGTGCAGGCGGACGCGGCCGTGCGCGTGCTCGGGGACGACCACGTCGACATCGTCGCCGACGCGGGTCGCCGGCCACAGCCCGAACACCGCCTTGGCGGTGAGCCATTTCTCCTCGACGATCCGGCGCAGCATCGCCTGTGCATCGGCCAGCAGCTCGCTGGCCTGCGCGCCGACGATCTCGTCGGTCAGGATCGCTGGATACTTGCCGAACAACTCCCAGGCATTGAAGAAGGGAGTCCAGTCGATGACCGGCAGCAGGTCGTCGAGCGGGTAGTCCTCGAACACGTGCAGGCCGGGGCGGCGCGGCGTTGGCGGCACATAGGTCTCCCAGCCGCCGTCGAAGGCCTGGGCGCGCGCCTTGTCCAGTGCGACCAGCCGCTTGGCGTCGCCGCGATTGGCGTGGCGCGCGCGGATCTCGGCGTAGTCGGCATCGTTGGCGGCGACGAAGGCCGGTCGCAGTTCGGGGCTGATCAGCGACTGCACGACGCCGACCGCGCGCGAGGCGTCCTTGACCCAGACGGTCGGCGCGCCATAGTGCGGCGCGATCTTCAGCGCGGTGTGCGCGCGCGAGGTGGTCGCCCCGCCGATCAGCAACGGCAGCGTGAAGCCCTGACGCTTCATCTCGCGCGCGACGTGGCTCATCTCTTCCAGCGATGGGGTGATCAGCCCCGACAGGCCGATGACATCGGCCTGCACCTCACGGGCTTTGTCGAGGATCGTCTGCGCCGGCACCATGACCCCCAGGTCGACGACCTCGAAGTTGTTGCAGGCCAGCACCACGCCGACGATGTTCTTGCCGATGTCGTGCACATCCCCCTTGACCGTTGCGATCACGATGCGGCCATTGGACTTGCCCGCATCGCCGGTGCGCGCCTTCTCGGCCTCGATGTGCGGCAGCAGCCAGGCGACCGCCTTCTTCATCACGCGGGCAGACTTGACCACCTGCGGCAGGAACATCTTGCCGGCGCCGAACAGGTCGCCGACGACGTTCATGCCGGCCATCAGCGGCCCTTCGATGACTTCCAGCGGCCGCGCGAACTGCAGCCGCGCTTCTTCGGTATCGGTATCGACGTACTGGTCGATGCCGTGCACCAGGGCATGGGTCAGGCGTTGCTGGACCGGCGCTTCGCGCCAGCCGAGTGTCTCGGTCTTGGCCGCACCCTTGCGGCCCTTGTAGCGCTCGGCCAGTTCGAGCAGCCGTTCGGTCGCGTCGGAGCGGCGATTGAGCACGACATCCTCGACGCACGCGCGCAACTCGGGATCGAGTTCGTCGACGATCGGCATCGCGCCGGCGTTGACGATGCCCATGTCCATGCCGGCCGCGATCGCGTGGTACAGGAACACCGCGTGGATCGCCTGGCGCACGACCTCGTTGCCGCGGAACGAGAAAGAGACGTTCGACACGCCACCCGAGACATGGCAATGCGGCAGCGTGGCGCGGATCTCGCGCGTGGCCTCGATGAAGTCGACCGCGTAGTTGTCGTGCTCGGGGATGCCGGTGGCGATCGCGAAGATGTTCGGATCGAACACGATGTCCTCGGGCGGGAAGCCCACGACTTCGGTCAACAGTCGGTAGGCGCGGGTACAGATCTCGACCTTGCGCGCGCGGGTGTCGGCCTGGCCGGTCTCGTCGAAGGCCATGACCACGACCGCCGCGCCATAGCGCAGTACCTTGCGCGCCTGTGCCAGGAACGTCGCCTCGCCCTCCTTGAGCGAGATCGAGTTGACCACGCCCTTGCCCTGCAGGCAGCGCAAGCCGGCCTCGATCACGCTCCACTTCGAGGAGTCGACCATCACCGGGATACGTGCGATGTCGGGTTCGGCGGCGATGAGGTTCAGAAACGTGGTCATCGCCCGCTCGGAGTCGAGCATGCCCTCGTCCATGTTGACGTCGAGGATCTGCGCGCCGCCCTCGACCTGCTGGCGCGCGACCTCCACCGCCTCGGCGTAGCGGTCTTCGCGGATCAGCTTGCGGAACGCGGCCGAGCCGGTGACGTTGGTGCGTTCGCCGACGTTGACGAACAGCAGTTCCGGGGTGATCACCAGCGGTTCGAGGCCCGATAGGCGAGTGAAACGCGGTGCTGGAGACTGGCCTGCGGGCGCGCTCATGCGGCGTCGGCCCGGTGGCCGACCGGCGTGCGCGGGGCGACATTGCGCATCGCGTCGGCAATCGCGCGGATGTGTGCAGGCGTGGTGCCGCAGCAGCCGCCGACGATGTTCAGCAGCCCGGCGGTCGCGAATTCGTGCAGGGTCGCGGCCATGTCTTCGGGGGTTTCGTCGTAACCGCCGAAGGCATTGGGCAGCCCGGCATTGGGGTGGCAGGAAACATGGACCTCGGCGATCTGCGCCAGGGTGTCGACGTGGGGCCGCAGGTCCTTGGCGCCGAGTGCGCAGTTGAGCCCGATCGACAGCGGCCGCGCATGGCGCAGCGAGTACCAGAACGCTTCGGCGGTCTGTCCCGACAGCGTGCGGCCCGAGGCGTCGGTGATCGTGCCCGAGATCATCACCGGCACCCGGCCGCCGAGATCGTCGAACACCGTCTCCACCGCGAACAGCGCGGCCTTGGCATTGAGGGTGTCGAACACCGTCTCGACCATCAGCACGTCGGCGCCGCCCTCGATCAGGCCATGGGCGGCCTCGCGGTAGATGCGCACCAGGTCCTCGAACGTCACCGCGCGGAAGCCCGGATCGTTGACGTCGGGGCTGATCGATGCGGTGCGGCTGGTTGGGCCGAGGATGCCGGCGACGAAGCGCGGCCGCCCGGGCGTGCGCGCCTGCGCGGCATCGCAGGCCGCGCGCGCGAGCGCGGCGCCCTCGCGATTGAGTTCGCGTGCCAGGTGCTGCAAGCGGTAATCGGCCAGCGACACTGCGGTCGAGTTGAAGGTATTGGTCTCGACCAGGTCGGCGCCGGCCTCGAGATAGGCGGCGTGGATGCCGCCAATGATGTCGGGCCGGGTCAGCGTGAGCAGGTCGTTGTTGCCGCGCTGGTCGGCGGCCTCGCAGCCGCAACCGGCGCCATGGGCATGGCCGTCGACAGCGTGCAGCGCGTCGAAGCCGCCGGCGAAGCGCGTGCCGCGGTAATCGGCCTCGGTCAGTCCATGCTGCTGGATCATCGTGCCCATGCCGCCGTCGAGCACGAGGATGCGCTGCGCGAGCGCGGCCTCGAGCGCGGCGACGCGGTCGGGGTGCAGCCAGGTCACGGCTTTCTCGCGATGATCGAGATCACCTGGAAGTGCGGCGGCCGCTTCTCGCGCGTCACCGTCTCGGCGCTGTGGATCTCCAGCCCGGCCTTGGTGACGAAGCGGCGCAGTTCCTTGTCAGGGAACCCCAGGTTGGCATGGCCGTAGGCCTGCACGACCGCTTCATGGCCATGGCGGTCGAGGCTCGACAGCAGCAGCCGGCCGCCGGGGCGCAGCACCCGCGCGGCCTCGGTGACCGCCTGCGCCGGGCGCGTGGCATAGGTCAGCGCATGCATCAGCACGACGAGGTCGAAGCTGGCGTCCTCGAACGGCAGCGCGTGCATGTCGCCTTCGCGGACCTCGACGTTGCGGAAGCGCTTGAGGCGCTCGGCCGACGCGGCGACCACGCGCGCACTTGCATCGAGACAGACGTAGCGATGGGCGTGCGGCGCCAGCAGTTCGGCGAGGACGCCATCGCCCGAGGCGATGTCGAGCACGTCGCCGGTCTCGAGCAACGGCAGTGCCGAGCGCGCGAGGGCTTCCCAGGTCCGCCCGGGCGAGTAGTGCCGCTCCATGTCGCCGGCCACGCTGTCGGCCCAGTTCTGGTCTGCGGCGCGCATCGCCAGCACCGACGGGATGCGCTCGGCGTCCTGGCGCAGCAACGGATCGTCGCTGCCGGTGCTCAGCGCCTGCCACAATGCGCGCTGTGCCGGGTCGAGCGCGGCGTCGTCGAATCGGTAGTAAGCCGACACGCCGGCACGGCGATCGCGGACCAGGCCGGCTTCCTTGAGGCGCGCCAGGTGCGTGGAGACGCGCGGCTGCGCGAGTCGGGTGATCGACGACAGCTCGGCCACCGTCAGTTCCTCGACTTCGAGCAGCGCCAGCAGCCGGACGCGGGTCGGATCGGCGAGGGTCTTGAGCCGCGCCGACCAGGCTTCCAGGTCCATAAATATCTCCATATCGCGATACAGAGATAATTTTCGGCGCGGGGCGGGGTGCGGTCAAGCCGCAGGCATCCTGCGTTCGGGTGCCGGCCACCTTGCAGCCGCGCGGCCGAGCGCCGATGCTGCGCGTCCCCACGCTGCTCCAGGTCCGCACCGCATGTCCGCTTCCCGCCCATCGCGCGCGCCAGCGCTGGCCGCCGCCTTCGCCGACTACGCGGTTCGGCATCCTGACGAGCGCGCGACCGTCGATGAGTTCGTTGCGCTGCTCGACGATCCGCTCGATCCGTTCGTGCGCGAACGCCTCGCGGGCCATTTCACCGCATCGGCGCTGGTGGTCTCGGCCGACGGCCAGCGCACCTTGCTGACCCACCACCGCAAGCTGAATCTGTGGCTGCAGCCGGGTGGCCACGCCGACGGCGACATCGACCTGGCACGCGTGGCGATGCGCGAGACCGAGGAGGAGACCGGCCTGCAGGGCGTGGCGGTGCTGCCGGCGATCTTCGATCTCGACCGGCACTGGATCCCCGAGCACAAGGGCGTGCCCGCGCACTGGCACTACGACGTGCGCTATCTCGTGCGTGCCGGTGCCGACGAGCGTTTCGCGGTCAGCGCCGAATCCCATGCGCTCGCGTGGCGCCCCCTTGCCGACGTCGCCGCCGGCACCGAGTACGACGCGTCCTTGCGCCGCATGGCGCGCAAGTGTCTGGACGGGTGGGGGATTCCGGTCGGCTGAGCTTCGCGAGGGCCCGCCGGCCCGATGCCCCGATCCCGATGGCCTAGTACAGCACTCGCGTGCGCAGCGTGCCGTCGATCTTCGACAATTCGCTGCGCAGGCGCTCGGCCTGCTCGCGGGTCGCGCCGACGTCGATGACCACGTAGCCGACATTGGCGGTGGTGCGCAGATACTGGCCGTCGATGTTGATCGCCTGGCGCGAGAACACCTCGTTGATCTTCACCAGCACGCCGGGCACGTTGCGGTGCAGGTGCAGGATGCGGTGGCTGCCGACATGCTCGGGCAGCGTGACCTCGGGGAAATTGACCGCCGACAGCGTGCTGCCGTTGTCGCTGTAGCGCACGAGCTTGGCGGCGACTTCGATGCCGATGTTGTCCTGCGCCTCGAGCGTGCTGCCGCCCACGTGCGGGGTCAGCAGCACGTTGTCGTGGGCGGCCAGCGGGGAGTCGAAGACGTCATCGTTGCCCTTGGGCTCGACCGGGAACACGTCGATCGCCGCGCCGCCGACATGCCCGGTGCGCAGCGCGGCGTCGAGCGCGTCGATGTCGACCACGGTGCCACGCGAGGCATTGATCAAGTGCGCGCCGGGCTTCATCGCGGCGAGCTCCGCGGCGCCGAACATCAGCTTGGTCGCCGGGGTCTCGGGTACGTGCAGGGTCACCACATCGCTGCGTGCGAGCAGGTCGTCCAGCCCGGTCGCGCTGCGGGCGTTGCCAAGCGAGAGCTTGGTCTCGATGTCGTGGAACAGCACCTGCATGCCCAGCGATTCAGCGAGCACGCCGACCTGGGTGCCGATATGGCCGTAGCCGACGATGCCCAAGGTCTTGCCGCGCGCCTCGTGGCTGCCCAGCGCGGACTTGCTCCAGCCGCCGCGATGGCACTGCGCGTTCTTCTGCGGGATGCCGCGCAGCAGCATGATCGCCTCGGCGACCACCAGTTCGGCGACGCTGCGGGTGTTGGAGTAGGGCGCATTGAACACCGGGATGCCGGCCAGTTCGGCTGCTTCCAGGTCGACTTGGTTGGTGCCGATGCAGAAGCAGCCGACCGCGAGCAGCCGGCGCGCGTGGGCGATGACCTCGGCGCTGAGCTGGGTGCGCGAGCGGATGCCGACGATGTGCGCATCGGCGATCTTGGCCAGCAGTTGGTCTTCGGGCAGCGACTTGGGATGCACCTCGATCTGCGTGTAGCCGGCGGCCTTGAAGGTGTCGACGGCGCTCTGGCTGACGCCTTCGAGCAGCAGGACGCGGATGTCCGCGCGGGGAAACGAGGTCTTCATCGAGGCTGCGGCCGCCGGTCGGGAGGAGCGCATCATGGTGCCAGAAGGCCGCCGCTGTTGCAGCGCAGCAGATGGTGCCGGACCGAGAGATGCGCGCCAGCCGCTTCGGCCCCGGACCGAGGCGGCGCGGACGCTGGACGCCTGCAGGCGCGGCTGGCAGGCTGGCCCGCCGTACCGCGATTCCTTCACACCATGTCCGATGCCCGCATCGCCCGGCTGCAAGCCGCCGTCCCGACCCTGCAGGTGCGGACCGATCCGGCCGATCTGGCCTATTTCGGCGTCGACTGGACGCGGCGCTGGACCCCCGCGCCGCTGGCGGTCGCGCTGCCGGCCGATATCGCCGAGGTCCAGGCCACGGTGCGCTGGGCGCGCGACGAAGGCGTGGCGATCGTGCCCTCGGGCGGCCGGACCGGGCTGTCGGGCGGCGCGGTCGCCGCTCATGGCGAACTGGTGTTGAGCCTGCAACGGATGAACCGCGTGCTCGACTTCGACCCGGTCGACCGGATCCTGACCGTGCAGCCGGGCATCGCGCTCGAAGCGGTGCAGGAGGCGGCGCGCGGCCATGGGCTGGCCTATCCGGTCGACTTCGCCGCGCGCGGCTCGTGCACGATCGGTGGCAACATCGCGACCAACGCCGGCGGCATCCGGGTGCTGCGCTACGGCAACACCCGCGAGTGGATCGCCGGTCTCAAACTGGTGACCGGCACCGGCGAGCTGCTCGATCTCGGCCGCGGGCTGGTCAAGAACTCCAGCGGCTACGACTTGCGGCACCTGGCCATCGCCTCGGAGGGCACGCTGGGCATCATCGTCGAAGCCAGCCTGAAACTGACCGCGCCGCCGCCGGCCACGCGCACGCTGCTGCTGGCGCTGCCGTCGTTCGAGGGCCTGATGCAGGTGTTCCAGGCGCTGCGCGCGCGGCTGGCCCTGGAGGCCTTCGAGTTCTTCACCGATCGCGCCCTGCACCACGTGGTCGCGCATGGCGCGCAGGCGCCGTTCGAGGCCGCGCACCCCTTCTATGTCGTCGCCGAGTTCGCCTGCGAAGGCGAGGCCGGCGAGGTCGCCATGCTGTCGGCGTTCGAGCATTGCGTCGAGCAGGGTTGGGTCGAGGACGGCGTGATCGGTCAGAGCGAGGCGCAGGCCGCGCAGCTGTGGCGGTTGCGCGAGGGCATCACCGAAAGCCTGGCACCGCACGTGCCCTACAAGAACGACGTCTCGGTGCGGATCTCGGCGATGCCGGCGTTCCTCGAGACGGCGCAGGCGCTGCTGGCGCGCGAGTACCCGCAGTTCGACGTGGTGTGGTTCGGCCACATCGGCGATGGCAACCTGCATATCAACGTGCTCAAGCCGGCCGACCTCGCCAACGACGCGTTCGTCGCGCAATGCGAGCGCGTGACCAAACTGCTCGCGGACACCCTGCACGCGCACGGCGGCAGCATCTCGGCCGAGCACGGCATCGGGCTGGTCAAGAAGCCCTATCTCGAATCGACCCGCAGCGCGGCCGAGATCGCGGTGATGCGCGGCATCCGCCGTGCGCTCGACCCGGACGGTGTGCTCAATCCCGGCAAGCTGTTCGATGCATGACTGTCGGTCGGCCGTTGCCATGAAGGCGGCGTGAGGGCGGGGTAGAGTGTGGCCTCCCTGATGGAGATGCCCCCTGATGTCCCGATCCTCGCTCGCCTGTGCGCTGCTCGTTCTGTCCACGTCGGCGTTCGCCGGCAGTTTCGCCGGTACGACGGGCGGTGCGACGTCCGCTGGCAGCTCGGCGTCGTCGGGCAGCAGTTCGGGCAAGGACAAGATCGTGCTGCAGGCGCGCGAAGATGCTGCCGGCTTCGTCGCCAGCGACGGCCGGATCCGTGGCGCCCGTCTCGAGGCCGCATTGCGCCACCTGCGGCAGACGCGGCCCGATGCGCAGGTGGCGAGCGACCTGCAACTGGCGCAGGCCATCCTCGCGCTCTGAGCCGATGGTTTCGCGCCGTCGCCTGCGGGCCGTGGGCGTCGCGCTGTTGCTCGCCGCCGGCGCTGCGCATGCGCAGGCCTGGCGGATCGACGCAGGAACCGGCACGCCGCCGCTCGATGCCGACGCGCAGGCCGCCTCGGCCCGGCTGATCGACACGGTACTTGCGCGCCTGCCGCCGGCCTGGCGCGCCGCCGAGGGACTCGACGTGCAGCTGAGCTGGCGCGACGACCTGCCGCCGCAGGTGCACGGGCGTGCGATCGGCGACCGCATCGTGCTGCGCCGGGCGCTGCTCGATGCCGTGGCCGCCGATGGCCTGGATGCCCAGGCGACGCAGGCCGCGTCCGCCGCGCTCGTGCACGAGCTCGCGCATCGCTACGACCGCAGCCGTTACGGCGGCCTGTCGCGCGATCCGCGGCTACGCGATCTTGCAGGCTGGCCGCGCGCCCCGCTGCGGCTGGGCCTGCGGGCGCGCCACAATGCGATGACCGACCGTCGGCCCGACGCCTACGAAACCGCATCTGCGGCGGAATTCGTCGCGGTCAATCTCGAGCACTTCCTGCTCGATCCCGAGTACGCCTGCCGACGGCCCGCACTGCACGCGTACTTCACCGCGCATTTCGCTTGGGCGCCGCCCGCCGCGGACTGCGCTGGCGGGTTGCCGTTCATCGAGGCCGAGTCGCAGGCGCAGGAGGACGGCCACCTGCTGCTGGAGCTCGATCCGGCACGGGTCTGGTCGGTCGAGTACCTGTTCGCCGAGGGGAACGCGCAGCCGATGAGTCGCTGGGGCCACAGCATGCTGCGTCTGGTGATCTGCGCGCCGGGTCGCACCCCCGGGCCCGACTGCCGCTACGACCTGGCGCACCACCGCGTGCTGTCGTTCCGGGCGTTTGTCGACGATGTGCAGATCTCCAGCCTGCGCGGGCTGACGGGACGTTATCCGGCGCGGCTGTTCGTGCTGCCGCTCGACCAAGTGATCGACGAGTACACCAGGATCGAACTGCGCGGGCTGCAGTCGATTCCGCTGCACTTGTCGCCAGGCGAAATCGCGACATTGCTCGAGCGCGCGGCCAGCGTGCACTGGAGCTACGACGGCCGCTACCGGTTCGTCGGCAACAACTGTGCGGTGGAGACCTGGAAACTGCTCGATGCCGGCGTGCCGCGGCTCGACGGCCCGCGCCTGCGCAGCATCACGCCCAACGGCCTGCTGCGCAGGCTTGTACGCGACGGCATCGCCGACGTCGCGGTGCTCGATGCGCCCGATCGCGCCATGCGTGAGGGGTATTACTTTCCGGCCGCGGACCGCGAGTACGCGGCCCTGCTGGCGGTCGCCCAGGCGGCGCAGCCATTGCCGACCGGCGATGTCGCCACCTGGCTCGATCTCGATCCCGATCTGCGCGCGCCGTGGTTGGCAACGGCAGGGCAGCGTGACGGCGCAGCGCTGCTGGTGCTCGAGCACGCCGCGCAGCGGCGGCTGGAGCTGCGGCTGCGCAACATGCTCAAGCGCCGCTGGCATCTCGCGGCTGCAGAGCAGGACGCCGCGGCCGACACCCTGCATGCCCTGCTCGCTGCCGGCGACGGCCTCAGCCGTCCGGCGCAACTGCTCGACAGTGGCTACGGCTTGCCCCAGCAGACCGAGCGCGCGGCGCTGCGGGTGCAGGCCGATGCGCTCGGCCACCGCCTGCGGGCGCTGCGCGACGCGCTGGACACCCAGGGGCGCGCGGCATTGCCGCCGGACGCGCAACGACGCCTGGCGGCGACTGAGCGCAATCTCGCCATGCTCGGCGCCCACCTGCGTGAACTGCATCGCGAGGCGGGCGGGCTGCAACTCGACTGAAGCATTCGCCGCCTCGGTCGCTGGCGTTTCCAACGGCGCGACCCGAGCCGGAAAATCAGTCCGCGCGTCCGCCGAACTCGCCGGTCGTGGTGTTGACCCAGACGCGCTCGCCGTTGCCGATGTACTCGGGTACCTGGATCTCGATGCCGGTGCTGAGCTTGGCGGGCTTGGGCCGCTTGGTCGCGGTGCCGCCCTTGAGTTCGGGCGGGGTGTCGACGACTTCGAGTGCCACGCTCTGCGGCAGTTGCAGGCCGACCGGCGCATCGTCGATGACCTGGACATAGCAGCCGCCCAGGCCTTCGGTGATGTAGCCCGCCCCGTCGCCGACGACATCGGCGTCGAGGGTGTAGGGGGTGAAGTCTTCGTCATCCATGAACACGAAGGCGTCGCCGTCCTTGTACGAGAAACTGGCCTGGCGCCGGGCCAGATCGACCTCGCGCAGGTCGTCGTCGCCGTCGAAGCTCGCATCGAGCTTGTTGCCGCCGGGCACGCTGTACATGGTGAAGCGGAAGCGCACATTGCCGCCGCGGCCTTGCGGCGAGCTGCGTTCGATGTCGCGGATCTGGTAGACCCCGCCGTTGTGTTCGACCACGTTTCCTTTCTTGACGTCGTAGGCTTTCATCGGTGTCTGCGTTGTTCAGTGGGAGACGGATGCCGCGGGTGCGGCGGGATTGCGGAGGTGCAGCCGCAGGTTCGGGTAATCGATCACCGCCTGGCCGCGGTCGAGGACGTCGGCGCCGAGCACGCCGTCGATCGTCGGCAGCCCGCGTTGCGAGAAGGCAGTGGTGACGTGGTCGAGTGCGAGAAAGTGCGCGGTGAAATCGTCGTCCCGGTACTCGCCGATCGTCAGTCGGCTGCCTGGCAGGGTCTCGATGGCGAGGTTGCCGGCACCGGCGCCGGTCGCCTGCAGCCCGCCTGACGCATCGGCCTGGCGTCCACCGGCAAAGCGCGCTTGGCGCGCCCGGTCGATGACCGTCCGCCCAGCGCCGGTGTCGATCAGGAAGGTGCCGGCGACCCCGTTGATGCTGACTTCGACCGCGAGATGCGCCGCGCCATAGCGCCGCATCGGGATCGTGTCGTAGCCGCGCGCGGCGAGCAGGCCGGTGAGCGCGCCCGCATCGGCGGGCGCCGCGTCGCCGGCATGGGCCGGCGCCAGCGACAGCAGCGCGAGCAGCAGGCCCGTGGCCAGGCCGGGCGACGAAACGGACATCGCTTACTTCGGCGCCAGCCGGACCGCGCCGTCGAGGCGGATGGTCTCGCCGTTGAGGTAGCGGCTGGCCAGGAGGTGGGCGACGAGGTCGGCGAATTCGTCCGGTCGGCCCAGGCGCGAGGGGAACGGGATCGAGGCCGACAGCGACTGCTGCACCGCCTCGGGCATGCCGTCGACCATGGGGGTCCAGAAGATGCCCGGCGCGATCGTGTTGACGCGGATGCCGAAACGCGCGAGTTCGCGCGCCATCGGCAGCGTCATGCCCACCACACCGCCCTTGGACGCCGCATAGGCGGCCTGGCCGATCTGACCTTCGTACGCGGCGACGCTGGCGGTGTTGACGATCGCGCCGCGCTCGCCGTCCTCGCCGGGCGCGTTGTGCTGCATGACCGCGGCCGCGGCCTTGGCGACGTTGAAGCTGCCGACCAGATTGACCATCACCGTGCGGCTGAAGGTCTCCAGCGGCATCGGCGCCTCGCGTCCGAGCACGCGGCCGGCGCCGAGGATACCGGCGCAGTTCACCGCGGCATTGAGGCCACCCAGAAACGCGTGCGCGGCCTCGATGTTGGTCGCGACCCCGGCCTCGTCGGTGACGTCGGTGCGCAGGTAGCGTGCGCGATCGGCGCCCAGCGCCTCGACCGCCTCGGCGCCCTTGTCGTCGTTGACGTCCAGCAGCGCGACACGGCCGCCATCGGCGACGATGCGATGGGCGACGGCCAGGCCGAGGCCGGAGACCCCACCGGTGACGATGGCGCGGACGGAATCGGGGAGCATGCGCGATCCTTTCGAAACGAAAGCGCGCAGTCTAACCGCTGCGCCCGGGCACGATGGCGCGCGGACGCAGGGCCACGCGCCTGCGCCCAGGCGCGTGACGTGGCGTCTGTGGGCCGAGCCTCGAGCGCGGCCGGAGTGCGGGGCACTGCGTTGCGCGGGCGAAACAGACCCAGGCATGACGGAGGGTGGGGCGGGCGCCTGTGTCGCGGTCGCGCGGGAGTAGAATCGCGACCCATTCCCATTCGCACCGGACCTGCCTTGAACCTCTGCCAGCTGCCGCCGCGCACCCCGGGCCTCGTCGATGCCGTCCAGGCGGTCGGCAGTCACGATCCGATCGCCCGCCGCCTGGGCGAACTGGGCTTCGTGCCCGGCGAGTCGGTCGAGGTGGTTGCGCTGGCGCCGTTCGGCGGCGACCCGTTGCTGGTGCGCGTGGGCTTTACCCGCTTCGCGCTGCGTCGCAGCGAGGCCGCGCGCGTCCAGGTCCACGCTGGCGACGCGGCATGACCACGGCGGCCATCCCGCGGCTGGCCCTGGTCGGCAGCCCGAACGCCGGCAAGACGGCACTGTTCAACCTGCTGACCGGCAGCCGACAGAAGGTCGCCAACTACGCCGGCGTCACCGTCGAGCGCAAGGAGGGGCGGATGCGCGGCCCCGATGGCGCGCACTGGGCGCTGCTCGACCTGCCCGGCGCCTACAGCCTGCAGCCGGCGAGTCTGGACGAGCAGATCACCCGCGACCTGTGCCGTGGCTTCTATCCAGGCGAGCCGGCCCCCGATGTGTTGGTCTGCGTGGTCGATGCGACCAATCTGCGGCTGCACCTGCGTTTCGTGCTGGAGCTGCGGACGCTGGGCCGGCCGATGGTGGTGGCGCTGAACATGGCCGATGCCGCGGCACGGCGTGGTATCGCCATCGATGTCCCGGCGCTGGAGGCCGCACTCGGCGTGCCCGTGGTCGAAACCGTCGCCATCCACCGCGACGGCGCGCAGGCGCTGCGCCAGCGGCTGGCCGACACGGTCGCAAGACCGCGGCCGCCCTCGAGCGGCGACGCCGAAGGCGACCTGCACGCCCAGGTGCGTGCGCTGCTGGCGGCCACAGTGAGCATGCCGCGCCGGACCGCACGGATCGACGATGCCTTCGATCGCTGGCTGCTGCATCCGGTATTCGGCCTGCTGGCGCTGGCACTGGTGATGTTCCTGATCTTCCAGGCCGTCTACGCCTGGGCGACGCCGTTGATGGACATGATCGATGCCGGCACCTCCGCGCTGGGGGCCTGGGTGTCGGCGACCTTGCCGCCCGGTCCGCTGACCAGCCTGCTCGCCGACGGCATCATCGCGGGCTTGGGCGGCGTGATCGTCTTCCTGCCGCAGATCCTGATCCTGTTTCTCTTCATCCTGGCGCTGGAGGAGTCGGGTTACCTGCCGCGCGCAGCGTTCCTGCTCGATCGGCTGATGAAGGGCGCCGGGCTGTCGGGCCGATCGTTCATCCCGCTGCTGTCGAGCTTCGCGTGCGCGATTCCCGGGATCATGGCCACCCGCTCGATCCAGGACCCGCGCGACCGGCTGGCGACGATCATGGTCGCGCCGCTGATGACGTGCTCGGCGCGGCTGCCAGTCTATGCGTTGCTGATCGGTGCGTTCATTCCGCAACGGCAGGTCTGGGGAGCGCTCAACCTGCAGGGGCTGGTGCTGTTCGCGCTGTACATGGCCGGCATTTTGAGCGCGTTGGCGGTGTCGTTCGTGATGAAGCGCTGGCGCCGCGATCGCAGCGAGCATCCGCTGCTGCTGGAGCTGCCGTCCTACCGGCTGCCGCATCCGCGCGATCTGGCGATCGGCCTGAAGGAGCGCGCGATGATCTTCCTTCGGCGTGTGGGCGGGATCATCCTCGCGCTGACCGTGCTGCTGTGGGTCCTGCTCTCGTTCCCGGCGCCGCCCGACGGCGCCACCGGGGCGGCGATCGAGTACAGCCTGGGTGGCCGCCTCGGCCATGCGCTGGCGCTGGTGTTCGCGCCGCTCGGCTTCAACTGGCAGATCTGCATCGCGCTGATCCCCGGCCTGGCCGCGCGCGAAGTCGCCGTCGCATCGCTGGCGACCGTCTATGCACTATCGGCCGCCGACGATGCCGCCGCAGCCCAGGCGCTGACGCCGATCATCACCGACGGCTGGTCATTGGCGACCGGTCTATCGTTGCTGGTGTGGTTCATCTATGCGCCGCAATGCATCTCGACCTGGGCGACGATCCGGCGCGAGACCGGCTCGTGGCGGCTGATGGCGATCAATGCCGGCTACCTGTTTGCGCTGGCCTATCTGGCCTCGCTGCTGACCTACCAAGTGGCGCGTGCGCTGGGGGCGGGGTGAGCGCGGACCTGCAACTGGCGCTGCAGTACGCTGCGGTCGCACTGCTGGTCGCGGTCAGCGGCTGGATCGTGCTGAAGAAGCAGGCGCCTGCGACCGCACGGCGCCTGCGTATCGCGCTGGCGGTGCCGCTGGTGCGGCCGGGACGGCCTGCCTGGATCCGGGCGCTGGGGCGGCGCATCGCGCCCTCACCGCGCGGCGGTGCGAGCTGCGGCGGCTGTGATGGCTGCGGTTGAATCCGACGGCTGTGCTCGCGGGCGGGGCCGGGATCAGGCGCCCTGCTCGAACGCCTCCAAAGTGCATTCGAGATAGTCGATGGCCTCGGCGCGATGCGCCGGGGGCACCGTGGTCCCAAGCTGGCTGCGGCCATCGCGCAGGGCCACGTACGCGCCAAGCTGATCACCGCCCCAAAGGAAGTCCAGCACCACGATGAAGTCGTCGGCCTCGGCGCGGTGCCATGCGGCAGCGCCGCGCAGCGGCGCGAGCATGCGCACAAGCGCTTCGACGTTCTCCGACGCGCTGAGCATCGCGATCCGGCACACGCCGGTCGCGGCGTCGTAGGCCATCGGCGGCATTCCCAGGGCAGGGTCGCGCTGCCAGGCCTCGATGATGTCTGCGACCCGACCAGCATCCACATCGGCGAGCAGGCCTGCCGGCACGCGCCCCGTCGCCGGCCAGTCGATGCTGATCGAACCAGGTCTGCCAGTCGCCGAAGGCAGACGGCTGGGCAGGCGCGGCCGCCAGGAACGCCTCGAACGCGCCGGGTGCGAAGCTCAGGCGAGCATACAACGAATACGGTTCGGACATTCGGCGTGCTGCTCGATCGCGTGGGTCAGTGCCGGCCGCGGCGGTTGGGGCTGCGTCGCATGTCGCGGGTGGGCACGACTTCGACGGCGAGGCTGAAGCTGCGTTCGTCGCCAGCGAACAGTGCGCCGACGCCGACGACCTGGCGGTTGAGTTCCTTGCCGGCTTCGTCGCGGATGACCAGCACCACCGAGTACTCCCAGGCGCCACCTTCGGGCGGGTGCCGGATCGTGCCCTCGACCTGCAGCGCGGTGGTGGCGTCCTGCGTGCCGATGCTGGTGGAGGCATCGGCATCGAAGCGCAGATAGTGCCGGCACGCCGGGCAGCGCGCCGAACTTTCGAGGATCGTGGTCTTGCAGTGCGGGCAGACGCGGGTCGCGCCTGCCGCACCGGTGCGGGGATCCATGTCAGACGCGATCGGACGCCGCTGCATCCTGGCTGCGGGAGGCGCGGCGTTCGTCGCCCTTGACCTCGCCCCAGCCGCACTCGACATGCCCGCGGATCTTCGAACCGGCGGCCACCGTCAGCGAGCCGGCCTTGAGGTCGCCGGTCATCACCGCCGAGGCGCGCAGTTCGACCAGCGAGGCCGAATCGATGTTGCCGTCGAGTTCGCCCGACACCAGCACCTGGTTGGCGCGCACGCCGCCGTTGAGCTTGGCGCCATGTTCGATCGTCAGAGTGCCCTGGACGTTGACGTCGCCCTTGAAGCGGCCCGCAATGCGGACATCGCCCGAGCCCTCGATCTTGCCCTCGATCGTCAGATCGGCCGCGATGATCGATTCCTTCGCAACGGGCGCCGGCGCGCTGCGCGGCTGTGGCATCGGGGTCGGCGTCGCGAAGTCGGCGACGGCGGGCGTCACGTCGCGGACCGGCGCAGGCGAAAGCGCGGCGTCATTGCCGGGAGCGGGCGGATCCTTCTTGGCGGAACCGGAACTTGGAAAAATAGCCATGTCGCGCGTTACCTCGGAGATGGACGGGGCCGCCCGATGCACCCAACGGGCCGGTCCGCGCCGCCGGGGGACGACGCGGAAGGCCGAGACTAGCACGCACTTTGGCGCAGGCGACGGGCGAGCGCCGGCCTCGTGTTCACTCGACAACCACCGCGAGTATCGGCCGCTACGGGGCGTGTTCCGCACCGCCAAGGGCGCGGGCGCTCCTGGTGGACGGCGCGCGCGCGCCGGCATTTGGCTTACTCATCGGCCGTCCGTCGGCAGGCGCTGGCCAGCACGCATCGATCTGGGCGTCCCTCCATCATTTGAACGCGTGGCCAATCCGCCAACGAAAAGCCCGCCTTGCGGCGGGCCCGGGAACGACATCGCGCAGGACTCAGCGGTCGGCGCGTTCTTCCATGCGCTCGCCGGTGTTCTCGATCGCTTCGCCGGCACGCTGGGTCGCGCGGCCCGTGGCGGCGGCAGCCTCGCGGGCGGCGGCTTCGGAGCGCGCCGCGGCGTCGTCGGCGGCGACCTGGGCGCGGTGCATCGCGTCCGACGAGGCGGCAGCGGCGGCATCGGCGCCTTCGCGCGCGGCCTCGCCGGTCGCCGACGCGGCATCGGAGATTGCGCGGCCGGCATTGTCGGCGGCAGCCGAGGCTTCGGCACGCTCGCGCTCGGCATCGGCGCTGTGGTTGTTGCAGGCGGCCAGCGTCAGGGCGGCGATCGTCGTGGCGGTCAACAGAGTGAAACGCATGGCAGGTCTCCTGTGGGCAAGTACGGAAGACGGAGCGTGAATGCGTCGATGTGAGCGCGATGGCAAGGCCGGGCAGTGCCCGACCATGAAAAAAGGCCGCCGGGACACCCGGCGGCCTTCTGCAATTCGACACAGTGGCGCGAGGGCCACCACGTGGAATTACGGTGCGACTTCCTGCGCTGCGTCCTTGGCGTCTTCGGCCTTGGTCTCAGCGTGGTCGGCAGCGTCGGCGGCGTGCTCGGCAGCAGCGTCGGTGCCAGCAGCGGCGGCGTCGGCAGCAGCCTCGGCAGCGGCGTCGGCAGCAGCGGCGGCGTCGTCAGCGGCGGTCTGCGCGGTGCCAGCGACGGCCGGATCGGTCGTCTCGTTGGCAGCGGCCTGCGCGTCGGCAGCCGCGTCAGCAGCGCCTTCGGCCGAGCTGTTGGCCTGATCGGCGTTGCTGCAGGCAGCCAGCGCAAAACCCATAGCCAGGGCAAGCAGAGCCTTGTTGATCGTCATTGTGTCTTCCTCGTCTGAAAGTGTGGGCAACGCGCTAAATGCGCGCCGGCAACATCATGACAAGCCGCGAACAGCTGTCAAGCGGGAGTTCGTGGTTTTTTCGTAAAAATCACGTTAACCGAAGTTCACGCCATTTCGACGGCAATTGCGGTCGCTTCGCCGCCACCAATACAAAGTGAAGCGACTCCGCGACTTAGGCCGCGCGCCTTGAGCGCGTGGACCAGCGTCACGATCAACCGCGCGCCGCTTGCGCCGATCGGATGGCCGAGCGCCAGTGCGCCCCCATTCACATTGAGGCGGTCGTGGGGGATGCCCAGATCCTTCATCGGCGCCATCGCGACGTTGGCAAACGCCTCGTTGACCTCGAACAGGTCGACATCTTCGACCTTCCAGCCCGCCTTGTCGAGAACATTGCGGATCGCGGTCACCGGCGCGGTGGTGAACCATTCGGGCGCCTGCGAATGGCGGCCGTGGGCGACGATGCGCGCCAGTGGGGTCAGGCCTCGCGCGGCGGCCTCGTCGGCCGAGGTCAGCACCAGTGCGGCGGCGCCGTCGGAAATGCTCGACGAGCTCGCCGCGGTGAGCAGGCCGTCCTTGCCGAAGGCCGCGCGCAGGGTCGGGATCTTGTCGACCTGGATGCGTCCGGGCTGCTCGTCGGTGTCGAAGCTCGCCTCGCCCTTGCGGGTCTTCACCACGACCGGAACGATCTCGTCCTTGAAGGCGCCCGACGCGATCGCATGCTTGGCCCGGGTCGCGCTCTCGACCGCATAGGCGTCGAGGTCCTCGCGGCTGAAGCCGTACTTCTCGCTGGCGATGTCGCCGAACACGCCCATCGCCTTGCCGTCGTACGGGTTGGTCAGGCCGTCCCAGGCCATGTGGTCGAGGAACTCGGCGCTGCCATAGCGGATGCCGGTGCGTGCGCCGGGCAGCAGATGCGGCGCATTGGTCATCGATTCCATGCCGCCGGCGACGACGACCTTGGCGGTCCCGGCCTTGATCATGTCGTGGCCGTACATCACCGCCTGCATGCCCGAGCCGCAGACCTTGTTGATGGTCACGCACCCGGCCGCGTCGGGGATGCCAGCCGCGCGCGAGGCCTGACGCGCGGGGGCCTGGCCCAGGCCGGCCGGCAGCACGCAGCCGACGACGGTCTCGTCGACCTGCTCGGGCGCCACGCCGGCCTGCTCGAGCGCGGCGCGGATGGCCGCTGCGCCCAGCGTCGGCGTGGGAACGCCAGTGAACTGGCCGAGCATGGACCCGATGGCGGTGCGCTTGGCACCGACGATGACGATCTCGGTCATGAGGCGAAACTCCGTAGCATGCGATCGGGCGATTATCGCATCCGGCCACGGGAATCGGCACCCGGCCGACTGGGATTGGCCCCGATGGCGGGATTGGACATTTGCGCGTATAGAAGCATGCGCAGGGGAAGCAGGCGCCGGCGTGGCCGCGCGCGACGATCGATCAACGGGAGAGGGGTGCAGGATGTCGGATTCGAGGATCGTGCGGGCGCCGCAGACCATGCGTCGCGCCGTGCTCGCCATGGCACTGGGCAGCGCGCTGGCGGCCTGCGGCGGCGGGTCGGGTGGCGGGATCGTGCTGCCGACACCACCGCCGCCGGTGATCTCGCCCAATCCGCCGCCGACGGTGGTCGAGCCGCCTGAGCCGGCCTATAGCCGGCATCTGGCCGACACCGGCGCCTGGACCGCGCACGACGCCGGCTATACCGGCCGTGGTGTGCGTATCGGCTTCCTCGATAGCGGCGTCAACCGCAAGCATCCGGCGTTGCGTGATCGGGTGGTCGCCAACCTGGTCTACGTCGGTCGGGACAACAACCTGTCGGTCGACGATGTCGCCGGGCATGGCACAGCCGTCGCGCAGGCTGCGGCGGGGCGGCCGTTCGGCGCCTGGCCGGGCGGCGTGGCGCCCAATGCCGAGATCGTCTCGGCGCGCATCATCAACGACAAGCCACCGGTCGACGACGGTTCGGGCAATGGCAACCCGGTGACCGGGCGCATCGGCGTCGAGGCGATCCATGCCGACCTGATCCGCCGCGATGTGCGGGTCATGAACAACTCCTGGGGCGGGCTGTACATCAGCGGCGACAATGCAGCGCGCGAGATCGCCAGCGAGTACCGCCCATTCGTGATCGGCCACGGCGGGCTGGTGGTCTTCGCCTCGGGCAACTCGAAGCGCGCTGATCCCTCGGATCTTGCCGCACTGCCGAGTCAGCGCGGCGCCAACGGCAGCACGCCCGGCGCCGATCTCGAACGCGGCTGGCTGACCGTGTCGGCGCTCGCCGAGAACAGCACCACGCAGTTGGCCGATTACTCCAACGCCTGCGGCATCGCGATGCGCTATTGCCTGGTCGCGCCCGGTACCGTCGTCGTCACCGGCACCGACGACGCGCCCAACCGCCCCGAGTACTGGAAGTACAGCGGCACCTCGCTGGCCGCCCCGCTGGTCTCGGGCGCCGCGGCGCTGGTCTGGGAAGCCTTCCCGTATTTCGACAACGACCTGGTGCGCCAGACGATCCTCGGCACCGCCACCGACATCGGCGCGCCGGGTGTCGATCCGGTGTTCGGCTACGGCGCGTTGAACGTCGCCAAGGCCGTGGGCGGCCCCGCGAAGTTCGACTGGGGCGATGTGACCGTGAACTTCACTGGCACCTCGACCTGGCGCAACGCCGTCACCGGTGCCGGCGGGCTGGTCAAGCGCGGCAGCGGCACGCTGCAACTGGACGGGCTCATGGACTATCGCGGCGCGACGCGTGTCGACGGCGGTACGCTGTCGTTTGCCGGCACGGTGCCGGGGGCGGCGACCGTGTCGCCTGGCGCCGCGCTGCGCTTGGGTGGCGTGCGCATCGGCGGCACGCTGGTCAACAACGGCACGGTCGCAGTCGCCGGCAACTTCGGCAGGCGGACGATCGTCGGCGATTTCCAGCAAGGCGCGGGCGGGCGGCTGGCGTGGCAGATCGGTGCGCCCTTGCAGGTGACCGGGAGCGCCTGGCTGGCCGGCGAACTGCAGGTGACCGGCATCGTCGGCGGCTACGTCCACTCGGCGCGCGAGATCGTGATCCAGGCGATGGACGGGGTCACCGGGACCTTCGGCAGCTTGACCCGCGGCCCGGGCGTGTTCCTCGACGCCACGCTCGGTTACGACGCCAACCGGGCCTGGCTCGACATCGCTCGGCTCGACGTCAGCGCAACGGCGATGTCGATGGCCGGCATCACGGCGCAGGGGCAGGGCGCGGCGGTCCGCGTCGAAGGCGCGTTCTCGCGCATCGATGCGCAGAACGCCGCCGGCGTGCCGGTCGCCGAAGGCTTCGTGCGCGCGGCGGGGGCGTTGCAACAGGTGCAGGACGAGGCGCGCGCGCTCGCCGCGCTCGACAGTCTGTCCGGTACGCAGCACGCTGCGGCGCTGTCGGCGACGTTCGACAATGTCGACATGACACGCCGCCTGGTCGCCGACCGCGTCGGTGCGCTGGCGGCCAATGCGGCAAGTATCGGGGTGTGGAAGGACGCCCTGGGACAGGGCGGCCGCGGCGGATTCGCCCGGGACGGCTTCACCGTCGACGGTTGGAGCCTGGGGCGCGATCACGCGCTCGGTGACGGCCTGGTGGCGGGATTCGCGTTCGGCGAGCTGCGCGGCGACGGCATCGCACGCAGTCGCGGCGATCGCAGCCGCGATCGCCAGACGCAGGCCCAGGCCTATCTCGCGCGGACCCTCGGCGCCGGCTACGCGATGATGCAACTGGGCAGCGGCCGCTTCGATCGCGACCTGCAGCGCACGCTGTTGACTGGCGCGATGCCGCAGGGGGTCTCGACCCGATACGCGGGTCATTACACCCAGGCGGCGATCGAGGCCGGCCGTCACTGGCGGATCGGTGCGGCCGAGATCGGACCGTATGCCGGCGCCGAGCAGGTGCGGCTGCGCAGCGACGGCTTCGACGAACTCGGCGGCGACGGCTTCGGCCTGCGCAGCGCCGGCTGGTCGGCGCAGCGCACCCAGGCGATCGCCGGCGTGCGTGCGCGCTGGGACGGACCCGGGTTCTCGCTGCACGGCTACGGCGAATGGCAGCAGACGCTGTCGGCCAGCGGCTTCGACCTGCAGGCGAGCTTCACCGGCATCGAGGCCTGGGCGCCGATCGCGGGGCTGGATCCGGCACGCTCGGGCGGCCTGTTCGGCGTCGGACTCGACAGCCGGCTGACGCGCCGCTCGCTGCTGGGGCTGGGCCTGGACCAGCGCTTCGGCCCGCGCGGCGCCGACCGCATGCTGTCGCTGCGCTACGCCTACGGCTTCTGACCGGATCGGGGCGGCGCGCGCGATTGCATTCGGCCCCGTTCTTTCGGATCGCCGGATACGACGATGGGGCCGAAGCCCCATCGTCTTGTACCGGGTTCTTTGCCGAAGTCATCAGAAGCGCTCCGCACAGAGCGGACTGCCGGTCGGTGGCCGCGTTAAGCGCGCCATGGGTGAGTCCGCTCTGCTTGCGTGGCATGCCGCGCGAGTGGACGAACGCACGGCGCGCTGCGCCGGGCCGGACCGATCCGCACAGCGGAGCGGGCGCGCGGCCGAGTCAGGACAGGGTGAGCCTGGATGGCTTGCGCGGCATTGCCGCGCATCCAGGTGAACGCCACGCGTGCTTCGCGTGGCCGGACCGCGAAGCGGCCTGGCCGAGGGAAGAGCGGCTTCCGGCCGGCAGGCCGCTGCCCAGCCGAAGTGGAACTCCCATTTCTGAAGCGCTTTGCTCTACTTCAACCGCCTCAGGCGCCGCGGACGCGGCCCTGGAAACGCGGGGCGGCGCGACCGAGCGGCAGCTTGAGCTTGCCGATGACCTCGATGCGCTCCTCGGCCAGGCGGTCGGCGGCCCGGTAGGTCGGAATGCCGTCGCGCTCGGCGATCTCGAAGATGCGCGTGAGGTTGTGGTAGATCGTGCGCATCATGCGCATCGCACGCTCGCGGTTGTAGCCGTCGATCTCCAGCGACACGTTCATCACGCCGCCCGCGTTGACCGCGTAATCGGGCGCGTAGAGGATGCCGCGCTGCTCGACTTCGTCGCCGATCGCATTGTTGGCCAACTGGTTGTTCGCCGCGCCGCAGATGATCTTGGCCTTCAGGCGGGGCAGGGTCTTTTCGTTGACCGTGCCGCCGAGTGCGCATGGCGAATAGACATCGGCATCGACATCGTAGATCTCGTCCAGGCCCACGGCCTCGGCACCGTACTCGCTGACCGCGCGTTCGACCCGCTCCTTGTTGATGTCGGTGACGAAGATCTTCGCGCCGCGCTCCTTGAGCAGCTTCACGAACTCCAGGCCGACATGGCCCAGGCCCTGGACCGCATAGCTGTAGTTGCCGACTTCCTCGTTGCCGAACTTGCGGTTCAACGACGCCAGCAGGCCCTGCAGCGTGCCGTAGGCGGTGAACGGCGACGGGTCGCCCGAGCCGCCATGGACCTGGTGCACGCCGGTGACGTACTGGGTCTCGCGGTAGACGAACTCCATGTCGTTGACATCGATGCCGACGTCCTCGGCGGTGATGTAGCGGCCGCCGAGCGACTCGACGAACTGGCCGAATGCGCGGAACAGACCCTCGGACTTGTCGGTGGCCGGGTCGCCGATGATCACCGCCTTGCCGCCGCCGATGTTCAGGCCGGCGACCGCGTTCTTGTAGGTCATGCCGCGCGACAGGCGCAGCACGTCATTGAGCGCGTCCTGCTCGGATTCGTACGGCCACATGCGCGTGCCGCCCAGCGCCGGGCCCAGCACCGTGTTGTGGATCGCGATGATCGCCTTCAGGCCGACGTCCTTGTTGTGGCAGAACACGATCTGCTCGTGACCGGTGGTGTCGAGGTGCTCGAAAATCATTCAATGCTCCGTCGCGGGCGATCGCCCGACGCATGGTTGGCTGGAGGCGGCATGGGGCCAGCAGGTGGGCCCGTACGTCCGTCTGCGGACGTCCGCGGACGCCGTCTGTCCGGGAACGCCGCATTTTACGCACCTCCTCCCCGGAAAGGGTCGCGCCCACCCGCGCGAGGCGGAAAACACCGCGGTATCAAGCGCTTGCGTCTGCGTCATCGGGTTGCCGCAGGTGTTGCAGTGCACCACGCGGCCGGCGTGTGGGCGCAGCGCTGGCGCGCTCGCCGACCGCGCACGGTCACAGCTGCGATTCGATCGGCAGCCAGCGCACCAGCGCTGCGATCGCGCGCTGTCGCCGGGTGGCGTCGGGCTCGCTGTCCAGGGCGGCTGGCGGGTCGCGCGTGCGGTCGAGCCAGCGCAGCCGGCCCTTGCTGTCGAGATAGACCCAATAGCTCATGTCCGGGTCGGCGAAGTGCAGGTACTCGTCGCGCAGCGCCGCGCCCAGGTCCGGGTCGTCGAACAGCACGCCCATTTCGGTGTTGAGATTGGCCGAGCGCGGGTCGAGGTTGAACGAGCCTACGAAGCCGCGATGGCCATCGATCAGCACCGCCTTGGTGTGCAGGCTCGCCCCGCTGCTGCCGAACAGGCTGCTGGCGGCCTTGGCGTAGGCCTGGCTGCGGGTCTCCAACAGATGCACGCCGCCTTCGAGCAACGGCTTGCGATAGCGCGCGTAGCCGCCGTGCACGGCCACGACGTCGTTGGCGGCCAGTGAGTTGGTGACCACCGACACATGGACGCCGCGGTCGGCCAGCGCGACCAGGCCCTCGGTACCATTCCCGCCGGGGACGAAGTACGGCGAGATCAACAACGCACTGCGCTTGGCTGCGCCGATCTGGCCGACCAGATGCTCGACCAGCCAGTTGCCGCGTTCATCGCCGCGCCACTTGATCGGCGGATCGGAGAGGATCCGGATGTCCTCGCTCCAGATTGGCGTCAGCTCCTGCGAGAAGTAACGGCGTACGCTGGGCGAGATGTCCATCGCATCGAGGAAACGGCGTGCCTCGGGGCTGCCGGCCTCGTCGCGGATCCGCGCGAGCACCGCGCGCAGCGTGTGCGGCGGCTTGCGATTGAGCGCAGCGATCGGCACCGCGGCCTCGCTGTTCCAGAAGTCGTCGAAGATCGCGCTGGCCTCGGCGACTGCGGGACCAAACACGGCGACGTCGAGGTCGTGGAAGTTGAATGCTTCGGCGGCGCTGAAGTACTCCACGCCGATGTTGCGCCCGCCGACCACCGCCAGTCGCCCGTCGGCGATCCACGCCTTGTTGTGCATGCGATGGTTCACACCCCAGGCGCGCTGGATCATTTCCAGCACCCGCAGCGGCCCGCTCCGATTGCGGAACGGGTTGTACACGCGCAGCTCGATGCGCGGATGGGCGTCCATCGCCAGCAGCGTGGCGTCCATGTCGCCCACACCCACATCGTCGAGCAGGATCCGGACCCGGACGCCGCGCTCGGCCGCTTCCCAGGCCTCGTTGGCGAGCATGCGGCCGGTCAGGTCGTCGTGCCAGATGTAGTACTGCAGGTCGAGGCTGCGTCCGGCCTGGCGTGCAGAGATCGCACGCGCGGCGTAGGCATCGATGCCGTCGGGCAGCATGATCGCGCCGGTCTGGCCCGGGTGGCGGGCGAGCAGCGGCGTCAGTTCGCGGTCCAGTGCGGTCGCATCCTCCGACAGCGGCAGCGTCGTGCTCGGCACCCCGGTCGCTGGCGGCATCAGCCGGTCGGCGACGAACACACTGCTGACCGCCATGACCAGCAGCGTGAACACACCCCAGGCGAGGATTCTCTTGACGCGCTTCTTCATCGAGGGATGGCGGCGGGAAGGCCGGCTAGGATCGCAGAAGTCGCGTCGCTGCCGCGCCATGGCCGTCCTGCGCGGCCGATCGCGGCCGCAGGTCACGCCCTGCACGGGCGCCACGGTATCCTGACGTCCCGATTCGGAACCGACGGCCTTCGCCGCCCATGACCCCACCTGTGAAACGCCGCTGGCGCGGCCTCGGCCTGCTGTTCGTGCTCTCGGCGCTGCTGGCCGGTGCCGGCGCCTATCTGCTCTACGACCGCTACACCGGCTTTGCCGACACCCCGCTGTCTGGCATCGAGGACGGTCGCACGTTCACCGTCGAGCGCGGCGATTCGTTCCAGCGCGTGCTCGCGCGGCTGCGCGAGACCGGCGTGGTCGAAGGGCATGCGCTGGAATGGCGCATGCTCGCGCGCCAGCTCGGCGCCGACGCCAAGATCCAAGTCGGCGAGTATCCGCTCGACGCCAAGACGACCCCGCGCACGCTGCTGCTGCGGATGCGCGACGGCAAGGTCATCCACCACCGTTTCACGATCGTCGAAGGCTGGAACATGCGCGAACTGCGCGCTGCCCTCGCGCGCGCCGAACTGCTGGCGCAGCGCGTGCCCGAGCTCGACGACGCGCGCCTGATGGCCGAACTCGGCCTAGAAGGCGTGCATCCCGAAGGCCGCTTCCTGCCCGAGACCTATCTCTACACCCGCGGGGACACCGACCTGGACGTGCTGGCGCGGGCCAATGCCGCGCTCGAGGCTGCGCTCGACCGCGCCTGGGAGACGCGCGACCCGGGCCTGGCGCTCGAGGACCGCGAGCAGGCGCTGGTGCTGGCTTCGATCATCGAAAAAGAGACCGGCGTGCCCGAAGAGCGCCCGCAGATCTCCGGCGTCTTCAACCGCCGGCTGCAACTGGGCATGCGCCTGCAGACCGATCCCACGGTGATCTACGGCATGGGCACCGCGTACACCGGCAATATCCGGCGCCGCGATCTGCAGACCGATACGCCCTACAACACCTACACCCGCGACGGCCTGCCGCCCACGCCGATCGCGATGCCCGGCCAGGCCGCGATCGAGGCGGCCACGCACCCGGCGCCGGGCGACACGCTGTACTTCGTCGCGGTCGGCGATGGCAGTGGCCGCCATGTGTTCTCGCGCAGCTACGCCGAGCACAACGCCGCGGTCCGCGAGTACGTGCGGCGCTATCGGGCGCGCTTCGGTGGCGGCGATGCGAGCGCCGGCAGCGCCGCCCAGGCCGCCGCCGGCGACGAGACCCTGCCGCCGAACGAGGCGGAGGTCGAAGCCGCGACCGGCGAGGAGGTGCGGCCGTGAGCGGGCTGCGGTCGTATCCGCGTTTCGTCACGATCGAAGGCGGCGAAGGCGCGGGCAAGACCACGGTGTTGCGCGCGCTGTGCGCAGCGTTGCAGGCCGACGGCAGCGAGGTCGTGTGTACGCGCGAACCCGGCGGGACGCCGCTGGCCGAGATGATCCGTGGCCTGCTGCTCGATCCGGGGCACGAGCCCGCACGCCCGGACACCGAACTGCTGCTGGTGTTCGCCGCGCGCGCCCAACACGTGGCCGAGACCATCGTGCCGGCGCTCGAGCGCGGCGCCTGGGTGATCAGCGATCGGTTCACCGATTCGAGCTACGCCTACCAGGGCGGCGGGCGCGGATTGGAGGTTGCGCGGATCGCCGCGCTCGAGCGCGACTATGTCGGCATCGAGCCGGCCCTGACCCTGCTGCTCGACCTGGGCGTGGCACAGGGCCGCGCGCGTGCGCGCAGTCGCGACCCGAGTCCGGACCGCATCGAGTCCGAGCAGGACGCGTTCTTCGAGCGGGTACGCGCGACGTTCCTGCACCGCGCGCAAACGCATCCGGCGCGGTTCCGGGTGATCGATGCCGCCCGGCCGGCCGATGCGGTCGCCGCCGACGCCGTGCACGCGCTCCAGGTCCTGCAGGTGTCGGCATGAGCGCCGGCGTGGCCGACTTCGCCCCCTGGCAGCAGCGCATCTATGCGCACACCCTCGCCACGCTCGATGCGCAGCGGCTGGGCCATGCGCTGCTGTTCTGCGGGCCTGCGCTGCTGGGCAAGCGCGCAGTCGCCGACGCGCTGGCCGCGCATGTGCTCGGGGCCGACCGCGAGCCGCGCGTCGCGCAGTTGCTGGCCGCGGGCAGCCATCCCGATTTCCATCCAGTGTCGTTCGTGCCGACCAAGGACGGCACCAAGCTGCGCACCGAGATCGTCATCGAACAGATCCGGGGCCTGTCGGACAAGTTGTCGCTGACGCCGCAGTACGGGCAGGCGCAGGTCGCGATCGTCGATCCGGCCGACGCGATCAATCACGCGGCCTGCAACGCGCTGCTCAAGACCCTCGAGGAGCCGCAGCCCGGTCGCCATCTGTGGCTGGTCGCGGCCAACCCGGCGCGGTTGCCGGCGACAATCCGCAGCCGTTGCCAGCGCATCGAGTTCCGCCTGCCGCCGCGCGACGAGGCGCTGGCGTGGTTGGCGGGCAAGGGCTACGCGCAGGACGACGTGGTCGAGGCGCTCGATGCGGCGAAGGGACACCCGGGCCTGGCGGCCGACTGGCTCGCTGGCGGTGGCATGCAGTTGCGCCGCGAGGTCCATCGCGATCTGGCCGGGCTGGCCAAGGGCGAGCTGCCGGCCGTTGCGACCGCGCAGCGCTGGGCCGGCGACGAGCAGGCCGTGGACCGGCTGCGCCATGCGGCCGATCTTGCGCTTGCGCGCGCGGCCGCCTTGACCGACCCGACGGGAATCGCGAAGCTCGCGGCGTGGTTCGACGCGGCCAACCGCACGCGCGATCTGCTCAGGACCACCGTCCGCGCGGACCTGGCGATCGCCGAACTGCTCCAGGGATGGCGCAGCGCCGCTGGCCGTCCATGACCACAACCGGGGAATCGAATCGATGAGCGCTACCGGAGCCGCCGCGCGCCAGGGCATCCTGTCGCTGACCATCAAGGACAAGGCGGCGCTGTACAACGCCTACATGTCCTATCTCAAGCAGGGCGGGGTCTTCGTGCCCACGACCAAGCGCTACTTCATCGGCGATGAGGTCTTCCTGCTGCTGACGCTGCCCGAGTCGAGCGAACGCCTGCCCACCGCAGGCAAGGTGGTGTGGGTCACGCCGGCTGGCGCCCAGGGCAACCGCGCGGCCGGGGTCGGCGTCCAGTTCGCCGACACCCCCGAGGGCGAAGCGCTCAAAGGGCGGATCGAGACCTTGCTGGCCGGCGTGCTGACGTCGGAGAAGCCGACCCACACGATGTAGTGCGATGGCGCTGGGCGTGCGGCGTGGCCGCCTTCAGCGCGCGTCGGCGACCAGCGCGCGCAGGGCGGGGTGGCGGATCTGCATGACATCGAACAGACCGGCGGCGCGCAGATAGACCGCGCGGCGCAGCAGCTCGTCCTCATAACGGCGCCGCAGCGCTTCGTCGTCGTCCTCGTCGATCGCCAGGCGCGCGAGTTCGACGAACTGCTCGACCCAAGACAGCGCCGCGTAGGCATCTGCGGCAGTGACGTTGGCGCTGTCGACAAGCGCAGGTCGCGGATGAAGGGAGGTCATCACGTTGAATCCTTGACTGTACCGGCTGGACGGTATCGTCTAGACTTGTGGGCTCGTCGTCAAGCCCGGCAGCCATGACCCGAAAACCCCGCAGCGATGCCCGCGCCCGCATTCTCGACGCGGCCCTGGCCGTGTCCCAACAGGTGGGCGCGGCCCATCTCACGCTCGATGCCGTGGCGGCCGAAGCGGGCGTCAGCAAGGGCGGCCTGCTGTATCACTTCGCCAGCAAGGACGCGCTGTTGCGCGCGATGGTCGAACATCACCTCGACGAGCACCGCACGACGCTCAAGGCGGCGATCGCGGAGCAACCGGCCACGCCTGGTGGCTACCTGCAGGCACTGGTGCAGGCACATCGCGCAGAACGCAAGGAAGGCTTGCACGAGCCGCACGCCACCCGCTCGTTCATTGCCGCGGCGGTCAACACGCCCGAGCTCATGGAGGAGCCGCGGCGGTTCTCGGGCGAACAGATCGATCAGCTGCGGCGGCTCGGACCGCGGTTTCCCGAGGCCATGATGGTCATGCTCGCCTTCGACGGGCTGTTTTTCGGCGAGACCTTCGAGATGCTCGCCTTGACGCCATCCGAGCGCGAAGCGGTCGTGCAGGCGATCGCCGATCGCGCCGCAGCGATCGCGGCAGCCGCCGACGGCGCGTGACGCCGACCAGGCGCTCGGCCCGGTCTCGATCGGTCCGGCAGGCTCAGCCGGCGCGTAGCGCCGCGGCGTCCCAGCCCGGTCGCGGCGCGAAGCGGTCGCCGTGGCGCGCCTGCAGCGTCCGCAGGCGTTCGAGCACCGCATCGACCCCAGTCTCGCGGATGTACTGGATCGGGCCACCGCGGAACGGGGCGAAGCCGGTGCCGAAGATCACGCCGGCATCGAGCAGGTCGGCATCGGCGACGACGCCGTCGTGCAGCGCGGCGACTGCCTCGTTGAGCAGCGGCAGCACCAACCGGTCCTGCAGATCCTCGGGCGCGCGATAGTCCTTCGGCAGGTCGGGCTTCTTCGGCTTGCCGTCTTCCCACGTGTACAGGCCCTGGCCGTCCTTCTTGCCGCGCTTGCCGGCCTCGGGCGGCGTCGCCAGCGAAGCGGGAATCTGCAGGCCGAGGAACGGCGCCAGTTCCTGTCCCACGCCCGAGGCGATGTCCAGGCCGACGGTGTCGATGAGCTCGATCGGCCCCATCGGCATACCGAACGCCACCGCTGCGCGGTCGATTGCCGCCCCCGGGATGCCTTCGGCGTACGCGGTCGCGGCCTCGAGCATGTACGGAAACAGCAGCCGGTTGACCAGGAAGCCCGGCGTGCCGGCGACCGGCACCGGCAACTTGTCGATCGCCTTGCAGAACGCCGCCAGCCGCTGGATCGTCGCTTCGGCGACGCCGTCGTGGTGGACGATCTCCACCAGCGGCATCGACGCCACCGGGTTGAAGTAGTGCAGGCCGGCGAACTGCGCCGGGCGTTGCACGTGGGCGCGCAGCTCGTCGAGCGGGATCGACGAGGTGTTGGTGGTCAGCAGCGCATCGGGGCCGAGCTTGGGTTCGACCGTCGCGTACAAGGCGCGCTTGGCCTCGGCGTTCTCGATGATCGCCTCGATGACCAGGTCGGCCTCGGCGATCCCGTCACCGGCCAGATCCGAGCGCAGCCGGGCGGCGACTTCGGGACGCTTGGCTTCGTCGCGGACCTTCTTCTCGAACAGCTTGGCCGCGCGCGCCTGCGCCTTGTCGATGAATCCCTGCTCGCGGTCCTGCAGCGTGACCTCCAGGCCCTTGTAGGCCGACCACGCGGCGATGTCTCCGCCCATCACGCCGGCGCCGACCACGTGCACGCGGCGGATCGGGGCCTGCTGCGCGCCGGCCTTGCCGCTCAGGCCCTTGAGCCGTTCCATCAGGAAGAACACGCGCGTGAGGTTGCGCGCGGTCGAGGTGCCGGCGAGCTTGACCACCGAGCGGCGTTCGGCCGAGAGCAGGGCGCGGGTATCGCCGGACGCGCGCTTCCAGGTCTCGACCAGCGCGTAGGGAGCGGGGTAGTGCGCCTTCCTTGCCTTGCGTGCGACCTGCTTGAGCAGCACCGGGGCCAGCGCCTGGCGCACCGGCCACAGATTGGTCAGCCGCGCCAGCGCGCGCTGCTTGAGCGGCCGCGTGGTGCCCTTGAGCGCGAGCGCCGCGGCTGCATCCACCAGCAGCGCCGGCTCGACGACCTTGTCGACCAGGCCGATCCCGCGCGCGGCCTTGGCCGACAACGCGCGTCCGGTGAGCATCATGTCGAACGCGGCCGGTGCACCGACCAGCCGCGGCAGGCGTACGCTGCCGCCCCAGCCGGGATAGATCCCGAGTTTGACCTCGGGCAGGCCGATCTTGGTCGAGGAATCGTTGCTGGCGACGCGATAGTCGCAGGCCAGCGCGATCTCGGTGCCGCCGCCCATGCAAAAGCCGTGGATCGCGGCGACGGTCGGGCAGGGCAGCTCGGCCAGGCGCTGGAACGTGGACTGGCCGCGGCGGATCGAGTCGCCGATCGTGCCCTTGGCATCGAATGCCTGGAATTCGCGGATGTCGGCCCCTGCGATGAAGCCCTTGGCCTTGGCCGAGCGGATCACCAGGGCCTTGGGCGGGTCGAGCGCCAGGCGTTCGAGCAGCGTGTCCAACTCGATGAGCACATCCTGGGCGAAGGTGTTGACCGACTCGCCTGCGCGGTCGAACGCGAGCACCAGGACACCGTCATCGCGCGATTGCGCTTGCCAGTGGCTGAAGCGAAGCCCGTCGAGGCCTGCAAGCATACGGCACCATTCTTTAGAGTACGGAGGTGGGTCCTATGATCCCGAGGTCGCTTCCGTGCCGTCAAATCGTGCGGCCGGCTTGCGGAACGTCGGTCGTGGCCCCAGGACATGCATTCTTTGGTGCGGCGACGATGCCATACCCGTCGTGACGGAACTTTTCGCGCGACCGCCTGTCTCATTGCCCGTGCCAGGCCGGGCCCCGAAGGAGGTCCGGCTGATGGCCGAACAACGCGACAGCCCGGAGTACGGAAATCTGGACGAGGAACTGGTCAAGCGGGTACAGCGCGGCGACACCGCGGCGTTCGACCTGTTGGTGCGCAAGTACCAGCACCGCATCGCCGCGCTGATCGGGCGTTACGTGGCCGACTGGAGCGAATGCCAGGACGTCGCCCAGGAGACCTTCATCCGCGCCTACCGCGCGATCGCCAGCTTCCGTGGCGATGCGCAGTTCTACACCTGGCTGCACCGCATCGCCGTCAACACCGCCAAGAACCATCTGGTCGCGCACAACCGGCGGCCGCCGACCGACGATGTGGACGTCGATGACGCCGAGCATTTCGATTCGGCGATCCGTCTGCGCGACGGCGATACGCCGGAACGTGAACTGATGCGTCAGCAACTGGAACAAACGGTGGTGCGCGCGGTCGAAGCCTTGCCCGAGGAACTGCGCGTCGCGATCAACCTGCGTGAGGTCGATGGCCTGAGCTACGAAGAGATCGCCGAACGCATGGGGTGCCCGATCGGCACGGTGCGTTCGCGGATCTTCCGGGCGCGCGATGCGATCGATCGCGAACTCAGGCCCCTGATGGACAACGAGAGACAAGTGGAGCGCGTGACCCGATGAGCCCTTCCGACGACATCGATGCCCTGCAGCTCGGTCCCGATCCGGACAAGCTCGAGCTGT
This sequence comes from Luteimonas sp. TWI382, assembly GCF_039674545.1. NCBI lineage: Bacteria > Pseudomonadati > Pseudomonadota > Gammaproteobacteria > Lysobacterales > Lysobacteraceae > Luteimonas > Luteimonas sp. TWI382. The sequence continues at coordinate 71,972 of NZ_JBDJNS010000013.1, forward strand.
ACCACCGCCAGCAGCTGTCGGCCATGCTCGACGACGCGCTGCCCCAGGACCAGGCGCGCTTCCTGCGCCGCCGGCTGCAGCACGACGCCGAGCTGTCGGCGTGCTTCGAGCGCTGGCAGGTCTGTGGCGACGTGCTGCGCGGCCGCCACGTCTCGCTGCTGCCGCCCGATTTCGCCGATCGCGTCGCCCGTGGCATTGCCAACGACGGCGTCACCGTCGCGCCGGCCTCGGCCGGGCGCCGTCCGCGCCTGCTGCGCTGGGGCGGGGGCGGCGCTGCGCTGGCGGCTTCGGTCGCGCTGGCCGCCTTGTTCGTCGGCCGCCCGGGTGGCGTGCCGGGCGCGGAAGACAAGGTCGCACTGCCGGCCGCGCAGGTCGCCGCGACCAGCGAGCCGCTGGCCACCGATGCCGCGGCCGATGCGTCGGCGTTTGCGCATGAACCCGCAGCGCCGGTCCAGGTGGCTGCGGCCGCAGGTGCGGCGGCGATCGCGATCGCCGAAGTCCCCCGGCGCAGCCGCGCCGACCGCACGGTCGCGCCCCCGGCGGCGCGCCGCACGCGCGATGCGGCACCGGTACAGGTGGCCGCTGCGGCGACGCCTCTGGAGGTCGCCCCCGATGCCCTGGCCCCAGCGCCGGCCGCCGCCTCGCAGGTCGAGGCGGCATTCGCGGCCGCCGCGACCAACGCCGGGCTGCCGGCTGCGCCTTCGGTCGCGCGGCCCTGGCCGAAGGCGAGCGACCTGGCGCCGGATGCCCGCTTCTCGGTGCGCTACGGCGGCGGCTTCGATGCGCCCTCCTGGGCACGCAGCGACGCGCCGGCCAGCGACGTGCTGCCGAGTTTCCCGGTCGAGCCCGGCGACGCACGCCAGGTCCCTGATCAGGCGTCCGCCGCGCAGCCCTGAGCATCGCGCCGCAGCCGTTCCGGCATGTCGCCGCCCAGCGGCGACCGATCCCTCTGTCTTGAACTTCCGGACTCCCCCATGACCTCGATGAAGAAATCCTTGCTGGCCGTGTCCCTGGTCGCGGTGCTGTCGGCGGCGACCACGGCGTTGGTGCTGCCCAATGCGACCGCGCAGTCGAGCGCCGCCCCGTCGGCGGCCGATACCGCCAACACCGTCTCCGCCACGCCCCAGGCGCCGCTGGTCAGCGGGCTGCCGGACTTCACCCGGCTGGTCGAGCGCGTCGGTCCGGCCGTAGTCAGCATCGAATCGACCGCCGGCACCCGCCAGACGCGCGGGCAGCAGATGCCCGACGACGCGCAGATCCCGGAAATCTTCCGACGTTTCTTCGGTCCTGGTTTCGACTTCCCGGGCGGGCCGGGTGGCCCCGGGCAGAGCATGCCGCGTGCCTCGATGGGCACCGGATTTCTGATCTCGTCCGACGGCTATCTGCTGACCAACCATCACGTCATCGAGGGCGCCGACGAGGTCAAGGTGCGGCTGTCGGACCGGCGCGAGTTTCAGGCCGAAGTCGTCGGTAGCGATCCCGAATCCGACGTCGCCGTGCTCAAGATCAATGCCAGCGGTCTGCCGATGCTGCGCATGGGCAACGCCGCGGCGGTCAAGCCCGGGCAGTGGGCGGTCGCGATCGGCTCGCCGTTCGGCTTCGAGCAGTCGGTGACGGCCGGCATCATCAGTGCCGTGCAGCGCTCCAATCCCTACGCCAACCAGCAGTACGTGCCCTTCATCCAGACCGACGTGCCGATCAATCGCGGCAATTCGGGCGGCCCGCTGCTCAACGTCGCCGGCGAGGTGATCGGGATCAATTCGCAGATCTTCAGCAACTCCGGCGGCTACATGGGCGTGAGCTTCGCGATCCCGATCGACGTGGCCTCCAACGTCGCCGACCAGATCAAGCGGACCGGCAGCGTGCAGCGCGGGCAGCTCGGCGTGCAGATCGGGCTGGTCGGCGCTGACGAGGTCGCCGGCTTCAAGTTGCCCGATGCGCGCGGCGCGCTGGTGACCGTGGTCGCGCCGGGCAGTCCGGCCGAGAAGGCCGGGCTGGAGCCGGGCGACGTGATCCGCGCCGTCGACGGCACGCCGATCAACACCTTCAGCGACTTGCCGCCGCTGGTCGGCAGCAAGGCGCCTGGGACCCGGGTCAAGCTCGACGTGTTCCGTGACGGCCGCAGCCGCAATTTCGACGTGACGCTGATGCAGCTCGACGGCCAGGCGTCGGCCGGCGCGCCGCGCACCGCGCCCGAGCGCGGGACCACGCCGTCGACGCAGGGCAATCCGCTCGAACTGGCCGGTCGCGACCTCGATGCCGCGCAGCGCCGGCAGTACGGGCTATCGAACGATGAAGGCGTGCTGGTGACCGGCGTCGGCCGTGGTGCCGCGGCGACCGCGGGCATCGCCGCGGGCGATGTGATCCTGCGCGTGGGCCGGACCCCGGTCGCCAGTGCGGCCGCGCTGGACCGTGCGCTGCGCGACGTCAAGCCGGGCGATACGGTGATGCTGCTGGTGCGCGGCCGCGGTGGCGCGACCCAGTACCGCGCAGTTTCGGTGCCCGACGCGCCTTGAGCGCAGGCGCCCGCACTGCGTTCATGCAAGGCCCGCGGCCGACGCCGCGGGCCTTCGCGTCTCCGGGCGCCCAGGCGTCGCGCTGGCAGGAGGCACGGCGAGCGCGGCGGGGCGGCGGCGCTATGCGATAATCGCCCGTTATCCCGACGACGGCCCGGCCGCCGCACATGACCCACGATCCCATGCGGAACATCCGCAACTTTTCCATCATCGCCCACGTCGACCACGGCAAGTCGACCCTGGCCGACCGCATCATCCAGCTCTGCGGCGGCCTCCAGGCGCGCGAGATGGAAGCGCAGGTGCTCGACTCGAACCCGATCGAGCGCGAGCGCGGCATCACGATCAAGGCGCAGTCGGTGTCGCTGCCGTACACCGCGCGCGATGGCCAGACCTACCATCTGAACTTCATCGACACGCCCGGACACGTCGACTTCAGCTACGAGGTCAGCCGTTCGCTGGCCGCCTGCGAAGGCGCCCTGCTGGTGGTCGACGCGGCCCAGGGCGTGGAGGCGCAGTCGGTCGCCAACTGCTATACCGCGGTCGAGCAGGGGCTCGAAGTGGTGCCGGTGCTCAACAAGATCGACCTGCCCACGGCGGACATCGAGCGGGCGAAGAGCGAGATCGAGGCGGTCATCGGCATCGATGCCGCCGATGCGGTCGCGGTCAGCGCCAAGACCGGCCTGAACGTCGAGGAGGTGCTCGAGGCGATCGTGCACCGGATCCCGCCGCCGAAGCCGCGCGACACCGACAAGCTGCAGGCGCTGATCATCGATTCGTGGTTCGACAACTACCTGGGCGTGGTTTCGCTGGTGCGCGTGATGCAGGGCGAGATCAAGCCCGGTGCCAAGCTGCTGGTGATGTCGACCGGGCGCAGCCACCAGGTCGACAACGTCGGCGTGTTCACGCCCAAGCGCAAGCCGTTGCCGCAACTGCGGGCCGGTGAGGTCGGCTGGATCACCGCATCGATCAAGGACGTGCACGGCGCGCCGGTCGGCGACACCCTGACCCTGGCCGGCGATCCGGCGCCCAGCCCGCTGCCCGGCTTCCAGGAGATGCAGCCGCGCGTGTTCGCGGGCCTGTTTCCGATCGACGCCGAGGATTATCCGGCGCTGCGCGAGGCGCTCGAGAAGCTGCGCCTCAACGACGCCGCGCTGCGCTTCGAGCCCGAGAGTTCGGAGGCGATGGGCTTCGGCTTCCGCTGCGGATTCCTCGGCATGCTGCACATGGAGATCGTGCAGGAGCGGCTGGAGCGCGAGTACAACCTCGACCTGATCAGCACCGCGCCGACGGTGATCTACGAGGTGTTGCGCACGGACGGTGAGATCCTCAGCCTCGACAACCCGGCCAAGCTGCCGCCGGTCAACCAGATCGAGGAGATCCGCGAGCCGATCATCCGCGCCAACGTGCTGACCCCGCCCGACTATGTCGGCAACGTGATCACGCTGTGCGAGGAGAAGCGCGGCACGCAGATCGGTATCAGCTACCTGGGCAGCCAGGTGCAGATCAGCTACGAGCTGCCGATGGCGGAGGTCGTCCTCGATTTCTTCGACAAGCTCAAGTCGGTCAGCCGCGGCTATGCCTCGCTCGACTACCACTTCCTGCGGTTCCAGGCCGGTCCGTTCGTGCGCGTGGACACGCTGATCAACGGCGACAAGGTCGATGCGCTGTCGTTGATCGTCCATCGCCAGCACGCCGACCGCCGCGGGCGCGAGCTGACCGAGAAGATGAAGGACCTGATCCCGCGGCAGATGTTCGACGTGGCGATCCAGGCTGCGGTCGGCTCGCAGATCATCGCCCGGACCACGGTCAAGGCGATGCGCAAGAACGTGCTGGCCAAGTGCTACGGCGGCGACATCTCGCGCAAGAAGAAGCTGCTCGAGAAGCAGAAGGAAGGCAAGAAGCGCATGAAGCAGGTCGGCCGCGTCGAGATCCCGCAGGAAGCGTTCCTGGCGGTGCTCAGCAACAGCCGCGATTCGTGATCGCGTGTCGGTGAGCGGCGTGCGCAACGTGAACGCCCCGTTTTTCCGATCATCGATCGCCCATCAGGCACCACCGCTCCCGAGGAGCTCGCATGAAATGGTTTGAGACTGCATTGGTCCTCCTGACGCTGCTGACCGGCGTCATCTGGTTGCTCGACAAGCTGGTGCTGGCCAAACGGCGCGCGCGCCGCAGCGGGCTGATCGAGGAGAAGGAGCCGGTCGCGGTGGATTACGCCAAGGCCTTCTTCCCGGTCCTGTTCGTGGTGCTGATCCTGCGCAGTTTCGTCGCCGAACCCTTTCGCATCCCGTCGAGCTCGATGATGCCGACGCTGCTGATCGGCGACTTCATCCTGGTCAACAAGTTCAGTTACGGCATCCGGCTGCCGATCACCAACAAGAAGGTCATCGACATCGGCGAGCCGGCGCGTGGCGACGTGGTGGTGTTCCGTCCGCCGCAGCACCCCGACCAGGACTGGATCAAGCGGGTGATCGGCCTGCCGGGCGACACGGTCGAGTTCCGCGACAACCAGGTCTTCGTCAACGGCACCCCGTTCGGCTACCAGCGGCTGGGCACCTACGAGGGCGTGGGGCGCGGCGCGGAGATGACTGGTGCCTCGCTCTACGAAGAGACGATGCCCGGTCGCAGCCATGAGATCCTGCACATCGACGAGGCCGCGCCGTTCCACATGGGCGAGGGGCGCTACGAAGTCCCGCAGGGCCATTACTTCGTCATGGGCGACAACCGCGACCGCAGCGACGACGGCCGCTTCTGGGGTACGCTGCCCGAGACCCAACTGCGCGGCAAGGCGTTCCTGATCTGGATGAACGTCGATTCGCAGGCGCCGGGCTGGGTCGACTGGGGCCGGATCGGCAGCAGCATCCGCTGAGCCGGCGGACGCGACCTGAGGGGGACACCATGAAACGTACGCAACGCGGCATCACCTTGCTGGGCTTCGTCGTTGTGCTGGCGCTCGTCGGCTTCTTCGCCTACGTAGGCATGAAGCTGTTTCCGATGTATTCGGAGTACTACAGCGTCCGCTCCGCGCTCAAGGGCCTGGCCGCCGAGCCGGGCATCGCCAGCGCCGACACCGCGCGGATTCGCGAACTGTTCTTCCGTCGGCTGCAGATCAGCTACGCGGAGACCGTCAAGCCCCAGGACGTCACGATCACCCGCGTGCCTGAAGGCCTGCGCATGGACGTGAACTACGAGGCCCGCAAGGCATTGATCGGCAATCTCGACGTGGTCGGCCGCTTCCAGGCCACCCAGACGTTCGCAGGCGATGGCGGGCGCGGTTGACCGCCAGCAGGGCCGGTTCGCAGGGCATGTGTTCCGCGATCCGGGGTTGCTGGCGCAGGCGCTGACCCATCGCAGCGCCGGTGCGCCCCATAACGAGCGGCTCGAGTTCCTCGGCGACGCGGTGCTGGGTGCGCTGATCGCCGAGGCGCTGTTTGCGCGCTGCCCCAGTGCCGACGAAGGCACGCTGACGCGGGCACGGGCCGAACTGGTGCGCGAGTCCTCGCTCGCCGCGGTCGCGCGCGAACTCGATCTGGGATCGCGTCTGGTACTGGGCCCGGGCGAGATGAAGTCCGGTGGCCATCGTCGCGACTCGATCCTGTCCGACGCGCTCGAGGCGGTGATCGCGGCCGTCTACCTCGATGCCGGCCTGGACACCTGCCGCGCGGTGGTGCTGCCGCTGTTCGAGCGCGCGCTGGCCGCCCTGGCCAGCGGCCGGATCGCCAAGGATGCCAAGACCCGGCTGCAGGAATGGCTGCAGGCGCGGCAGCGCGCGTTGCCGGTCTACGAACTGCTGGCCGAGACGGGCGAGGAGCACGCACGGACCTTCATCGTGCGCTGCGTGCTGGGCGATGCCGACATCGCCGCCGAGGGGCAAGGCAGTTCCCGCCGAGCGGCCGAACAGCAGGCCGCCGAGGGCGTGGTCGCGCTGCTCGACGCCCGTGCCTGAGCGCGGCGGCCCGCCGCCGCCGAGCGATGCGGGTTTTTCCGTAGAATGCCGGCATGACAGATCCCCATTCCGCGTCCCATCGCGCCGGCTTCGTTGCCGTCATCGGTCGACCCAATGTCGGCAAGTCCACCCTGGTCAACGCGCTCGTGGGCGCCAAGGTCAGCATCGTCTCCAACCGGCCCCAGACCACCCGGCACCGTCTGCTGGGCATCGCGACCCTGCCCGAAGGCCAGCTGTTGCTGGTCGACACCCCGGGCATCCATCGCGAGCAGAAGCGCGCGATGAACCGGGTCATGAATCGCGCCGCGCGCGGTGCGCTCGAAGGCGTGGATGTCGCCCTGCTGGTCGTGGTGGCCGGCCGCTGGGAGGAGGAGGACACGCTGGCGTTCGATGCGCTGCGCGGTGCCGGCGTACCGGTGGTGCTGGTGGTCAACCAGATCGACCGGATGAAGGACAAGACCGCGTTGCTGCCGTACTTGCAGCAGGTCGCAGACGGACGCGAATTCGCCGGCGTGGTGCCGCTGTCGGCGCTCAAGCGCAATGGCCTGCAGCAACTGGTGTCGACCGTGCTGCCGTTGCTGCCCGAGCAGCCGCCGCTGTATGGCGAGGACGAAATCACCGACAAGAGCCAGCGCTTCCTGGCCGGTGAACTCGTGCGCGAGCAACTGATGCGCCAGCTTGGTGCCGAACTGCCGTATGCCACGACGGTCGAGATCGAGAGCTTCACGGTCGACGGCGCGATGCTGCGCATCGGCGCGGTGATCTGGGTCGAGCGCGACGGCCAGAAGGCGATCGTCATCGGCAAGGGCGGCGCGCGGCTCAAGGACATCAGCACCAAGGCGCGCCTGCAGATGGAGCGGCTGTTCGACGCCAAGGTGTTCCTGGAGACCTGGGTGCGGGTGCGCCAGGGCTGGTCCGACGACGAGGCCGCGCTGAAGGCGCTGGGCTACGGCGAATGACCGAGGCTGTGGCCGTGCACGATCAGGACGAGGCGGCGCGGCTGCAAGGCCGGTGTCTGTGCGGCGGGGTGGTGCTGAGTGTGCCTGCCGGGACGCACGAGGTGCATGCCTGCCACTGTGGGGCCTGTCGCCGTTTCCATGGCAGCCCGGCGATGCTGCTGCCGGTCGCCACGTCGTTGCGGATCGAGGCCGGTGCGTCGCTGGTGCGCAGGTTCGCATCCTCCGACTGGGCCGAACGCGCGTTCTGTGCGACCTGTGGCAGCAGCCTGTTCTTCGCGACCACCGGCGACGGCCACCATTACGTCGCCGCGGGGCTGTTCGATGCGATCCCCGATGCGCATTTCGCGCTCGAGATCTTCATCGACGCCAAGCCCGATTGGTACAGCCTGGCCGATCCGGACGAGCGGCTGACCGGCGAGGCGTTCTTCGCCCGCATCGGCGCGGGCTGAGCGCGGCGCCCGGCGCCTGTGCGCATCGACAACGAGCCCGCGTTCGTCCTGCATGCCCGACCATGGCGGGAGACGAGCCTGCTGGTCGAGGTCCTGAGCCGCGAATACGGACGCCTGGGCCTGGTGGCGCGTGGCGTCCAGGGCCCGAAGAAGCACGTACTGCGCGCGGCGCTGCAACCGCTGCAACATGTGCGGCTGGACGCGCAACTGCGCGGGGAGCTGGCGCAGTTGCGCAGCGCCGAGGCGCTCGACGCGGCGCCCCGGCTGCTCGGCGATGCGATGCTTGCCGGCTTCTACCTCAACGAGCTGGTGTTGCGGTTGGCGCCGCGCCAGGATCCGCTGCCCGAGTTGTACGAGGCCTATGCGCGCGTGCGTGGGCGTCTGGCGTTGCCGGGCGAGTTGGCCTGGAGCCTGCGCCGGTTCGAACGCGACTTGCTCGATGCGCTTGGCGTGGGTCTGCCGCTCGATACCGATGGCGATGGCCGGGCGATCGACCCCGCGGCGCGCTACCTGCTCGATCCCGAGCATGGCCCGCGCCGTCTGCATCTCGACGGCGGCGCGGCCTCGCGCAGCGCGGCGGCGACCGGGCGCGCATTGCTCGCGCTGGCCGCCGATGGTGCGGCGCCCGACAGCGCGGACCTCGCCAATCTGCGGCGCGCACTGCGCGCGGTCCTGGCGCATCACCTGGGGCCGCGGGGCCTCAAGTCCTGGGAACTTGCGTCCCAGTTCGCGCGGCGCGGAACGCCGGGCGACCGTTAGCCGCCCGCGCGCTCACGCCGCCGCGAGCGTCGCGTCGATGGCGGCGAGAAACCGATGCAGCGCCGGCTCCGACTCCGGGGCGGCGTGCAGGCTGGCGGCGGCTGCGCACAGGCGGTCGGCGCCGACGAACCCGCAGCCAGCCCGCAGCTTGTGCAGCAGGCTGCGCATGACCGCGGCATCGCCGCGTCGTGCCGCCAGCACGATCCCATCGCGGGCCTGCGGCAGTTCGCCGATGAACAGCCCGCGCAACGCATCGGCGTTGCCGACGTTGCCGCCGACCGCGGCCAGCGCGGCCCGGGTGTTCCAGACGGGGGGACGTGCGGAGGCGCTGGGTTCGAGGTCGTCGTCGGCCGGGGTCGGTCGCGGCGGTGGCGGCGGGGCGACGACCGGCGCTGCCACCAGGGTGCGGATCGCGGCGCGCCAGTTGGCGGCCGTCACCGGCTTGCTCAGCGCGAGCAGGAAGCCGGCCGCGCGCAGGGCATCGAGCGATTCGCGTTCGCGCTCGGCGGTGTGCGCCAGGGCCGGCGTGTCCAGCCCCTGGGCGCGCAGGCGGGCGAGCAGCTCGATGCCGCTGCCGTCGGGCAGGTTGGCGTCGATGAGCCAGGCATCGTGGGTGTCGTCGGCGGCCAGTGCCAGGGCATCGGCGACCGTGCCGGCCACGTCCACCTCGGCCGGCAACGCCGCCGCTGCGGCGAGCAGGAAACTGCGGCTCGTGGGGTCGTCTTCGACCAGCAGCAATCTGGGCATCGGTCGCTCCATGCGATGAAGGTATCCTGCGGCGATGCCTCGCCGCCTGCTGCCGATCCTACCGCTGTTGCTGGCCTGTGTGCCGGTCGCGCAGGCGCGGACGATGGCGGCGCGAATCGCGCATGTCGACACCCCGGTCGCGGCGATGACGCAGGTCCGGCTGGCGCTCGACTGGCCGGCCGATGCGCCCGATGGCCGGCTCCGGCTGCGCGCTGCGGACGTCGACGCCGGGGCATTGGGGTGGCGGCTGCGCGATGTCGATTGGCAGTGCCCGCTGCAACGGATCGTGAACGAGGGGCGGGTGCGCTGGCGCTGCGATGGTCCGGTCCGCGACGGCTCGGGGTCGGTGCTGCGGCTGGCGCTCGAACTCGATGCGCAGGACCTCGATGCCCGCCTGTCGGGCGAGGGGGGCACGCTGACGCTGACGCGCCGGGCGGCCACGCCCGAGCGCACGACGATCGACCTCAAGCGCGTCCCGGCGGCCTGGGCGCAGGCGCTGGTGCGCACCGCTTGGGAGGCCGCGCAATTGCGCAAGGGACGGCTGGACGGCGCACTGCAGATCGACGCGCCGGACGCGCAGCCGTTGCGCGTCGCCGGTCCCCTGGCCGTGCACGACCTTGCGCTTGAGACTGCGGACGGCGCGATCGCGACCGAGGGGGTCGCCGCCGATCTGCGGCTCGACCTGCGTCTGCCCGATGCCGGCCCCACGCTGCGGCTGGACGGCACGCTGCACGGCGGGGAATGGCTGTTCGGTGCGGCGTATCTGGCCTTGCCTGCTGCGCCGATCGGGATCGGGCTCGACCTCCAGCGCAGCGCCGATGGCGGCTGGGCACTGCCGCGCCTGGCCTGGCGCGACAGCGATGCGTTGCAACTCGGCGGCACTGCGGCACTGTCGGCCGATGGCACGTTGCAGGCCTTGTCGCTCGATGCGACGAGCCGGGACGCCCATGCGCTGCCGGCACGCTACCTCTCCGGCTGGCTCGGCCCGGCCGGCCTGTCGGGGCTGTCGCTGCAGGGCGGGTTCGAGGCGTCGTTGGAGGTGGCGGGGGGCGTCCTGCGGACGGCGGACCTGCGCCTGCGCGGCCTGGATGTCGGCGATGCGCAGGCGCGGTTCCGCTTCGACCGCATGGACGGCGCGCTCCGCTACTCCGCCACCGCGCCCGTGCACAGTACGTTCGCCTGGCGGGGTGGGGCGCTGTACGGCATGCCGTTCGATGCAGCGGCCTGGAGCCTGGAAAGCGCGGCGGGCCGTATGCGGCTGCGCGAGCCGGTCGCGCTGTCGTTCCTCGGCGGCGAGGTCGGGTTCGACGCGTTGGCGCTGCAATTGCCAGGGCATGCGCAGAGCGATGGCGACGGCCTGCGGATGCGTACCGCGCTGCGGCTCGACGGTCTGGATATCGGTCGACTGGCGCAGGCGCTGGCCTGGCCCGCGTTCGAAGGCCGCCTGAGCGGTCGCATTCCGACAGTGCGCTATGCGGACAACCGGATCGACTTCGACGGCGGATTGGCGATGCAGCTCTTCGACGGACGCGTCGATGTGTCGTCGCTGTCGATCGAGCGCCCGTTCGGCGTCGCGCCGACGGTCACCAGCGACCTGGCGCTGCAGGGGCTGGACCTGCAGGCGCTGACCGGCGTGTTCGGCTTCGGCAGCATCGAGGGGCGGCTGCACGGACGGATCGATGGGTTGCGCCTGGTCGATTGGGGCGCGACCGCGTTCGATGCCGAACTGCATACCGAACGCACGCCTGGCGTGCGCCAGCGCATCAGCCAGCGCGCGGTGCAGGACATCTCCAGTGTCGGCGATGCGTCGTTCGTCACCAGCCTGCAGGGCAGGGCGATCGCGCTGTTCGACGACTTCGGCTATCGCGGCATCGGCATCTCCTGCCGGCTGCGCAACCAGGTGTGCCGAATGGGGGGTCTGCATTCAGCGGGCAACGCCTTTACTATCGTCGACGGCGCGGGCCTGCCGCGGCTGGACGTCGTCGGCTACAACCGCGACGTCGACTGGCCGACGCTGGTCGAGCGTCTGGCTGCCGCCGCTGGCGGCGATGTGGCCCCGGTCATCGACTGAGCGCCACGCCCCGTATCGATACAGGAGAACACCCGATGGCGCGTTGGATGGGACTGCCGGCCGTGGCCGCGCTCGCACTTACCGCATGCGTGACGATCAACGTCTATTTTCCCGCCGCCGAGGCCAAGGAAGCGGCGCGCGAGTTCGTCGAGAACGTGATCGGCGACACGCCGGCCGCACAGCCGCCTGCGCCGTCGACGACGCCCGGTGGCGGCATGGCCCAGCGCGGCATGCGCTTCGATCCTTGGATGCTGCTGGGCATCGGTACCGCCCAGGCCCAGACCCCGGACGTCACGATCCGCACGCCGGCGATCCAGGCAATCCAGTCGCGCATGGAGCAGCGTTTCAACGGCACGCTGCGGCCGCACTTCGATTCGGGCGCGCTCGGCTTCGGCAGCAATGGCCTGATCGTGGTCCGCGATGCCTCGCAGTTGCCGATCAAGGACCGGGTCGCGGTCAACACCGCGGTCGCCGACGACAACCGCGACCGCCAGGCGGTGTACCGCGAGATCGCGGTCGCCAATGGTCATCCCGAATGGGAGTCGCAGATCCGCGATGTGTTCGCGCGCCAGTGGATCCAGAGCGCGCGTCCGGGCTGGTGGTATCAGCAGGGCGGGAGCTGGACGCAGAAGTAGGGTCTTTGTCGAGTACGGGAATGGGCTTCACTTCGGATGGGCAGCGGCCTGCCGGCCGGAAGCCGCTTTTCCCTCGGCAGGGCCGCTTCGCGGTCCGGCCACGCGAAGCACGCGTGGCGTTCGCATGGATGCGCGGCAGTGCCGCGCACGCCATCCATGCTCACCCTGCCTGACTCGGGCGCGCGCCCGCTCCGCTTCGCGGATCGGTCCTGCCCGGCGCAGCGCGCCGGGCGTTTGCCCGCTCGCGCGGCATGCCGCGCAGGCAGAGCGGGCTCACCCATGGCGCGCTCGACGCGGCCACCGACCGCCAGTCCGCTGCTGCGGACGTCAGCAACCCGACTTCGGGTGGAGTCGAGGTCGCCCGCTGGAACGGGCATCGCGCCGGCCGGGGAGTGCTACTCGGCTCGGCAGCCCGCTCCGCGGTCCGGCCCGGCGAAGCACGCCGTGCGTTCGTGCAGGCTGCGCGACATGCCGCGCGAGCAGCCCACACTCACCCATGGCCGACTCGCCGCCGCGGGCCATCCATGGCCCGCTCTCCGCACCCCCCAGCCGCCACAACGCGCTGCGGCTCGAAGTTCGCGGCTTCTTCGAACGCGCGATTCTCGATCAAAACCGGGGTCAGAGTGCAATTTCGTGAAGCGAAATTGCACTCTGACCCCGGTTTACCGCAGCTTTCCCGGAGGCGGCGCGGGCTTGCCCATGACGTGCTTGACGCGGGCACCCGGTCCGATGTCGCGTTAGGTTCTGCGACAATACGCGGCCTTTCCGCCCGCAGCCTTCGCCACGTGGCCCGCAAACGCCTCGATCAGACTCCCTTCCAGGTCGACATCCTCGACCTGACCCACGATGGCCGCGGCGTCGCGCGGTTGCCCGACGGCAAGGCCGTGTTCGTCGCCGGGGCGCTGCCGGGCGAGCAGGTCGTCGCCCAGCGCACCGCCCGCTCGCGCAGCTTCGACGAGGCGGTGACGCTCGAGGTGCTGCGTGCGTCCGAGCACCGGGTCGCACCACGCTGTGCGCATTTCGGCGTCTGCGGTGGCTGCGTGTTGCAGCATCTGGATGCCGACCAGCAGATCCAGGCCAAGCAGCGCGTGCTGCGCGAGAACTTCGAGCGCATCGGTCACGTCACGCCGCAGCGCTGGATGGCGCCGCTGGTCGACCGCGCCTGGGGCTACCGCCGCAAGGGCCGCTTCTCGGTGCGGCGCGTGGAGAAGAAGGACAAGACGCTGGTGGGCTTTCGCGAGCGCGATCCACGCTTCGTCGCCGACCTGCACGAATGCCACACGGTGATCCCGCCGATCGGCGCGGCGATCCCGGCGCTGTGCGCGCTGGTCGATGGCCTGGACGCCCGCGCCGATATTCCGCAGATCGAGTTCATTGCCGGCGACCCGACCCCCGAGTTCGACGGCGTGGCGCTGGTGTTCCGGCACCTGCAGCCGTTGGGCGAGCGCGATCTCGCGGCGCTGACCACGTTCGGCCAGCAGCAGCGGATGGCGATCTTCCTGCAGCCGGGCGGCAACGACAGCGTGCACCCGCTGTGGCCGCAGGCGCCGGCGCTGTCGTTCCGGCTCGAGGCCTGGGATGTGGAGCTGAAGTTCCGGCCGCTGGATTTCATTCAGGTCAACGCCGGCCTCAACGGCACGATGATCGCGCGCACGCTCGACCTGCTCGACGTGCAGCCCGACGACCGCGTGCTCGACCTGTTCTGCGGCCTGGGCAACTTCACGCTGCCGCTGGCGCGCCGCGTGCGCGAGGTTGTCGGTGTGGAGGGCGAGGCCGGGCTGGTCGCGCGTGCGCGGGAGAATGCCGCGCACAACGGCCTGGACAATGCGCAGTTCCATGCCGCCGACCTGACCCAGGACCAGCGCGGTGCGCCCTGGATGCGCCAGGGCTTCGACAAACTGCTGCTCGACCCGCCGCGCTCGGGCGCGATCGATGTGTTGCGCCAACTGCCACTCGAACGGTTCGCCCGCATCGTCTACGTCAGCTGCCACCCCGCGTCGCTGGCGCGCGATGCCGGCTACTTGGTGAACGAGCGCGGCTGGCGGCTGGTCGACGCCGGCGTGATGGACATGTTCCCGCAGACCGCGCACGTGGAGTCGATCGCGGTGTTCGAGAGGAAGAAGTAGCGCCATGGCGATCGAGATCGAACGCAAGTTCCTGCTGACGTCCGAGGCGTGGCGCGATGCGGCGCATGCGGTGGTGCCGATGGCGCAGGGCTATCTCAACGACATGGCTGCGCTCGACAGCGGCGCGCAGAAGGCCTCGGTGCGCGTGCGCATCGAGGGCGAAGCGGCGTTCGTGAACATCAAGTCGCGCGCGCTCGGCCATACCCGGCAGGAGTTCGAGTTGCCGCTGCCGATCGCCGATGCGCACGCGCTGCTGACGCTGTGCGTCGGCGGCCGGGTCGAAAAACGCCGGCATCTGGTGCACCACGGCGACCATCTGTGGGAGGTCGATGAGTTTCTCGGCGATAACGCCGGGCTGGTCGTGGCCGAGATCGAGCTGGACCACGCCGACGAGGCCTTCGCGCGCCCCGGCTGGCTGGGCGAGGAGGTCACCGACCACAAGCGCTACTACAACCTGGCACTCGCCGCGTATCCGTTCTCCCGCTGGGACGCTGCGGAACGGGGCTGAGGCGAGCGCAGCGCCAGCAACCGGCGCATGATGCACACATGAGAATCGACATCTGGTCCGACGTGGTCTGTCCCTGGTGCTGGATCGGCAAGCGCCGATTGCAGCGCGCCATCGCGCTGCTGGGCGAGGATGCGCCGGCGATCGACATCCATTGGCATCCCTTTCTGCTCGACCCCGACGCGGATGCCACGCCGGTGCCGCTGCGCGAGGCCTATGCCCGCAAGTTCGGCGGCGCCGAGCGCACCGCGCAGCTGCTGGCGCAGACCCAGGCCACTGCCCGCGCCGAGGGCCTGCCGTTCGACTTCGACCGCGGCCAGGTCCGCGTGACCACGTTGCCGGCGCACCGGCTGCTGGCGCTGGCTGCGCGTGAGGGCGACGCCGACGCGGTTGGCGAGGCGCTGTTCCATGCGCACTTCGCGCAAGGCCGCAATCTGGCCGATGTCGAGGTGCTGGTGGAGGCGGGCGCAGCGGGTGGGCTCGACGCGGCGCGCGTGCGGGCGCTGCTGGCCAGCGATGAAGGCGAGGCGGAGGTGCAGGCGCAGATTGCGCAGGCGCAGGCGATCGGTATCCGCGCCGTGCCGACCTTCATCATCGACGGGCGGCTGGCGGTGCAGGGCGCGCAGCCGCCCGAGCAACTGGCCCAGACCTTGCGCCAGGCGCTGGCCGCCGCAGCACCTGCGTCGGCAACCGGTGCCGCTTGCGGCCCGGACGGCTGCGCCTGAACACCGGGCTGCGCACGCTCGGCGCGATGCGTGCATCTGCGACAATGCCCGTCTGCGCCGCCCGGCGCGCTCGATGGAGATGTCCGCAATGCTCGTGATCGGCGTGGCCGGCACCGAACTCACCGCGCAGGAGCGCGACTGGCTGCAGCACGATGCCTGCGCCGGTGTGATCCTGTTCAAGCGTAACGTCGCCTCGCGCGCGCAGATCGCCGAACTGGCCGCCGCGATCCGCGAGGCCGCGCCGCGCCCGCAGTTGGTCTGCGTCGACCAGGAAGGCGGCCGCGTACAGCGCTTCGTGGACGGCTACACGGCGCTGCCGCCGCTGGCCGGCTTCGGCGTGCAGTACTTGAGCGATCCCGATGCGGCGCTCGCCCAGGCGCGCGCGCATGCGCGACGCATGGCCGAGGAGGTGCACGGCAGCGGCGTCGACTTGAGTTTCGCGCCGGTGGTCGATGTCGGCCACGGCAACCTCGCGATTGGCGACCGGGCGTTCTCGGACGATCCGCAGATCGTCGCTGCGCTCACGCGCGCCTACGTCGAAGGGATGCACGAGGCGGGCATGGCGGCCACGCTCAAGCATTTCCCCGGCCACGGCTCGGTCCGCGAGGACACGCATTTCGATCAGGCGGTGGATCGCCGCAGCCTCGAGGAGATCCGCGCGCACGACCTGGTGCCGTTCGTCGCCGGCATCGACGCCGGTGCCGATGCCGTGATGCTCGCGCACGTGACCTATCCGCAGGTCGCGCCGGAGCCGGCGGGGTACTCGCCGCGCTGGATCGAGACCATCCTGCGCGGTGAGCTGGGCTTTCGCGGCGTCGTGTTCTCCGACGACATCGGCATGGCCGCCGCATTCTCGGCCGGCGGCATCAAGGCGCGCGTCGATGCGCACCTCGATGCCGGCTGCGACGTGGTGCTGGTCTGTCATCCCGAACTCGTCGCCGAATCGCTCGCCGCCGTCGAAGGCCGCGCCCTCAACACCATGGCGTTGACCGGCCTGATCGGTCGCGGCCCCCTCGGTTGGGACGGCGCATTCGCCGCGACCGCCACGCGCAACGGAGACATCGCATGAACATCCCCCGGCTCGACGACGTGCTCGATAGCGCGGACCTGCTGTTTGATCGCGATGTGCTCGACGAGGCGATCGAGGCGATGGCCGACGGCATCGCCGACGACTACGGCGACGACGAGGTGCCGCCGCTGTTCATCACGGTGATGCACGGCGGCATGCCATTTGCCGCGCAACTGGCGTTCGCGCTGGGCGAGCGCGAACTGGACCTGCAGTTCGACTATCTGCACGCCACCCGCTACCGCGGCGCGACCACCGGCTCGGGCCTGGCCTGGCTGCACCGTCCGGCCACACCGCTGCAGGGCCGGCGCGTGCTGCTGGTCGACGACATTCTCGACGAAGGCCACACGCTCAAGGCCGTGCGGCACTGGTGCGAGGACCAGGGCGCGAGCGAGGTCCGGGTCGCGGTGCTCGCGGTCAAGGTGCACGACCGCTGCGTCGAGGGCGTGGAAGCCGACTACGTGGGCGTCGAGGTGCCCGACCGCTACGTGTTCGGCTACGGCATGGATTTCCACGAGCAGGGACGCAACCTGCCGGGGATCTACGCGCTGGCCGACTGAACACGTCGGACCGGCGCGGCCGGGTCCGCACGCCTGTGCGGTAGCGGGACGACGGCGGCCAGGCGCTATCATCCCGGTCCCGCGTCGCCCGGCGCCTGACGAGACTTCGCGATGACCGCATCCATCGACCTGGCCGTGATCGGCGGTACCGGGCTGTACGCACTGGCCGAGCTGCAGGATGTCGAGGCGCACCAGCCGGTGACGCGCTATGGCGGCCTGTCGGGCCCTGTGCGGATCGGCACGCTCGACGGCCGCCGCGTGGCATTCCTGGCGCGCCACGGCGAGGGCCATTCGCTGCCGCCGCACCGGATCAACTACCGCGCCAATCTCGCCGCGCTGCAGGCGCTCGGCGCCTCGCGGGTGCTCGCGCTCAACACCGTGGGCGGCATCACCGACCGTTTCGGCCCGTGCGTACTGGCCTGCCCCGATCAGTTGATCGACTACACCTGGGGCCGGGTGTCGACGTACTGCGAGGAGGAGGGCAGCGAGGTGCTGCACGTCGATTTCGGCGATCCCTATACGCCTGCGCTGCGGCGGGCGGTCGTCGATGCGGCCGGGCGCGCCGGCGTGGCGCTGGTCGACGGCGGCTGCTATGGCGCGACCCAGGGCCCGCGACTGGAGACCCGGGCCGAGATCGCGCGCATGCGCCGCGATGGCTGCGACCTGGTCGGCATGACCGGCATGCCCGAGGCGGGCCTGGCACGGGAGCTCGGTCTGGATTACGCGTGCCTGGCCATCGTCGCCAACTGGGCGGCCGGGGCCGGCCCCCAGGTCGATGAGGTCATCACCTTCGAGGACGTGCTCGCCAACGTCACCGCGGCGTCGTCCGGCATTCCGGCCCTGCTGCGGGCGCTGCTCGCGGCCTGATTGCCACGGCGGTAGCTTGCTTTGCATACTCGGGCCGCCGGTCGCTCCTTGCAGGCGGGCCGGTATCACGTATCCAGACGAGGTCAGACGTTCATGCAATACGGCACAGTGAAGTGGTTCAACGATGCGAAGGGATTCGGGTTCATTGCGCCCGAGGACGGCAGTGCGGACGTATTCGTCCATTTCTCGGCGATCAACTCGAGTGGTTTCCGCTCGCTGCAGGAGGGGCAGCGGGTGAGCTACGAGGTGACGCAGGGACCGAAGGGGGCGCAGGCCTCGGGTGTGGCGCCGGTCGCCTGACCGCGCGCGCAGCCACAAGAAAGCCCCGCGTGAGCGGGGCTTTCTTGTGGTTCTTCACCCAGATGCGGGAACGGGCGTTCCACTTTGGATGGGCAGGGACGTGCCAGCCAGGAGCCGGTCGTCCGTCGTGGGCGCCTGCCGGGTACCGCGCCCAGTCGCGGCCCGATTCCGCTGGGTGGTCGCGGCACTCGGCAGGCGCTGGACACTGTGCGATGGCGGGCCGATAAGCGCGCGCGATCATCGCGGACAGTCGCCGTCGCGCTAGTGCGCACCTTTTGGGGTGTGGCCGATGCCTGGGTTGAAGCTGTTGGTCGGGTCGAGCGCGCGATAGAACGCGGCCAGCGCCGGCTTGGCGGTGTAGAGATGGCCGACATTGTGCTCGGCCGGGTACTCGGCGCCACGTGCGTCGAGCAGGGCCCACATCGCATGCTCGATCGCCAGAGGGTCGTGGCCGGCCTTGACGATGTAGTCCTGGTGAAAGACGTGGCACAGGAAGTGTCCGTGGCACAGCCTGCCGGCGAGCGCGGATGCGATCGACGGCGGCAACGTCTCGACCCAGTCGCGATCGTTGCGGCGCAGCGCGATGTCGAGCGCGACGATGTCGGCGACCTGGCGCCGGTGCACCTCGCGGTAGCGGACCGCCGCGCCGGCGATGGCGAAGCGATGCAGGAAGGCCTTGCGGCCCTCGTCGGCGGTGCAGCGGAACCAGCTGCCCGATGTGGCTGCGGCGAAATGGCGATCCAGAAACGCCCCGGTCGCGGCCGCCTGCGGGGTGCCGACCTTGAGCAACAGATGGTGCGCATAGCGCTCGCGGAAGTCGCGCAACCGGCGCGGCAGGTGGTCGGGTAACAGCGAGACGAGCGCCTGCAGCGCCCGGTCGCTCGCGCCGCGCAGGCCGATACGCTCAAGCACGCCGTCGATCCGGCTCTTGAGCGCGAACGCTGCCGGGACCTTGTCGGTGCCGAAGCGGTCGATCAGCAGGAACACGTCCTTGCCGTACTGAGCGCCGATGTCGAACGCGTCGCGGTGCACGTACTCGCCGGCGATCGGCAAGTCGTCGGATGCGCGCAACAGGTGACGGCGGATCGCGGTGAGGTCGTCGGGCTCGTTGCTGCCGATGTAGAGCACGGTCGCCGGCGCGCGCGGGAAGGTGTCGAGCCGCACCGCGAACACCGCCAGCCGGCCTGCCGAACCGGAGGCCTCGTGCAGTCGCGAGGGGTCGGCGTTGTAGCGTGCCGGCGTGGGCGCATCGACGTCGCGCACGTCCTGCGCGTAGCGGCGGTCCGAGGCGACGCGATCGGGCGGGTCGCGGACATCGCGGGTGCGGTAGTCGCCGGCCTCCAATCGCGCGAGCATCATCTCGGGGTCGTCGCCCAGTTCGATGCCCAGGTGGTTCACCAACCGCAGCGTACCGTCGGCGTCGCGCTGCGCAAACAGCGCCAGCTCGGTGTAGGCCGGACCGCGGCGCACCAGCGCGCCGCCGGAGTTGTTGCACACGCCGCCGAGCACTGAGGCGCCGATGCACGACGCACCGATCACCGAATGCGGCTCGCGATCCAACGGCGCGAGGGCTTTTTCCAGCCGGTCGAGCGTTGCCCCCGGCAGGCACACCACTTGCCGGCCGCCGTCGAGCAACTGGATGCCCAGCAGCCGCCGCGTGCTGACCAGTACGATGCCGCGGTCATAACCGTTGCCGTCAGGCGTCGACCCACCGGTCAGGCCGGTGTTGGCCGCCTGCATCAGCACGATCGCGCCAGCGTCGAGCACCGCCTGCAGCACCTGCCACAGCGCCACCAGACTGCCCGGACGGACGACCGCGAGCACCGGCCCGTCGCCGGAGCGATACCCCTTGCGGTAGCGCCGTGTCGCACGCATGCCGGTCAGCACATGACGGCGGCCGACGATACCGCGTAGCCGCTCGACCAGCCCCGGTGTCATCGCGGTGGCGCAACCAGGGTATCGCCGCCGATGTCGGCGACGGTGCGCGCGCCGGTCAGCGTCATCGCCACGCGCATTTCCTGTTGCAGCAGGTCGAGCAGGTGTGCCACCCCCGCCTGGCCGGCCGCGGCCAGCGCATAGACGAACGCACGGCCCAGCAGCACCGCATCGGCGCCCAGCGCCAGCATCCGCACGATGTCCAGCCCGCTGCGCACGCCCGAATCGGCGAGGATCTTCAGCGACCCGCCGACGGCGTCTGCGATCGCGGGCAGCGCATGCGCGGTCGACAATACGCCGTCGAGCTGACGCCCGCCGTGGTTGGAGACGACGATGCCGTCGGCGCCGAAGCGCACCGCATCGCGGGCATCGTCCGGGTCGAGGATGCCTTTGATGACCATCGGTCCGCGCCAGAATGCGCGGATCCATTCCAGATCCTTCCACGCAATCGACGGGTCGAAGTTCGCGCCCAGCCAGCCGATGTAGTCGGCCAGTCCGGTCACAGCGCCGCGGTAGGCGGAGATGTTGCCCAGATCGTGCGGGCGCCCGCGCAGACCCACGTCCCAGGCCCAGCGCGGATGCGTGGCTGCCTGCCACAGGCGGCGCAGCGCGGCGTTGGGGCCGCTCATACCCGAGTGCGCGTCGCGGTAGCGCGCGCCGGGCGTGGGCATGTCGACCGTGAACACCAGCGTGCTGCAGCCGGCGGCCTGTGCGCGTTCGAGCGCGGCGCGCATGAAGCCGCGGTCGCGCAGCACGTACAACTGGAACCACATCGGCCGGTCGATCGCGGGTGCGACTTCCTCGATCGCGCAGACCGACACCGTCGACAGCGTGAACGGGATGCCGCGCGAAGCCGCCGCGCGGGCCGCCTGGACCTCGCCGCGGCGCGCATACATGCCGCTCAGCCCGACCGGCGCGAGCGCCGCGGGGAAGGCCAGGCGCTCGCCGAACAGTTCGGTCGACAGGTCCAGGTCGGCGACATCGCGCAGCACCCGCTGGCGCAGGGCGATGCCCTCCAGGTCGGCGACGTTGCGACGCAGGGTCTGTTCTGCGTACGCGCCGCCGTCGATGTAGTGGAACAGGAACGGCGGCAGCCGCCGCTGGGCGGCGGCGCGGTAGTCGGTCGAGGCGGCGATGATCATGGCGCTCGCCTTCAGCTGTGCGACGGCGGCAGGCGCGAAGCGCGGGCGCGGCGCGCTTCGTTGTCATCGAGTTCGCGTAGCGAGCAGTGCACGAACGCCAGGTGGGTGTGCGCGGCGGCGCGTGCGCCCTCCGGGTCACCCGACAGGACGGCGTCGCGCATCGCCCGGTGCTGCATCAACAGCGGCTCGCGAGACATAGAGCGTTTCGCGGCTCTGCGAGATATTGGTCTGCAGCAGGTCGAACATCCCGCGCATGACCTGCAGCAGCACCAGATTATGCGAGGCCTCGGCGATGGACAGGTGGAATGCGGCATCGGCGCGCGCCTCGCCGGCGGGATCGTTGCGGCCATGCAGGGCCGTCATTGCGTCGAAGGCATCGGCGATCCGCGCGCGGTCCTCGTCGGTCGCGCGCAGCGCGGCGTGCCAGGCAGCCATGCCCTCCAGTCCGTGGCGGATCTCCAGGACGTCGTAGCGGTACTCCGGATCGCTCCGGAACACGCTGATGAATGGTTGCAGCGGCGCGATGCGCGAGGCTGCGGGTGCGTCGTGCGCACACAGGTAGGTGCCGCCGCCCTGGCGTGCACGCAGCACGCCCTGACTCGCCAGGTGGGCGATCGCCTCGCGCAAGACGGTGCGCGACACGCGCAGTTCGAGCGCGAGCGCGCGTTCGGCCGGCAGGCGATCACCGGGCCTCAGCTCGCGCGCGTCGATCAGTGCCAGCACGCGGTCGACCACCTGGTCGGACAGACGCAATCGGCGCGCGCCGATCGTGTCGGGGCGGGTCGCTGGGGCGGGAAGGCGCATCCGGGAATCCATCCATGTCAATTCGCCTGCAGCGATGACGATCATCGGCGCGGAGGCGGGGCGGTGAACCGAGGCGGGTCCGATTCGCGCCCGGCAAGCGCGGATCTATGGACCGCATCCGGCGCGCCACGGCCGATTGGTATGACCGATTCGAAGGCAGGGCGCGCTCAACACCGGGCAATCTTAGCGAACTGAGCGGGTTCAACGTCAACGCGACCAAGGTCGCAGATATGTGGTCATACCAATGTGAGGAGCGCTGATGTTCGCAGCCGGTGCGCGCCACACCGTCGCGCAGATGCGCGTCGAAGGTCTCGGCCTATGCGGCGGCAGAGGGCGGCCGCCACGCACCGGGGCGCGGCTGGTCGCCTCATTCCATACCGGCGATGTGCGCACGCAGCCACTGGTGGGCCGGGTCGCGATGGACGCGCTCGGGCCAGAGCATCAGCAGGTCGAAGCCGGGAATGGCGATCGGCGGTGCGACCACCCGCAACGCCGGGTTCGCCTGGACCAGGCGCGAGGGCAGCATCGCCACCAAGTCGCTGGTTTCCAGCAACGCCGGCATCGCCAGAAACTGCGGCACCGACAGCACGACGCGACGGGCCATGCCGCGCTCGGCGAGTGCGCGGTCGGTAGCCCCATCGAAGCCGCCGCCGTCCGGCGAGACGATCGCATGGTCGAGCTTGCAAAACTGCGCCAGTGTCGGGCGACG
Organism: Luteimonas sp. TWI382; assembly: GCF_039674545.1. Classification (NCBI taxonomy): domain Bacteria; kingdom Pseudomonadati; phylum Pseudomonadota; class Gammaproteobacteria; order Lysobacterales; family Lysobacteraceae; genus Luteimonas; species Luteimonas sp. TWI382. Next base: position 94,790 of record NZ_JBDJNS010000013.1, read on the forward strand.
CTTCAATCCAGGATGTCCCGCGCGCCCGACCAGCAGGTAGCGCTCGGTGAACATGCGGCGCCAGCGCAACGTGGGCGGTGCCTCGGCGTTGGTCAGGAACGCGAGGTCGACCTCATCTTGCGCCGTACTGGCGGCCATCTGCCCCGGTGGCCGTTGCACGACCGCCAGGCGCATCCCTGGCGCGGCGATCCGCAACGTGGCCAAGGCCGGGCGCAGGACCGTCAGTACGCTGTAGTCGAAGGCGGCGACGCGCCACGTCTGGCGGGCCTGGGCGGGCGCGAAGGGCGGGGCAGGCGCGACCGCCTGGGCCAGCGCCGCCAGCGACTGCCGCAGCGGCTCGCGCAGCGCATCGGCGCGTGCCGTCGGGCGCATGCCGCGCGGTCCTGGCAGCAGCAGCGGGTCGTCGAAGAAATCCCGCAGCCGTGCGAGCTGGGCACTGATGGTCGGCTGCGCCAGATGCAGACGCTGCGCGGCGCGGGTCACGTTGTGCTCGATCAGCAACGCGTCGAGTGTGCGCAGCAGGTTGAGATCGAGTCCCCGCAAGGTATTGCGCATGACGATACCTGGAATGGTGAGAATCCATTTCAACTATAGGATTCCCATCGCTACCTTGTGTGCATCGTCCTTGCGAGCCGCGCCGATGCATGTCCTGCTGGTCCACGCCCATCCAGAGCCGACCTCGATGACCCGTCGTCTGGTCGACATCTCGACCGACGTCCTGTCCGCGCAGGGTCACATGGTGACGCAATCCGATCTGTACGCGGCGCGCTGGAAGGCGGTGTTCGACGCCGACGACTTTCCCCATCGCCTCGACCCCGAGCGCTTGTCGTTCGTGGCCGAGTCGCGCCATGCCTTCGCTCATGATGGTCAGACGCCGGACGTGGTGGCCGAACAGCGCAAGCTGATGGCGGCCGATGCGGTGATCCTGCATTTTGCGCTGTGGTGGTTCGGCATGCCGGCGATCATGAAGGGCTGGATCGACCGGGTCTGGACCTACGGGCTGGCCTATGGCTACGGCGATGCCGGCAACGCCCACCGGTACGGGGAGGGCGGGTTTGCGGGCAAGCGTGCATTGCTCGCGGTGTCGGTCGGCGGTCCCGAGGTGGACTACTCGCCCCGCGGCATCAATGGCCCGCTGGAACAGTTGCTGTTTCCGATCACCCACGGTGCTTTGTTCTTTCCGGGCATGCAGGTGCTGCCCACTTTCGCGGTCTACGGCGCGGGTGCGCTCGACGCGCAGGGCCTCGCGTCGGCATCCCAGGCGTGGCGGGCGCGGCTGGCGGGGCTGTTCGAGCAGGCGCCGATCGCGTTCCGGGCGCAGAACGGTGGCGATTACCCCGACCGCCACGTGCTGGCCGCGGAGGTCGCGCCCGGTCGAAGCGGGTTGATGGCGCATATCGCCGATTCGGATGCCCAAGCGGGATGCTGACCTGCGGCGGGCCGTGCCCGTCCGGCTGGGCAGCGTCGCCCCCCGCGCCGTGACCTCAGCGCGGACGCCCGATGAACGGCGTGCAGTGGAGGAAGTCGCCTGATTCTAGGCAATCGATCACGAAGCCAGCCACCTCGTCCCGGGTGACCGTGCGCAGTTGCAGCGACGGCGGGACGGACAGGGCGACCTGCCAGTCGCCGCGTCCACGGCGCGCGGTGAACGGCGCGGGCCGCACCAGCGTCCAGTCCAGCCCTGAGTCCTGGATCAGCGCCTCCTGGCGCTCCTTGTCGGCATAGCGGTGGCGAGTGACCAGCGGAAAGACGATGCGGTTGTACAGCCAGCCGCCGTGCCCGCGCGTCTCGCCCGCGCCCACGCCGGTGATTGCGATCAGGCGCCGCACGCCGGTGTCGCGCATCGCGGCGATCGCTGCACGGGTCGCATCAGAGAACACCGTCGTCGGCCTCGGGCTGGCGACGCCCAAGCTCATCACGACCGCGTCGTGCGCGGGCATGCGTTGCGCCAGGAAGCGGGCGTCGTCGGGGCGGCCGACAACGATGTCGACGCCCGCTGTGGCGGTGAGCCGATCTGCCGACCGCGTTTGCGCCGTGACCCGGTGGCCGCGCGCCACCGCCTGCGCGACCAGCCGTGTGCCCACGCCGCCCGACGCGCCCATGACGAATACGCGCATTGCTGTCCCTGCCAAGCCGGTGCCGGCCGACAGTCTCGCAGATGCCGGGCGATGCGGCCGGGGGGGGGGGGGGGGCCCAAGGGGCCCCCCCCCCCCCGCCCCCCACCGCGTCAGCGCGCGAGCGGCTGCCAGCGCAACGCCAGCCCGTACTCGCGCCCGGGCTGGCGGTACCACGCCACCGTCTCGTAGTCCTTGTCGAGCAGGTTGGTCGCCCGCGCCTCGAGCGTCCACGCGGGTGCGAACGCCCACGCCGCACGCAGGTCGAGGGTGCCGTAGCCGCCGACGCGCAGCGTGTTGGCGGGGTTGTCGTAGCGGCCGCCGGCGCCGCGCAGCGTAGTGCCGATGCGCAGGTCGCCAAAGCTGCGATCGATGTCGAGCCGGCCGCTGCTGCGCGCGCGTCGGGCGAGCAGGTTGTCGCGGTAGGTGCCCTGGCTGCGGTCGCGCGGGTCGACGTGACTCAACTCGGTCGACAGGTCCCAGCCGGCGAGGGTGGTCGCGAACGTCAGCTCGGCGCCACGGATGCGGGCCTCGTCGATGTTGCTGCCGCGACCGACATAGTCCGGCGGCGGGTAGACGAACACAATCAGGTCGTCGATGCGGCTCTCGAACACGTCGAACGACCAGCGCCACTGGGCCGCCTGCTGCGAGATGCCGAGGTTCATGCTTTTGGAGCGTTCCGGTTTGAGGTCCGGGCTCTGCGAACCGGGGAAGTACAGGTCGTTGAAGGTCGGGGCCTTGAAGCCGGTCCCGGCGCTGGCGGTCACGCGAAGGCCGTGGGCCAGCTCCATGCCCCAGCCCAGGCTGCCGGTGCCGTGGCCGCCGAACTGCTCGTTGTCGTCGTGGCGCAGGCTCGCCTGCAGGCGATGCGCGCCGAAGCGACCGCGGTACTCAACGAACGTGGCGTAGTTGTCACGCGCCGTCACCGCGTAGCGGGTGTCGCTGTCGACTTGGTCGGCCTGCCAGTCGAAGCCCAGGCTCAGGCCCTGGGTCGGCGCCAGGCCGAAGTCGGCCTGCACCGAGGCGGTGTCGCGGCGGGTGTCGATGCGGCCGACATGACTGCGCGTGCCGGTGTCGGCATCGCGGAAGGAGGTGCTCGACTTGTCGTAGGCGCGGCCGGCCTGCGCGGTCAGGCGCACGACGTCCGAGGGCGCGTAGGTCAGTGTTCCGCCTGCCACCTGCTGCACGATGTCGGCCTCGTTACCGCCGAAGAGGCTGCCGTCGAACTGATTGAACGCGTCGGCATGCAAGGCATGACCTTCCAGCCGCAGCGCGTCGGTGAGCTGCACGCCGGCGCGCAGGTTCAGCGAACGGTTGCGGTAGCCGTCGCGGTCGGGCTCTTCGACGAAGCACCCCTGGAACAACGCCGACGAGCCGCGGCAGGCATCGATGCCGTCGGTGCGCTGGAACGCTGCATCGACACCGAACCAGCCCCGGCCGCTGCGGCCGCCGATGCCGGCGCTGGCTTCGCGCAAGCCGTGGCTGCCGGCGCCGATTCGTGCGTGTGGCGCAATCGCGCCGTCGTGGCGGCGGGTGAAGATCTGGATGACGCCGCCGATCGCTTCCGAGCCGTAGAGGCTCGAACGCGGGCCGCGTACGATTTCCACGCGCTCGATCTGGTCGACCGGCAGGTCCTGGATCGCCGGCATGCCGGCGGTCGCGCTGCCGATGCGTACGCCATCGACGAGCACCAGTACGTGGTCGGATTCGGCGCCGCGCAGGAAGATCGAACTCAGTTTGCCCGGGCCGCCACTGTTGCCGATCTGGATGCCGGCGCGGCCGCGCAGCAGCTCCGGCAGGTCGCGCGCCTGGCTGCGTTCGATCTCGTCGCGGTCGATGATCTGCGCCGGCACGAGGGTGTCAGCCAGCGCGGTCTGGGTGCGATTGGCGGTGACGAGCACGGCGTCGAGTTCGCCGGGAGCGGCGAGCGCCGACGGAGCGAGCAGGGCAGTGGCGATCGCCACGGTCAAGGTGCGGAACGGCATTGCGGTCTCCTTGCGCGCGCGCATCGAACGCGCGGCGGGCGGGCGAAGATCGCGGGAACGGGCGCACACGGACCGCCGTCCAGGCGCAAGGCGCACCCGGAACGTCGTCGCAATGCCCGCCGCATCGCAATCAGGTGGAACTTCGAGGCCGGTCTCCGGACTTGCGCGTGGGCGGTCTGAGCCCAGGCGTCGCGCCTTCCCGTGCACAGGGCACAGTGGCGAGAAGCGACGCTTGCACACGCTTACCGTTGCGGGGGCAGTGCCGGAATGGGGTTGCCTCGCGGCGCCCGCACCGGCTTCCCGTTTCAACCCAGGCAGGCCGGGTCACCGCGAAGCAGGCGCGATTGTACGCCAGCGCTCGTCCGGTTCAGCGTGCGTCGGGGTCGCCCGGCATCGCGTCGTCGCGATCGGCCGCGTCGTGCACGATCGTGGTGACCGGGCCGCCCGCGGTCCGTGCGCGCGGGTCGGGCAGTTGTGCGGTCGCCGCTTCGGCGGCCTCGGTCAGCTGCAGACGCCGTGCTTCGGGGACCTCCTGCCAGTGGCAGTCCAGCAGCGCGCCCTCGATCGAGTACAGCAGGTTGAGGCTGGGTCGGAAGCCGGCCCGGCGCACGCGCACGAAGGCCTCGACCGCGCCCGCCGCTTCGAGGTCCTCGCGCGTGCGCAGCCCCACCTGTCGCAGCCACGCCGCCGACTTCGGCCCGAGGTTGCGCAGCTTCGGCGCGCTCAACGCGCGTGCTCGACGTAGAGCCGTGCGAGCGCCTCCAGCCCGGCCTGATCGTCGGCGTCGAACCGGGCCGGCAGCGGACTGTCGAGATCGAAGACGCCGATCAGGCGGTCGCCGTCGACCAGTGGCACGACGACTTCAGACCGCGACGCAGCATCGCAGGCGATATGGCCTGCAAAGGCGTGCACGTCGTCGACCCGCTGGGTCTGCCGGGTGCGCGCTGCGGCGCCGCACACGCCCTTGTCGAGCGGAATGCGCACACAGGCCGGCAGGCCCTGGAACGGGCCGACGACCAGTTCGGTCCCGTCGTAGAAGTAGAAGCCGACCCAGTTGAGGTCGGGCAGGGCGTGGTAGACCAGTGCCGAGAGGTTCGCGGCATTGGCGATGGGGTCGGATTCGCCGTGCAGCAGAGCGCGGGCCTGTGCCGCGAGCGCGGCATACTGGTCGGCCTTGCTGCCGCTCAGAGGTGTGGAGGTGAACATGTCGCGCAGTGTAGCAGCGGGGTCGCACCCGCCCGGCCGCGCCGTCGCTGGCGTCCCGATCGGCGCGCCGGTATGAGCGCGCGCACGTGCCTGGTCACCGGGACCGATACCGGCATCGGCAAGACCCACGCCAGCGTGGCGCTGTTGCAGGCCTTGCGTGCCGATGGTCGCCGCGCGGTCGGCATGAAGCCGATCGCCAGCGGCTGCGATTGGCAGGACGGTGGCTGGCGCAATGAGGATGCGCTGGCGCTGCAGGCCGCCAGCCGGCCCCGGCCGGTGTACGCCGACGTCAACCCGGTGGCCCTGCCCGAAGCGACCGCGCCGACCCTGGCCGCACGCGCAGCCGGCGTGATCGTCAATGCCGCCGATCTGCACGCGGCGCACGCGCGGCTCGCCGCGGCGGCCGATGTGGTGCTGGTCGAAGGCGCCGGCGGCTGGGCCGCGCCGCTGGCCGAGGGCATCGAACATGCGGACCTGGCGCGGTGGCTGGGCGGCGCAGTGGTGCTGGTGGTCGGGCTCCGGCTCGGCTGCCTGAGCCATGCCCGGCTGAGCGCACGCGCGATCGCGGCCGACGGCTGTCGGCTTGTGGGTTGGGTCGGTAACCGGATCGATCCAGAGTTCTCGCGCGCAGACGACTATCTCGGCCTGCTTGCCGATGCGCTGCCGGCGCCGTGCCTGGGCGTGCTGCCGTTCGTCGGCGACGGGGGCAGCGCCGACGCGGGCGCCCTGGTGCTCGATCCGGCCTGGATCGACGCGCTGCCGCGCCGGCTCTGATCGGGGGCGTGGGGGGGCCGGGCAGGGGCCCCGGGGGCGCGGCGGGGGACGCCGGGGGGCTGGCGCGGGCCGGGCCCGCCGCGCGGCCGCGCCGGCGCTTTGGGGGGGGGGGGCAGCGGCGGCTGGCGCGGGGGAGGCCCGACGTGCTCAGTGCCCCTGGGGCACCGGCGTCGCTGGGTTGCCGTCGTGCCCGTCGGCGTCCGTGGCGGCCACCGCGCCCCGGTCGTGGCTGTGGTCACGCGCCAGCAGCAGGTAGAACGCCGGCAGCACGAACAGTGTGAACGCGGTGCCGATCGACATGCCGGCGGCGATCACCAGGCCCATCGAGAAGCGCGCCGCCGCGCCCGGACCGCTGGCGATCAGCAGCGGCACCATCGCGAACACCAGCGCGGCCGTCGTCATCAGCACCGGTCGCAGGCGGATCGCGGCGGCCTGCTCGATCGCCTCGGCCTTGCTCAGACCTTCGTTGATCTGCAGCTTGTTGGCGAACTCCACGATCAGAATGCCGTGCTTGGAGATCACACCCACCAGGGTGACCAGGCCCACCTGCGTGTAGATGTTGATCGACATGCCGGGGAAGGCCTCGATGCCGGCGAACTGCAGGATGCCCGACACCAGGCCCAGCGCGTTGAGCACCAGCAGTGCGCCGCTGATCGCCATCGGCACGGTGATCAGCATGATCAGCGCATCGCGGAAGCTCTCGAACTGCGCGGCCAGCACCAGGAAGATGATCACCAGCGCGAACGCCAGCGTGATCAGCATCGTGGTGCCTTCCTGCTTGAACTGCCGCGACTCGCCGGCGTAGTCCACGCTGTAGCCCTGCGGCAGCACGTCGGCGGCGATCTCGTCGAGGACCCGCAGCGCCTCGCCCTTGGTCACGCCCGGTCGCGGCGCGAAGGTGATGCCCACCGCATTGAGCTGCTGGAAGCGCTTGAGCGACTGCGGCTGCGCGCTTTCCTTGAACGAGACCACCGTCGAGAGCGGGATCAGCTCGCCGCTACGGGTACGGGTGTAGTAGTTGCCGAGTTGCTCGGCATTGAGCCGGTCGGCGCGCTGCACCTGCGGGATCACCCGGTAGGAGCGGTTCTGCATCGCGAAGCGATTGACGTAGCCGCCGGCGAGCAGCGCGCTCATGTCGGCCGCCAACGTGCGCATGTCGATGCCCAGCAGCGCCGCCTTGTCCCGATCGATCTGCACCTCCACGCGCGGCTTGTCGATCTTCAGGTCCTTGTCCAGGAAGATGAAGCGCCGGCTCTGCTGCGCGCGCGCGACGACCTCGTCGGCGATCTCCGACAGCTGCGCCAGCGAACCGATGCCGCCGATCAGGAACTCGCCGCCGCCGTCGCCGCCGGCCGAGGGCAGCGACGGCGGCACCAGCGCGAAGATGTTCAAGCCGGTGATCTCGGCAAGCTTGGGCTGCAGGTCCTGCTGCAGCACCTGGTTGGTCGAACGGTCGCGCTGGCTCCAGGGCTTGAGCACGAAGCCGCCCATCGCGCTGTTGCTGCCCCCCATGCCGCCGAAGCCGCCGTTGAACAGGAAGAAGTCGTTGATCTCGGGGATCTGCTCCACGATGTCGGACATCTCTTCGGTGTAGCGCTCGACATAGTCCAGCGTGCTTGCCGCATCCGCGCTGCCGATCGCGAACACGAAGCCCTCGTCCTCCATCGGCGCCGGTTCCTTGGGCGCGCCGATGTACAGGAATGCGCACGAGACCAGCACGACCGCGCCGAAGGCCAGGATCACGCCGCGGGTCTGCAGCGCGCCGTGCAGGCGTCGCTGATAGCCGTGCTGCAGGGCGTCGAAGCGGCGGTCCAGCCACGCTTCCAGGCGGCTTTTGCCGCTGCCCTGACCATGCGGCTTGAGGATCTTGGCGCACATCATCGGCGTAAGCGTCAGCGCGATCACGCCCGACAGCAGCACCGAGCCGGCCAGCGTGAACGCGAATTCGGTGAACAGCACTCCGGTCAGTCCGCCCTGGAAGCCGATCGGCAGATACACCGCGATCAGGGTCGTGGTCATCGCCACAACCGGCCACGCCAGTTCGCGCGCGCCACGGATCGACGCATCGAACGGCGTCATGCCCTCCTCGATGTGGCGGTGGATGTTTTCCAGCACGATGATCGCGTCGTCGACCACGATGCCGATCGCCAGCACCATCGCCAGCAATGTGAGCAGGTTGATCGTGAAGCCCATCAGCAGCATCAGGAACAGCGCGCCGACCAGCGACAGGGGCACGGTGATCGCCGGGATCAGCACGCTGCGCAGCGACCCCAGGAACAGGTAGATGACCACGATCACGATGATCACCGCTTCGATGATCGTGCGGATGACCTCGTTGATGCCGTCCTGGATCGACTCGGTGCTGTCGTAGGGGATCGTCGCCTCGATGCCCTCGGGCAACTGCGGCACGATCTCGTTGTCCCAGGCGCGGCGCACGTCCGCGATCACGTCCAGCGCGTTGGCGTCGGGCGAGACATAGATACCCATGAACGTGGCCGAGGCCCCGTTGATGCGCACCGACGAGCCGTAGTTCTCCGAGCCCAGCACCACATCGGCGATATCGCCCAGGCGCACGATCGCGCCGTCTGCCTCGCGCACCACCAGCGCGCGGAACTCATCGGGCGTGCGCAGATCGGTGCGCGCGGTGAGATCGACCGCCACCATCTGGCCCTTGGTCGAGCCCAGGGCCGAGAGCACGTTGTTGGCCTGCAGCGCGGCGTGGACATCGCTGGCGGTGACGCCCAGCGCGGTCATCCGGTCGGGCTTGAGCCACACCCGCATTGCAAATGCGCCCGGGCCCATGATCTCGGCACGCTGCACGCCTGGGATCGTTGCGATCTTCGGCTCCACCGCGCGCGTGAGGTAGTCGGTGATCTGGTTGTCGTCGAGCGTGTCGCTGGCGAACGAGACATACATCGCCGCGACCTGCTGGCCCTGCTGCAGGTCGATGACCGGATTCTCGGACTCGGCCGGCAGTTCGCTGCGCAGCTTGTTGACCTTGGCCGCGATCTGGGTGAGGGCCTGGTTGGGATCGTAGTCCAGGCGGATGTAGGCCTGGATCACGCTCACGCCGGCCGAACTGGTCGAGGTGATGTAATCGATGCCTTCGGCACTGGCGACTTCGCGCTCGAGCGGCGTGGTGATGAAGCCCTGGATCAGGTCGGCGTCGGCGCCGAAGTACGTGGTGCTGATGTTGACGACCGCATTCTGCAGCTCGGGGTACTGACGCACATTGAGTTCGGAGAACGCGCGCAGGCCGAACAGCAGGATGAACAGGCTGACGACCATCGCCAGCACCGGTTTGCGGATGAAGATGTCTGTGAATGTCATCTCGTTCTCCCCCGCGCATCGCAGCGCGGGTCAGGGAGCGGGGCGGGCCGGAGCCCGCGCGGCGTCAGCGGTTCTCGGGCGTCGGCGCGTCGTCTGCGGACGGCTGGACGCGGTTGTTGATCGTCACCACCGCGTCGTTGCGTAGTTTCAGCAGGCCGCTGGTGGCCACGCGCTCGCCGGGCTTGAGGCCGTCGGTCACCGCGATCAGGTCGCCACGCGTGGGGCCGGTGGTGATGAAGCGCTGGCGCACCGTCAGCGTCGGGCCCTGTGCACCGTCCTTGGGTGCGTCGGCCTTCTCGTCGCCGCGCTGCTCCGACACCACGTAGACCGCATTGCCGTAGGGATTGAAGCTGACCGCCGTCTGCGGGATCACGACCACATTCTGCGCACCGCCGACCGCAAGGCCGACGCGTGCGAACGCGCCTGGACGCAGCCTGCCATCCGGGTTGGCCAGCGTCGCCTGCACCTGGAAGTTGCGGGTGTTCGGGTCGACCGCGGGCTCGACTGCGGTGATGGTGCCCTCGAAGCGCGCGTCCGGCAGCGCGTCGACCCGCGCCTCGATGGTCGCGCCTTCCTGGATGCGGGGGAGCTGCTGCTCGGGCAGGGTGAAGTTCAGGAAGATCGGGTCGAGCTGTTGCAGGCTGACGATCGCAGCCCCCGGCGCGAGGTACTGGCCGAGGTTGACCTTGCGGATGCCCAGCACGCCGTCGAACGGTGCGCGGATGGTCTTCTGCGCGATCAGCGCCCGCTGCGCATCGACCTGGGCCTGCGCCGTTGCCGCCTCGGTGGCACGCTGCTCGACCTCGGCCTGCGAGACGAGCTGATCGCTGCCGAGTTCGCGCCAGCGGTCGCGCTGTACCGCCGCCAGCTTGGCGGCCGCCTCGCTCGAGCGCAGCACCGCCAGCTCGTTGTCGGTGTTGAGCTCAACCAGCACCGTGCCGGCCTTGACTGGCTGGCCGGGCTCGAACGACAGCCGGCGGACCACGCCGCCGGCCTCGGTGGTGACATCGGTGCCGTTGACCGCGACCAGGGTGCCGACCGCTTCGAGCGGCGTCGTCCATGCCTGCTCGACCGCATCGAACGTGGTGATCGCCACCGGTGGCTGCGGCATGTCGTCGAAGAAGGCGTTGACCGCACGTCCCGACAGAAACTTGGCGAGGAACACGCCGCCGAACACCAGAACGGTGATCAGCAGCACGACGAACATGCGGAGGCGGGGACGCGGGGCGCGTCGGGGCTCGGTCCTGGACATAGGGGGTTCCGTCAGGCGTAGGAAGGAGGGCAGGGCAGTGCGGGAGCGATGCTGGACCAGTCGGTCCCGAAGACGTCGCGGCTGACGCGGTCGATCAGCGCGTCGAGCGCGGCGTCGTCGCCGGCATCGACCAGCGGCTGCCAGCCGTAGCCGTTGAACAGGTACTGCAGATGGCGGATCAGCAGTCGATAGGGGTGGCCGATCACGGCCGTGTCGATCAGATCGCGCTGCTGCACCAGCGCCTGCAGCCCGACCGACATCATCCATGGGCCCATCGTCAGTGCCGGGATCGGGAGCGTGGACGACGGCAGCTCGCCGTTCGCGCGGGCTTCGGCCGCGATGCCGTCGATCAGGTCGCCCAGCGGCTCGAATGCCGCCAGCGCCCGGCGCCGGCTCTCCGCCGACGCAGCGCCCCAGACCATGTCGGTCCAGACGAACTGCGCCAGGCGGAAATGCTCCGGCTGCTCACGCATGATCAGCAGGTCGGCCAGAACCACGGCCAGCATCCGCTCACGCGTGGGGCCTTGCCAATGCGCCGCGCGCTCGAACAGCTCCACCCGGCTCATGCAGTTGCGTGTCGCCAGGGCCACCAGCAGATCTTCCTTGCTGGCGAAATGCCGGTACAGCGTGCCGATCGCATAGCCGCACTCCTCGGCGACGCGCGCCATCTGCAACGACATCAGCCCGTCGCGCTGGATCTGCGCCTGGGCGACATCGAGCAAGGCGATCTCGCGCTCGGCGATCTCGCGCTGACGCCGGGCGACAGTGGTGCTGGTGACGGACATGAGGAACCTGAACACGAACGGCGGCGCATTGTGAATCAAGTTCATTTTGTGAGCAAGGTTCACGTCCGCTTCGGGGGACCGAGTGGCGGAATGACTTCCTGCACGGTGCAGATCGGTTGCCTAATTAGCTATACTGGCCGGTATAGTAAATCCCGTTCGACTCCTCCCCCAGGTCCTCCCATGCGCCGAATCCTGTCCATTGCCGTGCTCGCCGCGGCGCTTTCCGCCTGTGGCAATCAACAGGAACAGGCGGCGCCGCCGCCACCCGAAGTCGAGGTGCTGACTGTCCAGCCGGGCGCGCAGCCGCTGCGCCAGGATCTGGTCGGCCGGCTCGCGCCGTTCCGCAGCGCCGATGTGCGCGCCCGTGTCCCCGGCGTGCTCGAGCGTCGTGTCTATACCGAAGGCAGCGACGTAAAGGAAGGCGACGTGCTGTTCGTGATCGATCCGGCGCAACTGCAAGCCGCGCTCGGTAACGCCCAGGCCGCCGAAGCGCAGGCGCAGGCGCAGTACACCAACGCCAAGACCGCCGCCGACCGCGCACGTCAGCTGGCGCCCACCGACTTCATCTCCAAGTCCGACCTCGACAACGCGCTGGCGACCGAGCGCAGCGCGCAGGCCTCGCTGGAAGCGGCGCGGGCGTCGGTGCGCAGTGCGCAGATCAACCTAGGTTACGCCACCGTGCGCGCGCCGATCTCGGGCCGCGCCGGCAAGCAGCAGGTCACCGAGGGTGCGCTGGTCGGACAGGGCGATGTGACGCTGCTGACCACCGTCGACCAGATCGACCCGCTGTACGTGAACTTCTCGATGAGCGTGTCGGACATGGAGGCGCTGCGCGCCAAGCAGGTCGACCGCAGCGAGCAGGCCTCGGTGCAGGTGCGGTTGCAGGATGGCACGGTCTACGAGCACACCGGCAGCCTGGACTTCTCGGCCGACGTCGTCGACCCGGCGACCGGCGCCATCGCGCTGCGCGCCACCGTGCCCAATCCCGACCGCCGCCTGCTGCCGGGCACCTACGTGACCCTGGTCGCCGACATGGGCCGCCAGGACGGCATCTACGTGGTGCCTCAGGCCGCGGTGCAACGCGACGCGACCAGCGCCTTCGTGCTCGTCGCCGGTCCCGACGACAAGGTCGTGCGCAAGGACATCAATCTGGTGCGCGCCGACGGCGGCAACTGGATCGTCGATTCGGGTCTGGCGGCAGGCGACCGGGTCATCACCTCGGGCCTGCAGCGCGCCCAGATCGGCGCGGCGGTGAGCCCGAAGCCGGCTCAGGCCGCAC
>NZ_JBDJNS010000014.1:0-85174 GCF_039674545.1 Luteimonas sp. TWI382
CGACTGTGGTTCTACCAGCATCCCAGCTGCGCCCAACGGGCCTGGGAGCACTGGCTGGAGCAGGCCCAATCCAGTGGGATTGCCGCGCTGGCCCATTTCGCGGCCAAGCTCAAAGCCTACCTGCATGGAATCGTGTCGCGCTGCCGGCATCGACTCAACACCAGCATCGTTGAAGGCATCAACAACACCATCAAGGTCATCAAGCGCCGTGCCTACGGGTACCGCGATCAGGAGTACTTCTTCCTGAAGATCCGCGCAGCCTTCCCCGGAATTCAGCGATGAACCAAAAAGAAGCCCCGGACATGCCGGGGCTTCTTCGTGTGGCTCAGGCCTCGCGGCTCGGCGGCGGGTCCGGCTGCTCGTCCTGCTTGGCCTTGGCGTCGCTTGCCGCAGGCGTGCGCGTCGCGACTGCGGACTCGGGCACGTCGTGACGCTCGCCATCGGGCTGCGCCTCGGGCTCGACTGCGTCCGTCGGCTCGGCCTGTGGCGGCGTCGCTGCGGCGATACCGGCCCGCGACGCATCCGTTGCCGAGTCGACTGCGTGCGCGGCCTGCGGCACCTCGTCGATCGCCTCGGTCCGCTCGACCTCGACGGCCTTGACCGCTTCGACCTGCTCGACTGCGTCGGTCGCTGGGGTGCTGGACACCGGCGCATCGAACAGACCCGGAGCCGTCTCGCGGCTCCCAGCGTCCGCCACCGGCTGTTCGACCGGCGAGGCGGGCACGGCGGCCTCAGCCTCGGCCTGGGCGGTGTCGACCGCCGACGGGGTCGACAGCGTCGCGGCCGGATCGACCGGGTCCGCGTCCTGGGCCTGTGCCGAAACCGAGGTGTCTGCCACGCCGGTATCGACGTCGGTCTGCGCGTCTTCTGCTGCCGGCAGGGCCGGGACGGTGCTCGGGGCCGATGCAGGCGCCGCCGACGACGGTTCGGACGCGTTGTCGACAGGCGCCTGCGCCGCGCCATCGGCGCCGGTCGCGATCACGGCTGCGGCTGCGGCAGCTGCGGAAGCAGGCGCCGCGGTTGCAGCGGGCGTGAGCGCAGGCGCCGACGTCGCGGCCTGGGGCTGCGCCGGGGCGGCCGGCAGGTCGTCGAAGTCGAACTCGGGCTGGGCGCGGTCGGACGGGACGATGCCGTGGTCGTCCGCGGCATCGTCGTCGTCCTGCTGCAGCTCGTCGCCCGCGACGCTGCCGTCGCCGGCCTTGCCACGGCGGCGGCGGCGGCCGCCGCGACGACCGCGACGGCGACGGCCGTTGCCGCCCTCGTCATCATCGCTCGCGGTCGGTGCCTCGTCGGTCCGATCCTCGTCGGTCGGATCGGCATCGACCACGGCCGGCGCGAGCTGGGGCGATGCCGCGTCCGCTGCCGAAGCCGGCGCGTGCCGATCGGCCTCTGCCGGGGCCGATGCCTCGACCTTCGGCGACTCGACCGGTGCCGGGGTGACCTCCGTGCGTGCGGGCGCTGCCGCCTGGGCCGGCGGCGTCGAGACCGCGGCCGCGGTGGCCGCGACGGCCGGGGCCGTCATCGTCTCGGGGGCGTCGTCCTCGCCTCTGGGCGGACGGGGCGCGCGCGGCGGCTTCTGCTTCTGGCGACGCTCCTGGGGACGCTTGTCCTGGGCTGCGGGCTGCTCGCGGCGCGATTCGCGCTGCGGCGTGGCGGCCTGCTCCTCGCGTGCAGGTGCCGAGGCGCCGGTCTGCGCGCCCTGACCACCTTGTCCACCCGAACGCGACCCGCGGCGGTCGCGACGCTGACCGTTGCGGCCGTTGCCGCGTCCTTCGCCGCGCGGCTGGCCATCCCGGGCCTGACCATCGGGGCGCGGCGCGCGGGTGTCCTGGCGCGCGGGCTGCGGCGCAGGGGCGGGAGCGGCGAACAGCGTCTTGAGCCAGCCGACGAAACCGCCGGACGAGGCCGGGGCCGGCGCCGGTGCAGGGGCGGCCACGGGCGCGGGGGCCGGGGCGGGCGCCGGCTCGGGCTTGGGCTCGCGGATCGGCGCAGGCTGGGCCGGGCGAACATTGGTCACGGCCGGCGGCGGCACATTGAGGTTGCCCTTGCTCAGCGCGATCGTCGCCACGCGGCGCGGCGTGCCGCGCTGGTAGCTTGGGCGGCTGGTCTCCTCGCCGAGCTCGTTCTCACGGATGCGCGAGACCTCGTAGTGCGGCGTATGCAACTGCTCGTCGGCGACGATGATGATCGGGGCGCCGTGGCGCTTCTCGATCTCGGCCAGCGCGCTGCGCTTCTCGTTGAGTAGGTAGTTGGCGATCTCCACCGGTGCCTGCACCAGCACCTGCCCGGTGTTGTCCTTCATCGCGTGCTCTTCGGCGACGCGGATGATCGACAGCGACAGCGATTCGATGCTGCGCATACGGCCGTGGCCTTCGCAGCGCGGGCACACGATCTGGCTGGACTCGCCCAGGCTCGCGCGCAGGCGCTGGCGGCTCATCTCCAGCAGGCCGAACTTGGAGATCCGGTTCTGCTGCACGCGTGCGCGGTCGTACTTGAGCGCGTTCTGCAGCCGGTTCTCGACGTCGCGCTGGTGCTTGTTGGACGACATGTCGATGAAGTCGATCACCACCAGGCCGCCCAGGTCGCGCAGGCGCAGCTGGCGGGCCACCTCGTCGGCGGCCTCCAGGTTGGTGTTGAACGCGGTTTCTTCGATGTCGCCACCCTTGGTGGCGCGCGCCGAGTTGACGTCGATCGCGGTCAGCGCCTCGGTCTGGTCGATGACCAGCGCGCCGCCGGAGGGCAGGCGCACGGTGCGCTCGTAGGCGCTCTCGATCTGCGACTCGATCTGGTAGCGGTTGAACAGCGGGACGTCGTCGGTGTAGTGCTTGAGCTTGCGCAGGTTGTGCGGCATCACCTGCTCGACGAAGTCGCGCGCCTCGGCGTACATCTCCGGCGTATCGACCAGGATCTCGGCGATATCGGCGCGCATGTAGTCGCGCAGCGCCCGGGTGATCAGGCGCGACTCCTGGTAGATCAGGAACGGCGAGGGCTTGCTGAGCGCGGCCTCGGCGATCGCCCGCCAGATGCTCAGCAGGTAGTCCAGGTCCCACTGCAGTTCTTCGGCGTCGCGGCCGACGCCGGCGGTACGGATGATCACGCCCATGTCGTCGGGAATGGTCAGCGCGTCCATCGCCTTCTTCAGCTCGGCGCGGTCCTCGCCTTCGATCCGGCGCGAGACGCCGCCGGCGGTCGGCGAGTTGGGCATCAGCACCATGTAGCGGCCGGCCAGCGAGATGAACGTGGTCAGGGCGGCGCCCTTGTTGCCGCGCTCTTCCTTGTCGACCTGGACGACGACCTCCTGGCCCTCGCGCAACAGTTCCTTGATCGAGCCCTTGTTGGGGTCGACGCCGGCCTGGAAATAGTCGCGCGAGACTTCCTTGAGCGGCAAAAAGCCGTGGCGGGCGGCGCCGTACTCGACGAACGCGGCCTCGAGCGAGGGTTCGATCCGGGTGATCCGGCCCTTGTAGATATTGGACTTCTTCTGTTCCCGCGACGGCTGTTCGATATCGATGTCGTACAGGGACTGGCCGTCGACGATGGCGACGCGCAGTTCTTCTGCCTGCGTCGCATTGATGAGCATGCGCTTCATGGATTGCGTTCCTCAACGCGCTCTCGCGCGCGGAACGTCGGGGCGTTTCGCCTGGATGAAGCCTGAAGCCGCCGCGCACGCGCAGCGACGAACCGGATTTTCCAGCGCTACGACACCACGGCGGGCCGCGGGAGCGCTCGTTGTTGTCTGGGTGTTGCGGGCCGCTGGCCGCTCGCGACCGGTCTTGGACCGGGACGGGCGCCGCGCGGGACGTGTTCAGCGCCGATGCCAGGCATCGGGCGATAAGCAGCGTTGCCGTCCAGCCGCTAACATGGCCGCCCCTGGGGCGGTGGCCGCGCACTGTCCGGAGACCTTCGGAAGGTGGGCTTTTGGCCCGTGATCTTCCAGGGAAATCAGCACCTTATATCGCGGGCCGAGTGTAGCAGATAAATAAGCGACGATGACTGACAACGATTCCGGCCCGGCCGGCGGCGGCGTGCGGCTGGTCCGGGTAACCGACGACCGCGCCGGCCAGCGCCTCGACAACTTCCTGCTGGGCCAGCTCAAGGGCGCGCCGCGGTCGATCGTCTACAAGATCGTGCGCAGCGGCCAGGTCCGGGTGAACGGTGGCCGCGCCAAGGCCGAGCGCAAGCTCGAGGCCGGCGACGAGGTCCGCATTCCCCCGGTCAGGCTGGCGCCGGCCGGAGAGGCGGGCACGCCGTCGCGCGGGCTGCTGGCGGCGATGGAGGCGAGCATCGTGTTCGAGGATGCGCGGCTGCTGGCGATCAGCAAGCCGTCGGGCATCGCCAGCCACGGCGGCAGCGGGATCAGTTTCGGGGTCATCGAGACCTTGCGCGCGCTGCGACCGAACCAGTCGCTGGAGCTCGTGCACCGGCTCGACCGCGACACCTCGGGGCTGATGGTGCTGGCCAAGAAGCGCTCGGCGTTGACCCAGTTGCAGGCGCTGATGCGCGAGGATCACGGCGCGGGTATTCGCAAGCGCTACCTCGCGCTGCTCGCCGGCCGCCTGCCCGACGGCACGATGAGCGTCGATGCGGCGTTGCACGTGGGCTTGCGGCAGGGCGGCGAGCGCCACGTCCAGGTCAACGCCGCGGGCAAGCCTTCGCTGAGCCATTTCCGGGTGCTGGAGCGCCGCGGTGGACAGTCGTACTGCGAGGTGCGGATCGAGACCGGGCGCACCCACCAGATCCGCGTACACGCTCAGCACATCGGCCATCCGGTGGCCGGCGACGACAAGTACGGCGATCTCGAGGTCAACCGCCGGCTGCGCGAGCAGATCGGACTGCGGCGCCTGTTCCTGCATGCCGCATCGCTGGAGTTCACGCTCGACGACGGCGAGGCCTACGTCCTCAATGCGCCGCTGGCCGAAGACCTGCGCGAGGCGCTGGACCGGCTGGGCTGAGCCGGGAGGCGGTCACGGCGCGACTGGAATCGCGCTCAAAGACGCTCGCCGGACGCTGGGACGCCGAGTCGATGGCCGCAGTGCACTGACCGCGCCCTCATTCGACCTCGGTGCCGTAACCCGCGCGCAGCACTTGCCGGTAGTCGGCCATCGAGGGCAGTCCGACAGCAGCGCGGCGCGCCTCCAGGCCGTCCGGGTCCTCCACCGGGCGCATCCGAATGACGCCATCGTCACCGGTTTGGAACTGGGTGCCGTAGCGCTGGGGCTGGCCGTCCGCGAGCAAGACGCGGTCGGTCAGCAGCGCGAAGTCGCTGCGGTCGGCACGGTCCAATTCCACCGCGACCTGCATCCGCGCGAGCGCGTCCCGCTGGAATGCGGGGTCGTGATCGGCATGTTGGACGAGCAGCCAAGCTGCCTTCGCGCCGTCGTGGCCGACCAGATCACTGTCGGGCCAACCTCGGGTTTCGATCAGCGGCTTCAGCCATGCGACGTTCTCGCGGTCCACTGCTGCGATCGCCTCCCAGTCGGACTGATCGAGCCGCCCCGTGCCGCCATCGGTCATCGCGCTGCGGACGGCCTGGTCACGCGCCGCGCGCGCCAGGAGTTCTGCGCGCAGCGCGGAATCGCGGGTGTCGGCGCGCGCGGCGTCCAGCGACTCGGCCTCGGCGCGCAATGCGGTCCATCCCGGCTGCGCCCGCAACGCGTCCAGCCCCGGGCGAGATTTGCCCAGCAGTTCGTCGAGTGCGATCCGACCGTGGGGGAGCTGCCTTCGCAGATACGCGAAGGCATCATCGTAGCGTCCCATCGCCGACAGGCATTCGGCGGTCAGCAGTTCGCCACTCATCGGGATCGCGCCGCCCGCGGCTTCCGCGCCCAGCAGGATCTCGCCGCAACGGGCGGGGTCGCCCGCCGTGTACGCGTCCAACGCGTCCATGAAGGTTGGCGGATTCGCCCAAGCAGGCACCGCGCAGACGAGCGCGGCGAGCATGCCGATCGCGCGGCGACTCACGCGACCAACCGGTCGGCCTTGGCCGCGCAGATGAAGTCGTTCTCGCTCAGTCCGCCGACGTCGTGGGTCGAGTAGCGCACGTCGACTCGGTCGTAGTGCACGCCCAGGTCGGGGTGGTGGTCCTCGCGGTGGGCCATGAACGCCAGGGCATTCACGAACGCCATCGTCCGGTGGTAATCCTCGAACCGGAACGTGCGGGTCAGCGCGCCGCCGTCCTCGGCGAGGGTCCACTCGGGCAGGTGCGGCAGCAGTTCGCGTACCCGCGCTTCAGGCAGGCGGTGCTCGGCGCCACGGCGGGCGATGCAGTGGGCTTGGGCGAGGGGGGGCAGATCCGACATCGGCAGTTCCTTGGGCAGCGGCGGCCGTTCCGCAACGGCCATTCATGCGACAGACGGCGACCGGCACGTGCGCCGGCGCAGGCTCGCTAGAATACCCCCATGATCAATATCTCCGAATCCGCCCAGACGCATTTCCGCAAGCTGATCGAGCGCGAGGCGCTACCGGGACTGGGGGTGCGCCTGGCCGCGGTCCACGCCGGTACCACGCGCGCGGACGTGCGCCTGGAGTTCGCCGAGCCAGGCGATCTGACCGGCGACGAATGGGCGATCGACTGCGAGGGCTTCACGCTGTGGCTCGACGCGCCCAGCGTGCCTTACCTGGACGGCGCGCAGATCGACTACGAGGCCCGCGCGACCGGCGGGCAGTTGCAGATCCGTGCGCCGAAGATCAAGGGCGAAGCGCCGCCGGAGGCTGCATCGCTGGTGGAGCGGGTGCACTGGGTGGTCGAGAACGAAGTCAATCCCCAGCTGGCCCAGCATCGCGGCAACGTGTCGGTGCAGGAGATCACCGCCGAGGGCGTGGTGGTGCTGCGCTTCGGTGGCGGCTGCCACGGCTGCGGCCTGGTCGACGTGACCCTCAAGCAGGGCATCGAGAAGACGCTGATGGAGAAGGTCCCCGGCGTCACCGCCGTGCGCGACGCGACCGACCACGACAGCGGCAGCGCGCCGTACATGCCGCGCGACGTGGCCTGAGCCAGGTCCGGCAGCCGGCGGCCTGCGACGGATGTTCACCTCTACCGACCTGATCGAGGTGCTCCGTCGCCGGCGGTCGGGCGGGGCGGCCGAGGCGGCGCCGGACTTTCCGCCCGGCTGGACGGCGTGGTTTGCGGCCATGCGGGCGCGCGCCGGCGGGGTGACCGGCGCGGCCGCGCCGGCGATCGCCGCAGTGCTGGCCGGCCGGCCGGCATCGCCTCGGCGTCGGCATGCGCCGCCGGCCAGTGCACTGGCCGCCTGGGCCAGCCTGGCCTATCCGCTCTGGGAGCATGCCCCCCGGGACGAGCGCGGCCTGCGGGTCGTCTCGCTGGTGACGACGCTGCTGATCCAACTGAGCTGGCTGGGCCTGTTGCTGCTGCTGATGCAGGCGCGGTTCCTCGCCGCGACCGAGGCCGCCGCCCACGGCGAGGAGCACGTCGTCGAGGCGGTGTTCATTGGCGCCGGCACGCCACGCGATGCCGGGGGCGATCCGGGCGAGGCACCAACGCCACCGACACCGACCGCTGCCGCGCAGGCGACGCCCACCGACCCGGCATCCGCACCGGTACCCGCGCCCACGGTGCCGCCCCCGGCGCAGGATCCCGCGCCCGCACAATCGATGGCCGATGCGGACGACGCGCCCGCGCAGGACGTGCTGCAGGTCACCGAGACGCCGCGGCCAGACAGTGCGTTCACGCTGCCGCCGCCGCGTCCGGCGGCGCCGGAGGTCGCCGTGCGCGACCGGCAGGTGCCCGACGCGCCGTTGCAGGCGGTCGAGATCCCGGCCCTACGAGGTCCTCAGCGCATCGACTTGGCGCCGCCCACGCCAGAGGCGCCGACGCTGGAGCTCGAGGTCCGCGAGCGGGCCGTGGCGCAGGCGACCGAGACCGTCCGTCTGCCGACCGCGCCGCGACCGGACGTGACGGTCGAGACGCCGACGCCAGCGGCGCGGTCCGCGCCCGAAGTCACCGCGCGCGAACGCAACGTGCCGCTGCGCGATCCCGCGCCCGCTGCCGAAGTCGCGACGACCCCGGCCCCCACCTCGGCACCGGCGCCTGCTCCGGCGCGGCCCGTGCCAGGCGGCGCGGCGACGCCAGCGCCGGGAACGGGCGAGCAGACCCCGGCCGCGACCGCAGGGCGTGGGCCCGTCGCGGCGTCCCCGCCGGGCGCCGCGCCGTCGACCCGCGCTGCCGACGACTGGGGCGATGCCGACACCGCGCGCGACGGCGGCCGGCCCGGTCGCCCGTCGGGCCTGTTCGGCGCCGATGGCCGCCCGCGCCTGGCCGATGGCGGGCGCGTGGGCGGCGGGCTGCCGCCGGGCACGATCACCGAGGATTTCGAGAAGATCGACCGCATGGGCACCTGGCTGCGGCGACCGGCCCCGGGCTACGAGTCGACGCGCTTCGATCGTTACTGGGTGCCCAGCGAATCGCTCCTGGAAGAATGGGTGCGGCGCAGCGTGCAGACGGTGCTGATCCCGATTCCGGGCACCAGCAAGACCATCCAGTGCAGCGTCGCGTTGCTGGCCTTCGGCGGCGGCTGCGGGATCACCGATCCGAACATGCAGGACGTCGAGACCGACGGCCGGCCGCCACCGGACGTGCCGTGGAAGCCGGAGTTGCAGGAAGACCGCGACAGCCTGGGCAAATGAGGCCGGAATCGAATTCAGTGCGTGCGCCTGTGCCGCGCGCGGCCCCGGCGCACGGCGCTCAGGCCAGGACTGCGATTGGGCCTGGTCGCCCCGTGGTGCTCGGCGCGCGCTACGGCGCGCAGGTCGGGGGCAGCGGCTGAAATCCGAAGCCGAAGTTAGAGTCGGCAGGCCGCACGCAGGCAGAGCGGATCACAGGTGTTGATCCGCTCTTGGGCATCCCTCCAGCGAGGGCGCGCATGGGGTCGAACGGCGACGACGACGGTCAGCGGTCGTGCACGCCGCGAAGATCGCGCAACTGGCTGGGCTGGTCGGCGAAGTAGGCCGCGAGGTCGGCGATCTGCTGGTCGCTCAGCCCGGTGGCCTGCTGCGACATCAGCGCATGCTCGCGCGTGCCGTCGCGGTAGGCCTGGAGCGCGTGGGCGATGTAGTCGCGGTACTGCCCGCCGATCTTCGGATAGGTCGGGTCGAGCGGCGCATTGCCGCCGGCGCCGTGGCAATCGGTGCAGGTCTGGCCGGTCGCGGCGCTCTTGACGTTCGCTGCGCGCTCGCCTGCCTGCACCGACCCCTTGGGCAGGCCGGCCGACGATGACGTGCCGCCACCGGCATGCGCCTGGCCGTCGGCGGCGGGGCCGCCGCAGGCGGCCAACGCCAGACAGGCCGCGGTCGGGATCAGCAGAAGGAAGGTCCGGTTCATGCCGCTCACTGGGTCAGCTCCGAAAGAAAGGCGGCGATGTCGGCGATGTCCTGGTCCGAGAAGCTCTGCGCCTGGGCCTGCATCGTCGGATGCCGGCGGGTGCCGCGCTTGTACTCGTTGAGCGCATTGACGAGGTACTGGGGCGATTGGCCGCCGATCCGGGGCACGTGGTAGTGCGGATAGACGTTGCGGTAGCCCTCGACCCCGTGGCAGCCCTGGCAGGTGTAGGTCAGGGTCCGGCCGTTGCCGGCGTCGCCCGCCAGCGGCGCATTGGCCGCGGCGGCAGGTGCGGCGGCGGTCTGCGCCAGGGCCGCGGGAGAGGCCATCGCGGCAAGGGCGAGGCAGGAGGCGAGCAGCAGCGGTCGCGTCATCTTGGTATCCGCAATCCTGAGTGGCTGGAACGGCTGTCGGGGAAGCGTGGGACGTGACCCGCGGGCGGTCGCTGAACCGCGGGCAACCGCGCCAGTATAGCCATGGGCTCTGTGCAAACCCAACGGCGCATCCAGGCCCAGTTCGCAACGCTGGAGGTCACCATGACCAATGGCGGATGGAATCCGCATGTTCGGGTGAACTACATTGCTACCACACCGTAGGGGTCATTCCATTCCAATGTCGACACTGCTCGTTCGCACGTCCTCGGGACGCATTTTCGCCGGCAGCCTGCTGCTGGCGGCCGCCTTCGGCTTGAGCGCCTGCAAGGGGGGAGGAGGCGATGCCCAGGCCCAGCCCGGCGATGCGGCGCAGGCGCCGGTGCCGGTGGAGACCGAGGCCGTGGCGCGGCGCAGTGTGGCGGCGAGCTATGTGGGGACCGCGTCGCTGGACGTACCGCGCGGTGCGGACGTGGTCGCCAAGACCTCGGGAATCGCGCTGGAGGTGCTGGTCGAGGAGGGGGATGCCGTCCGGGCCGGCCAGCCGCTGGTGCGGCTCGACCCCGATCGTGCACGCCTGGCGGTGCTGCAGAGCCGGGCGACGATGGGCAAGCTGGAAAACAGCTACCGTCGCGCGCAGCAGCTCGTCGGCCAGCAGATGATCAGCGCCAACGATCTGGACCAGATCAAGTTCGACCTCGATACCGCACGTGCGCAGTACGAGATGGCGCAGCTGGAGTTGTCCTACACCACGGTCACCGCGCCGATCGCAGGCGTGATCTCCCAGCGCATGATCCGCACCGGCAACTTCGTGCAGATCAACACGCCGATCTTCAGCATCGTCGACAACGCGCGCATCGAGGCGACGCTCAATGTCCCCGAGCGCGAGTTGCGCGTGCTCAAGCGCGGCCAGCCGGTGCGGCTGCAGGTCGACGCGCTGCCGGGCGAGTCGTTCGAGGGCGTCGTCGAGCGCGTCGCGCCGGTGGTCGAGTCGCGCAGCGGCACATTCCGCGTGGTCACCGCCTTCGCCGGTACCGATGCGCTGCGCGCGGGCATGTTCGGGCGCATCCACATCGATTACGACCAGCGCGCCGACGCGCTGGTGATCCCGCGCGCCGCGCTGCTCGATGACGGCGACCAGGCGGCGGTGTTCACCGTGCGTGACGGCAAGGCCGTGCGCGTGCCGGTGACGCTGGGGTATGTGGATGGCGATCTGATCGAAGTCCGCGACGGCTTGGAGGACGGCATGCAGGTGGTGACCGCCGGCAAGGTCGCGCTGCGTGAGGGCAGCCCGGTGCAGGTGATCGGCGCGGCCCCGGTCGCGGCCGCCAAGCCCGCCACCGGCGCCAAGAGCGACGCGCAGTAATGGCCGGCGCCTCCCACGAAGGCCCCGCCGGCGACGGCCCGGCCGCGGACCCGCATGCCACCGCACCCAGGCGGTTCGATCTGGTCGAGTTCTCCACGCGGCGCCGCGTGACGGTGTGGATGGTCGCGATCAGCCTGATGCTGTTCGGCCTGATCGCGCTGACCAACCTCAAGGTCAACTTGCTGCCCGATCTGAGCTACCCCACACTGACGGTGCGCACCGAGTACACCGGCGCGGCACCGTCGGAGATCGAGACCCTGGTCAGCGAGCCGGTCGAGGAGGCGCTGGGCGTGGTCAAGGGCGTGCGCAAGCTGCGCTCGATCTCGCGGACCGGCCAGAGCGATGTGGTGCTCGAGTTCGCCTGGGGCACCGACATGGACCAGGCGAGCTTGGAGGTGCGCGACAAGCTCGAGACCTTGCAGTTGCCGCTCGAGGTCAAGCCGCCGGTGCTGTTGCGCTTCAACCCGTCCACCGAGCCGATCCTGCGGCTCGCGCTGACCGCCGGCGACAAGGGCGGTGCGGTCGACGAGTTGACGCGCATGCGTCGCTACGCCGACGACGATCTGAAGAAGAAGCTCGAGCCGGTGGCCGGCGTGGCCGCGGTCAAGGTCGGCGGCGGCTTCGAAGACGAAGTGCAGGTGGAACTGGACCTGCAGCAGATGGCGCGCATCGGCCTGCCGATCGAGAACGTGATCCAGCGCCTGCAGCAGGAGAACATCAACCTGTCGGGCGGTCGTCTCGACCAGGGCACGCAGCGCTATCTGGTGCGCACGGTCAACCAGTTCGCCAGCGTCGAGCAGATCGGCGAGATGCTGGTGGCCACGCAGTCGGGCGGCGACAACGCCGCCGCCAGCGCGGCGCAGCAGATGGCCGCGATCGCGGCGGCCAGTGGTTCGCAGGCGGTGCTCGCCGCTGCGGCGTCGGTGCAGAGCGCCTCGGGCGCGGATGGCGCGACGATCGCGGGCGGCCGCGCGATCCGGCTGCGCGACATCGCCACCGTGCGCCAGGGCTTCAAGGAACGCGAGAGCATCATCCGGCTCGGCGGCGACGAGGCGGTGGAGTTGGCGATCTACAAGGAGGGCGACGCCAATACCGTGTCGACCGCCGATGCGATCCAGGCGCGGTTGGCGGTGATCCGCAAGGACCTGCCGCCGGGGATGACGCTGACCGTCGTCGACGACCAGTCGAAGTTCGTGCGGGCGGCGATCAACGACGTGCGCACCGATGCGCTGATCGGCGGCACTCTGGCGGTGCTGATCATCTTCCTGTTCCTGCGCAATGGGTGGAGCACGTTGGTGGTGAGCCTGTCGCTGCCGGTCTCGATCATCACCACGTTTTTCTTCATGGGCCAGTTGGGCCTGAGCCTGAATGTCATGTCGCTCGGCGGCCTGGCGCTTGCGACGGGTCTGGTGGTCGACGATTCGATCGTCGTGCTCGAGTCCATCGCCAAGGCGCGCGAACGCGGGCTGGGCGTGCTGGAGGCCGCGATCACCGGCACCCGGGAAGTGGGCATGGCGGTGATCGCCTCGACGCTGACGATCATCGCGGTGTTCCTGCCCTTAGTGTTCGTCGAAGGCATCGCCGGCCAGTTGTTCCGCGACCAGGCGTTGACGATCGCCATCGCGGTCGGCGTGTCGCTGCTGGTGGCGATGACGTTGATCCCGATGTTGGCCTCGCTCAAAGGCCGTCCGCCGCTGGCCTTCCCGGAAGAAGCGCCGCATCCGCAATGGCGCCCCGAGCGCCGCTGGCAGAAGCCGTTGGCGGCGACCGGCCGCGGCATCGGCACCGGCATTCATGGCGTGCTGTTCGGCTTGGTCTGGCTGCTCATTCGTGCCTGGCGCGGTGTCTCGTACGTGGTCAGCCGCGTGATGGGACGCGCCAGCGATGCGGCGATGGCGCCCTACGAGCGCGCCGAGCGTGGCTACATGCGGATCCTGCCGGCGGCGCTGGCGCGGCCGTGGTGGGTGCTGGGTACTGCGACCGCGGTGTTTGTGGTCAGCATGTTCGCCGTGCCGCTGTTGGGGACCGACCTGATCCCGCAACTGGCCCAGGACCGGTTCGAAATGACCGCCAAGTTGCCGCCCGGCACCCCGTTGCGCGAAACCGACCGCATCATGCGCGAAGTGCAGCAGGCGCATCGCGACGACGACGGTGTGGCCTTGTTGTTCGGGGTGAGCGGCAGCGGCACCCGGCTGGACGCGAATCCGACCGAGAGCGGCGAGAACATCGGCCGGTTGAGCATCGTCATGAGCGACGGCGGTAGCCGCGAGTTCGAGGCGCAGCAGACCGAGCGCCTGCGCAACACCATGCGGCAATATCCCGGCGTCGCGGTGGACTTTTCGCGGCCGCAGATCTTCAGCTTCTCCACGCCGCTGGAGATCGAACTGCGCGGCCAGGATCTCGACGGGCTGGCGAAGGCCGGCCAGCGCATGGCCGAACTGCTGCGGGCAAATCCGCACTACGCCGACGTCAAGAGCACGGTGGAGCAGGGCTTCCCCGAGATCCAGATCGTCTTCGACCAGGCGCGTGCGGGGGCGTTCGGCCTGACCACGCGGCAGATCGCCGATGCGGTGGTGCGCGCGGTGCGCGGCGAGGTGGCCACGCGCTACAACTTCCGCGACCGCAAGATCGATGTGCTGGTGCGCGCGCAGGAGAATGAGCGCGATTCGGTGGAGCGCATCCGCAACCTGATCGTCAATCCGGGCAGCGGCGCGGCCGTGCGACTGGACTCGGTCGCCGACGTGGTCGCGACCATCGGCCCGAGCGAGATCCACCGGGCCGACCAGGTACGCGTGGCCGTGGTGTCGGCGAACCTGCGCGACATCGACCTGGGCGCGGCGATGACCGAGGTGCGGCAGATGGTCGCCGAAAACCCGCTCGGTCCCGAGATCGGGCTGCACATCGGTGGGCAGGGCGAGGAACTCGCCGAGTCGATGCGCTCGCTGCTGATGGCGTTCGCATTGGCGATCTTCCTGGTCTACCTGGTGATGGCCTCGCAGTTCGAATCGCTGCTGCATCCGTTCGTGATCCTGTTCACCATCCCGCTGGCGATGGTTGGTGCGATCGGGGCGCTGCTGCTGACCGGCAACACGATCTCGGTGGTTGCCTTCATCGGCCTGATCCTGATGGTGGGTCTGGTGGTCAAGAACGCGATCATTCTGATCGACAAGGTCAACCAGTTGCGCGAGGCCGGCGTGGCCAAGCGCGAGGCGCTGGTCGAGGGCGCACGCTCGCGTCTGCGTCCGATTGTGATGACCACCCTGGCGACGCTGTTCGGCTTCCTGCCGTTGGCGCTGGCGCTGGGCGAGGGCGCCGAGGTGCGCTCGCCGATGGCGATCACCGTCATGGGGGGGCTGGCGGTCTCGACCGTGCTCACGCTGCTGGTGATCCCGGTGGTCTACGAGCTGCTCGATCGCAAGTCCGATGCGTTCTACGCCGAGCGTGGTCGCCGCGCGCGGCTGGGTGCGGCCGCTGAGCGCGATGGGGCGGAGGCAGGCACGCCATGAGCATCGCCGAGCTGAGCCTGCGCCGTCCGGTCACCACCATCATGTGCTTCGTCTCGATGGTGGTGATCGGCCTGATCGCGGCGGTGCGCCTGCCGCTGGAAGCGCTGCCCGACCTGACCATGCCGATCCTTTATGTCGAGTTGCCCTACGCGGGGTCCACGCCCGTCGAGGCCGAGCAGAACCTGCTGCGCCCGGCCGAGGAGGCACTGGCGACGATGAGCGGCATCAAGCGCATGCGCGGCGATGCCAATGCCGATGGCGCGGGTGTGCTGCTCGAGTTCTCGGACTGGGACCGCGACATCGCGATCAGCGCCGCCGAGGCGCGCGAGAAGATCGACGCGATCCGCTCCGACCTGCCCGACGATTTCCGTCGTTACTTCGTCCACAAGTGGACCGCCAGTGACCAGGCGGTCCTGCGCCTGCGCCTGGCCGCCAATGTCGATCTGTCGGGCAGTTACGAGATGATCGACCGGCAGCTCAAGCGCCGGCTCGAACGGGTGCCCGGTGTGGCGCGCGTGGAGATCAGCGGGGCGTCGCCCAACGAGGTCGAGATCGCAGTCCAGCCCGATCGCCTGACTGCGCACGGCATCGAACTCAACGCGCTGGCCACTCGCCTGCGCGCATTGAACTTCTCGGTCTCGGCCGGCCAGATCCTCGATGGCGGGCAGCGCTTGCGGGTGCAGCCGCTGGGCGAGATCCAGGACCTGCAGCAACTGCGCGACCTGGTGATCGACCAGAAGGGACTACGGCTGTCGGACATCGCCGACGTGCGCTTCAAGCCGCAGCGCATGGACTATGGTCGGCGCCTCGACGGACGGGCGGCGGTGGGGCTGGAGATCTTCAAGGAGCGCGATGCCAACCTCGTCGAGATCGCGCGCAGCGTGCTGGCCGAAGTCGAGACCGCGCGCAGCGAACCGGGGCTGGAAGGCATCGACGTCAAGGTGATCCAGAACCTGGGCGAGGAAGTGACGTCGTCGCTGCTGGAGCTGGTCGAGGCGGGCGCGATCGGTCTGGTGCTGTCGATCGTCGTGCTGTACTTCTTCCTGCGCCACTGGCCGTCGACGCTGATGGTGACGCTCGCGATCCCGATCTGCTTCATCATCACCCTGGGCTTCATGCACTTTTTCGACGTCACGCTCAACGTGCTGTCGCTGATGGGCCTGCTGCTGGCGGTCGGCATGCTGGTCGACAATGCCGTGGTCGTGGTGGAGAGCATCTACCAGGAGCGCGAACGCATGCCCGACCAGCCGTGGCTGGCCTCGGTGCTGGGCACGCGGCATGTCGCGATCGCGCTGTCGGCCGGCACGCTGTGCCACTGCATCGTGTTCGTGCCCAACATGCTGGGCGAGACCAACAACATCAGCATCTTCATGAATCAGCTGGCGATCACCATCTCGGTCTCGCTGCTGGCCTCGTGGCTGGTGGCCGTGAGCCTGATCCCGATGATGTCGGCGCGCATGAAGACGCCGCCGGCGGTCGCCCGGCCCGATGGGCTGATCCCGCGCATGCAACGCGGCTATGCGCGGCTCCTGCGCTGGTCGCTGCAGCACCGCGGTTGGTCGGTGGCGGGCATCGTTCTGGTGGTCGCGTTGAGCCTGTTGCCGATGAGCCAGATCAAGTTCGATATGTTCGGCGACAGCGGCGGCGGCAAGGAGATCCAGCTCTACTACCAGTGGAAGGGCAGCTACAACCTGCAACAGCGCTCCGAGGAGGTGCGACGCTACGAGACCTTCCTCGACCAGCGCCGCGAGCAGTACCGGATCCGTCAGCTCTACTCGTGGTTCGGCGAGGGCGGCGATTCGGGCACGATCATCACGTTCCAGGACGATGTGTCCGACACCCGGGTGCTGTCGGACAAGATCAGCGA
Source organism: Luteimonas sp. TWI382 (assembly GCF_039674545.1). NCBI lineage: Bacteria > Pseudomonadati > Pseudomonadota > Gammaproteobacteria > Lysobacterales > Lysobacteraceae > Luteimonas > Luteimonas sp. TWI382. The sequence continues at coordinate 16,445 of NZ_JBDJNS010000014.1, forward strand.
GGCGCTGCCCAAGTCCGCGCGCGCCGATGTCGGCGTACGCGGTGGCGGCCAGGGCGGCGGCGGGGCGGGCGGCAGCCAGGGCGTCCAGGTGCAACTGGTCGGCGATTCGACCCAGGTACTGCGCGAGATCGCCGATGGCGTGATCCCGATCCTGGCGGCCAATCCGGCGCTGCGCGACGTGCGCGTGGATTCGGGCGATCTCAACCACGAGCTTCGGATCAGCGTCGATCGCGACCGCGCAGCCGCGTTCGGATTCTCGGCCGAGCAGGTCTCGAACTTCGTCGGCCTGGCGCTGCGCGGCAGCCAGCTGCGCGAGTTCCGGCGCGGTGACGACGAGGTGCCGGTGTGGGTCCGCTTCGCGGGCGCGGAGACCTACAGCGAAGCCGATATCGCCGCCTTCATGGTCCGGGCGCCGGACGGCCGCAGCGTGCCGCTGACCAGCCTGGTCGAAATGCGGGTGGAGCCGGCCTCCAGCCGGATCACCCGCAACGACCGGCAGACCTCGCTGACGCTGCAGGCCAACCTCGCTGGCGGTACGACGATGCCCGATGCCCGCAAGGCGCTGGAGCAGACGCTGGACACGGTCGCGTTTCCAGCGGGCTACGGCTACAGCTTCTCCGGCAGCGGCTTCGAGGACGATACGGCGGCAAGCCAGCAGATGCTGTTCAACCTGGTGATTGCGGTGATCATGATCTACGTGGTGATGGCAGCGGTGTTCGAGTCGCTGCTGTTCCCCGCGGCGATCATGAGTTGCGTGCTGTTCTCGGTGTTCGGCGTGTTCTGGCTGTTCTGGTTCACCGGTACCGCGTTCACGGTCATGGCCTTCATCGGCATCCTGGTGCTGATGGGCGTGGTGGTGAACAACGGGATCATCATGGTCGAACACATCAACAACCTGCGCCGACGCGGCATGCCGCGTCTGGAGGCGCTGGTGGAGGGCAGCCGCGAGCGGTTGCGGCCGATCATGATGACGATGGGCACGGCGATCCTGGCGATGGTGCCGATCTCGCTCAGCGACACCGTCGTACTCGGCGGTCTGGCGTACTCGCCGATGGCGCGCGCGGTTGCCGGCGGGCTGGCGTTCTCGACCGTGGTCAGTCTGTTGTTCCTGCCGACGATCTACGCGCTGCTCGACGACCTGCGGTACGGCACGGCGCGCATGCTCCGCCGCGCGCGGGGCGTGCCGGCGGGCGTGTCCACGGCGTCGTAACGTCACTGGCCCGCGTCGCTTGGCGGTGCGGGCCATTCCGCCTTGAGGGCGTGGTGGCCCGCGTGGTCGCGCCGGTCAGTGCAGCAGCTTGCCGAAGATCCGCAGGCCCGCGACCCACACGCCGATGCTCGACCCCAGGTTGGTGAACATGAAGTTGAGGATCGTCCTCGAGACGCGGTTGCGGTACCAGCCGCGGAACGTGCCCGCATCATCGCGCAGGGCCAGGAAGTCACGGTAAGCGGGCGTGCGCATGTGCGCTTCGATCAGCGCACTGAACAGGCCGGGCGAGACGCCCGGGGGACGGAATGGCTTGAGTGGCGCGGCGATCGCCGCGGCCAGGATGCCGAGCGGATGCGCGGCGGCGGCGATCGCGCCCAGCGCGGCGAATGCGGCGGTGATCAGCACCCACTCCTCGAGCAACTGGCGGCCGACGTCGACGCCGCCATGCCAGTAGCCCCAGCCGATCATCGCCAGGATCAGCGCCATCAACAGGGTGGTGAACCACGGGAACCGACGCGTGCTCGGCGCCTGTTCCAGCTCTGTGCGGATCGCTGACGGCGTCTGCGTGTCTTCGGCCAGGTGGCGCGCGATGCCGGCCAGGTGACCAGCGCCGACGACCGCCAGGACCTCGCGCGCGTGGCCGACATCGCCACGCAGGCGTGCGGCCATGTAGCGGTCGCGCTCGGCGATGATCGTCTCGTAGAGCTTGGGATCGCTGCGGGCGAAATCGCCGAAGCTCGATTCGAGCATGTCGCCTTGCTTGAGCTTCTCGATCTCGTCTTCGCCCATCTCCTCGTTGGTCAGCAGGCCCGACATCAGGCTGCCGCCGAGTCGCAGCTTGCCCATCAGCCCGAGCCGGGACGAGGTGCGGCGGAAGGTCAGGCCGACATCGCGGTCGATCAGCGCGACCGGCAGGCCGCGGGCATCGGCGAGCGCGACGGCGCGCTTGAGTTCGGCGCCCGGCTCGATGCCGAGTTGCTCGGCGAGCCGGCGCTGATAGGCCGACAGCGCCAGATTGGCGGCGAACAACGCGACGCGGCCCTTGCGGATCACGTCGACCAGATTGAGCTTGCCCAGCGCGTCGGGATCGGTGATCGCCTGCAGGCGCTGCGGGTCGAGTTCGACCGCGACCATGTCGAACGCGCCGCTGCCGATTGCGTCCTCGACCGCCTCCACGCTGACTTTCGAGACGTGGGCGGTGCCCAGCAGGGTGTAGCGCACGCCATCGCGCTCGACGATCGTGTGCGGCTGCGTCTGCCAGGACGGGGAGGCGGCGGAATCGGTCATCGGGTCATTCGTCTTCGGGTGGGGTGGCGGCGCCGTCGCCCAGCGCGCGCTGCATCAAGATGGTGTCGAGCCAGCGGCCATGCTTGCGGCCCGAGCCCGGCAGCACGCCGACGGTCTCAAAGCCCAGGCGCGCGTGGAAGCGGACGGAGGGGCCGTCCTGCGGTGGGCCGATCACCGCGATCATCTGCCGGAAGCCGCGCTGCGTGCAGGTATCGATCAGCGCGTCCATCAGCCGCCGTCCCACGCCTTGGCCGTGCAGCGCCGGTATGACGTAGACCGAGCTTTCGACGGTGAAGCGGTAGCCGATGCGCGCGCGGAAACTGCCGGCGTAGGCATAGCCGGCGAAGCGGCCGTCGAGCTCTGCGACCAGATACGGAAAGCCGGCCTGGCGCAGCGCCGACCAGCGCCGGCGCATCTCATCGCGATCCGGCGCGTCGTATTCGTAGGTGGCCACGCCGTCGACGACTTCCCGCGCGTAAAGCGCGGCGATCGCCTCGAGATCGCCGTCGTGCGCGTCGCGGATCACGACGCCAGGGGTGGGAGCAGCCACCGGCGTCAGTCGATATAGCGCTTGAGCAGATCGCCGTAGGCGTCGATCCTGCGGTCGCGCAGGAACGGCCAGATCCGGCGCACGTGCTCGCTGCGGCCCAGATCCACTTCGCAGGTCAGCAGCGTCGGATCGCCGCCGGCCTGGGCGAGGAATTCGCCCTGCGGGCCGAGCACGTGGCTGTTGCCCCAGAAGTCGATGCCGGCCGCGCCCAGCGGCGAGGGTTCGTGGCCGACCCGGTTGCACGAGAGCACCGGCAGCCCGTTGGCCACCGCGTGCCCGCGATGACTGAGAATCCAGGCATCGCGCTGGCGTGTCTTCTCGGCGTCGTCGTCGCTCGGGTCCCAGCCGATCGCGGTGGGATAGAGCAGCAGGTCCGCGCCCGCCAGCGCCATCAGCCGGGCGGCCTCGGGATACCACTGATCCCAGCACACCAGCAGGCCGAGTCGGCCGACCGAGGTTTCGATCGGCTTGAATCCCAGATCGCCCGGGGTGAAGTAGAACTTCTCGTAGAAGCCCGGATCGTCGGGGATGTGCATCTTGCGGTACTTGCCCGCCAGGCTGCCGTCGGCGTCGAACACCACGCCGGTGTTGTGGTACAGGCCGGCGGCGCGGCGCTCGAACAGCGAACTGACCAGGACCACCTGGTGCCGGCGGGCGAGCGCGGACAGCCGCTCGGTGCTCGGGCCGGGAATCGGCTCGGCAAGATCGAACGCATCGACGTTCTCTTCCTGGCAGAAGTACGCACCGTTGTGCAGTTCCTGCAACAGCACCAGCCGTGCGCCCTGCGCCGCCGCCTCGCGCACGCGCGCCTCGATGATCGACAGGTTGGCCTCGGCGTTGTCGGTGCCGCGGTCGATGATGGCGCGTTCCTGGATCAGCGCGACGGGCAGGGTGGTCTTGCGGGTCATGGCGGCGGTGCTACGGGACTCGAAAAGGCCGACCATGCTAACGCGGATAGACGCGCGCGCCCGCGCGCCGGCCACCGCCGTTCAGAGCGCGTCAAAGCGTGGCCGCGAGTGCGACGACGTCGGCCGTGAAGCGCGGGTAGTCCAGCGCCGGGGCATGCGGGGTATCGCGGCGCCGGATCTGCCGCACCGCCACCAGGCGCTTGTCGGGCACCACGACGATGTACTGGCCAAGGAAACCGTCCGCCGCATACGCCACGACCGGGCCGGTGTCCTCGTCGAACACATCCGCACGGGCGAGACCGCGCCCGGTAATCTGAGCCGAGTACAGCACCGGCCAGTCGTCGCCCAGTGCATCGCCCAGCGCCTTGCGCAGCCCCGCGGCGCCATCGAGTCGCTGCCCGCGCAGCGACTCCAGTGCACTGATCCAGCGTGGATCCGCGTCGCGTGCGCGCGCGGTTGCGATGGCGTCCTCGCGCACGGTCAGGAATTGCCACTCGGGAATGCGCCACCACAGCAGGCCGACGCGCGGTGAACGCGGACCGGCACTGTACAGCGCCTGGACGAAGCCTTCGGGCAGCAGGCGCGTGCCATCGGGTGTGACGCCGTCGTCGAGCAGCAACTGGCCGAGCTTGGCCGCGTCGCTTGCGGTGACCGACAGGCCGGCCATGGCCCAGGGATTTCCGGCCGGATCCTTCAGCCAAGAGCCAGGGTGGATGTCGAGTGGGTCGAAGAGACGGCTTTGGAGATAGGCGTCCATCGGCATCCCGCTGGCCCTTGAGATGACGCCGGACAGCAGGTTGGTGGCCTTGTTGTTGTACGAAAACGTTTCGCCAGGCGCGGCATCGAGTTCCGCCGCCAGTGCGAGTTGCACGATGTCGGGTGCTGGTTCGAGTTCTTCGCCGGCGTTGGGCACGTTCTGCAGGCCCGAGGTGTGGTCGAGCAGCATGCGCACGGTGATGTCGCGCTTGCGTCCCTGCGCCCATTCGGGGAAGAAGGTGTGGACGGGGGTGTCGAGCGAGTCCAGCTTGCCGTCGGCCAGCAGCAGGCCGACGCCCAGCGCCACCACCGACTTGGTCGCCGACATTAGTTCGATCGGTGCGCGCGCCGGATCGGTGGCGGTGTCGACCAGCACGCGACCGTCGTGGACGATCAGCAGCGCATCGGATTCGGCGGCCGTCGAGGCCGCCTGCAACCGGGCCAGTGCTTCGGTGGTGGTGTCCTGGCCCGGCGCGGACGCCAGGGCCGCTGCGGACAACAGGAAGGCCGCGATGGCGGCGAGCAGGGTGCGAGGCATCGAAAGAACTCCAGGCGGTGGGCCAGAGTGGCGACACCTGTAGTCACGCTCCAGTGCCGTTGGTCATGCTTTCGTCCGGGGCGGACCGGGATCAGCCTGCGAGCGCGCCCTGCGGCAATTGCATGGTGATGCAGTGCAGGCTGCCGTTCTGCCAGATCAGCGGGCGGCAGGGCACCTGCACGATCTCGCGGCCAGGGTACGCCTGCGCCAGCACGGCGGCGGCGGCCGCGTCGGCCGGGTCGCCATAGGCGGGCATCAGCACTGCGCCGTTGAGGATCAGGTAGTTCGCATAGCTGGCCGCCAGGCGGCGGCCCTGGTCGAGGATCGGACGCGCCCACGGGAGCGGGAACAGCCGATACGGCGCGCCATCGGAGGTGCGCAGCGCCGCGATCTCGTCGGCCATTGCGTGGAGTTCGGCGTGGTGCGGATCGTTCGCGTCATCGCAGGCCTGGAAGACGATCGCATCGTCCGGCGCGAACCGGGCGAGGGTGTCGATGTGCGCATCGGTGTCGTCGCCTTCGAGGTAGCCGTGGTCGAGCCACAGCACGCGGTCCTGCGCCAGCCAGTCCGCCAGCCGCGCGCTCAGTACATCGCGCGAGGTCTCGGGGTGTCGCTCGTGCAGGCAGCGCCAGGTCGTGAGCAGCGTGCCGGCACCGTCGGTCTCGATCGCACCGCCCTCCAGGGCGAAGTCGATCTGCCGGCGCTGGGCCTGGTCGGCGAACAGGCCGGCCGCGTGCAGGTGCCCGACCAGCCGGTCGTCGCGACTGGCGTCGAACTTGCCGCCCCAACCGGTGAAGCGGAAGTCGTTGAGGACGAACGCATCGCCGCCCACCAGGGTGATCGGCCCCGAGTCGCGCAGCCAGGTGTCGTCGTAGGCCGCTTCGACGAAGCGCACGCGGTCCATGTCGACCCGGTTGGACGCCAGGCGCACATAGGCGTAACTCTGGACGTCCTCGTCGGGCACGCAGATCAGCACCGGCTGGAAGCGGGTGATGGCCGCGACCAGCGCGATGTAGGTGTCCTCGACCTCGCCCAGGCGTTCCGCCCAGTCGGTGTCTTCGGTCGGCCAGGCGATCAGGATGGCGGACTGGGGTTCCCACTCCGCGGGGAAGCGCATTGCGGTCTTGGTCATGGACTCAACGGATGGCGGGCTTGGGGCCGATCTCGGACGCGGTCGCGCGATTGGCGACCGTGTCGACGACCCGGTTGCGTTCGAAGTAGACGGTGAAGGCGGGGTAGACCCAGCGATGGATCGTCGGCCATTGCCGCTTCTGTCCGCCGCGCGGTTCGAGGCGCTGGGACGGTGCGCCGAAGTCGGCCTCGACCTGGGCCATCGTCATGCCGCGTGCGGGGACGGCCAACCCGGCCGGCTTTCGGCTGCGGTCGACCAGCAGGGTGTCGGCCGTGGCCGGTGCGGTGCCGAGCAGCAGGGCGGCGCCCAGCGCGGCGGCTGCGAACATCGTGACGGTGGAACGCGACATGACGGACTCCTGGCCTGCGAACGGGAGGGGCGTGGCCGGGAACCCGGCCGCATGGCGGCTGTGTAGCAGACCCGCGGCGACGGCGCTGCATGCGGCCGGCGCCGATACGACGAAGGGCCGCATCGCTGCGGCCCTCGCGTGCTGCGCCCGGCCCGAAGGGCTGACGCAGGATTGCCGGAACACCACGTCGCCGGGGCGCGCGTGCTCCGCCTCGCTGTTTAGCGCTGACGCGCCTTGAAGCGGGGGTTGGACTTGCAGATCACGAAGACCTTGCCGCGGCGACGCACAACCTTGCAATCGCGGTGGCGGGTCTTCGCCGACTTCAGGGACGACAGGACCTTCATGACAAACCTCTGGGATGGGATACGAACGGCAAGCCGGCTATTCTAGCGGCTTATTTCCACCTGATTCAAGCGCTTGGGCCTTCGGGCGCGATGCGCAGGAGATGCGTATGACGGCCGAGACGCCGGTGTTGACGATCGACGGCCCCTCCGGGTCGGGCAAGGGCACGATCAGCCGGGCGGTCGCGCAGCGGCTGGGCTGGCACTACCTGGACTCGGGGGCATTGTACCGGGCGGTCGGGGTGTCGGCCGGCTGGGCCGACCTCGACCTGGGCGACGCCGGCGCGCTGGTGCGCTGCGCGTTCGACACCACGATTGCATTCCGCGACGACCCGAGCGGCGAGCCGCGCGTGATCGTCAACGGACACGACGCTACCGACGAGCTGCGGACCGAGACCGCAGGGGCCGCGGCTTCGGCGATCGCGGCCATTCCCGAAGTGCGTGCCGCGCTCAAGGACCGGCAGCGCGCATTCAGGACGCCGCCGGGGCTGGTCGCCGACGGCCGCGACATGGGCACGGTCATCTTTCCCGATGCGCGCTGGAAGGTGTTTTTGACCGCGAGCGCCGAGGAACGCGCCGAGCGGCGCTATAAACAGTTGAAGGGCAAGGGGGTTTCGGTGACAATGGACGGTCTGCTGCGCGAGATTCTCGCGCGTGACGCCCGCGATGCCAGCCGCGCAGTGGCGCCGCTGCGGCCGGCCGAGGAGGCCGTCCGCATCGACACCACCGGCCTGGGCATCGAGGCCGTCGTGGCGCAGGTGCTGGCGCTGTTGCCGGCGCGCATGGACTGACAGACCCGGTCCGGCGCGCCTGCCGTCGTCGGCGCGCCCAGCAGTCGCGTGCCCCCGGACGGAGCGTCCGGTCGCATGCCGCAGTCGCAACATCGCGTCATCGCTCCAACGGTTCCGGCACCACGCCCAGGGCGCGGCGCCGGGTGTTCTTCCATGCCAACACTCACGGCCCTGCAATCCCGCGACGGCCGATCAACGGGTGGACCACCGACACCGCGCTCCGTCGCTGCGCCGGCCCGGTCCGACATCAACCAGGTATTCACCAAATGACCGAATCATTCGCAGAACTGTTCGAACAGAGCCAGACCAATCTGGCCAAGCTCAAGCCGGGCGCCATCGTCTCGGGCGTCGTGGTGCAGGTCCGCACCGACGTCGTCGTGATCAACGCCGGCCTGAAGTCCGAAGGCATCGTGCCGATCGAGCAGTTCCGTAACGAGGCCGGCGAGATCGACGTGGCCGAGGGCGACACCGTCAAGGTGGCGCTGGACTCGCTCGAAAACGGCTTCGGCGAGACCGTGCTTTCGCGCGAGAAGGCCAAGCGCGCGATGGTGTGGGACGAACTCGAGGAAGCGCTCGAGAAGAACGAGACCATCACCGGCCGCATCAGCGGCAAGGTCAAGGGCGGCTTCACCGTCGACATCAAGGATGTCCGCGCGTTCCTGCCCGGCTCGCTGGTCGACGTGCGTCCGGTCCGCGACCCGGTCTACCTCGAGGGCAAGGAACTCGAGTTCAAGCTGATCAAGCTCGATCGCAAGCGCAACAACGTCGTCGTCTCGCGCCGCGCGGTGGTCGAGAGCGAGCACTCCGAGGAGCGCGAAGCGCTGATGGAGAAGCTGGTCGAGGGCGCCGTGCTCAAGGGCGTGGTCAAGAACCTCACCGACTACGGCGCGTTCGTCGACCTGGGCGGCATCGACGGCCTGCTGCACATCACCGACATGGCCTGGAAGCGCGTGCGCCATCCGTCCGAAGTGGTGGAAGTGGGCCAGGAGCTCGAAGTCCGCGTGCTCAAGTACGACCGCGAGCGCAACCGCGTCAGCCTCGGCCTCAAGCAGCTGGGCGAGGATCCGTGGGACAACATCTCGCGTCGCTACCCGTCCAACACCCGCGTGTTCGGCAAGGTCTCCAACGTGACCGACTACGGCGCGTTCGTCGAGATCGAGCCGGGCGTCGAGGGTCTGGTGCACGTGTCGGAGATGGACTGGACCAACAAGAACGTCAACCCGTCGAAGGTCGTGCAGGTCGGCGACGAAGTCGAGGTCATGGTGCTCGACGTCGACGAGGAGCGTCGTCGCATCTCGCTGGGCATCAAGCAGGTCACCAGCAACCCGTGGGAGACCTTCGCCGCGATCCACAAGAAGGGCGACAAGGTCGACGGCCAGATCAAGTCGATCACCGACTTCGGCATCTTCATCGGCCTGGACGGCGGCATCGACGGCCTGATCCACCTGTCGGACATCGCCTGGAACTCCACCGGCGAGGACGTGGCCCGCAACTTCAAGAAGGGCGACACCCTCGAGGCCGTCGTGCTGGCGGTCGATCCTGAGCGCGAGCGCATCTCGCTGGGCGTCAAGCAGCTCGAGCAGGACCCGCTGGGCCAGTTCATGGCCAACAACCCGCGCGGCTCGAAGGTCTCGGGCACCGTGAAGGAAGTCGACGCCAAGGGTGCGGTCATCGACCTGGGCGAGGGCGTGGAAGGCTACGTGTCGGCGCGCGACATCAGCGACCAGCGCATCGACGATGCCAGCCAGCATTTGAAGGTCGGCCAGGAGATCGAGGCCAAGTACTTCGGCATGGACCGCAAGACCCGTTCGCTGCAGCTGTCGATCCGCGCCAAGGACGAGGCGGAGACCGCCGAGACCCTGGCCGAGTACAACAAGCAGGCCTCGGACGCGTCGAGCGGCACCACCAAGCTGGGCGCGCTGCTGCGCGAGCAGCTGGGCAACAAGTCGGAGTAATGCGTTCGGCGCCGGTCCGGGGACGTCCCCGGACCGGCGTTTGCGCATCTGCAAGAACGAGACATGACGAAGTCGGAACTCATCGAGCTGCTGACCCAGCGGCAAGCCCATCTCAAGGGCGAGGACGTCGACCTGGCGGTCAAGGCCATGCTCGAAATGATGGGCGGCGCGCTGGCAGCAGGCGACCGTATCGAGGTCCGTGGCTTTGGCAGCTTCTCGCTGCACTTCCGACCGCCGCGGACCGGCCGCAATCCCAAGACTGGCGACGCCGTGGCGCTGCCGGGCAAGCACGTCCCGCATTTCAAGCCGGGCAAGGAACTGCGCGATCGCGTCAGCGACGTGCAGCCGTTGCCTGCGGACGAGTGAGCGCCCTGGGGCGCGCCGTTCCCCGTCCCTTCGGTGTCGCCGCGTGCGGTTGGCACCGCCGATCCCCGAGCGGTTAGGATCGACGGCGGCCCGCAGGCCGTCGCGCGATGCCGTGGCCGCGTGTCCGCTCGCGCCCGCCGTCGCGCGAAAGCGGCGACCTTCCTGATGGAGCGTGATCCATGGCGTTTGTCACCGAGTGGTTCTGGTTCTTCCTCCTGCTGCCGATCGCGGCGCTCAGCGGCTGGGTGATCGGGCGACGCGGCGGCGAGCGGCACAGCGACACCCAGGTCAGCCGGCTGTCGACGACGTACTTCCGCGGCCTCAACTACCTGCTCAACGAACAGCCCGACAAGGCGATCGAGCTGTTTCTGCACATCGCCGAGCTCGACAAGGACACCTTCGAGACCCAGGTCGCGCTCGGCCACCTGTTCCGGCGGCGTGGCGAGGTCGATCGTGCGATCCGCCTGCACCAGGGGTTGGTGCAGCGCCCCGATCTCAACGACCAGCAGAAGGTGCAGGCGCTGCTGGCGCTGGGCGAGGACTACATGAAGTCGGGCCTGCTCGACCGTGCCGAGACTGTGTTCAGCGATCTGGCGCGCATCGATCAGCGGGCGCCACACGCGCTGCGGCACCTGATCGGCATCTACCAGGCCGAACGCGACTGGGCGAAGGCGATCGAGAACGCGACCCGCTACGAGGCGGCGACCGGCGAACCGATGGGCAAGCTGATCGCGCAGTTCGAATGCGAACTGGCCGATCGCCATCGCTCGGCCGGCAACCCCGACGAGGCCCGCGCAGCGGTCGCGCGGGCCTACGCCGCCGATTCGGGATCGGTGCGCGCCGGCATTCTCGAAGGCCGGATCGAAATCGATGCCGGCAACGACGCTGCGGCGATCCGCGCGTTCGAGCGTGCGGCCCGCCACGATCCCGATTTCCTGCCCGAGATCCTCGGGCCGCTGCTGGCCGCCTACGAGCGGGTCGGCGACACGCCTGGCGCGCGCAACTTCCTGTCGCAGATGACCGAACACTACCCGGGTGTGGCGCCGGTCCTGGCACTGACCCGACTGGTCGAACAGGAAGAAGGCGTGCACGCGGCGCGGACCTATCTGGCGCGCCAACTCAAGGATCGTCCGTCGGTCCGGGGCGAGGCCGCGCTGATCGATCTCACCCTCGCCGACGGGGTCGATCCGGCCGGCACGCTGCAGGAACTGCGGTTGATCACCGAGCAGTTGCTGGTGCGCAATCCGAGCTACCGTTGCAAGCAGTGCGGCTTCGGCGCCCGCAGCCATCACTGGCAATGTCCCAGCTGCAAGGAGTGGGGCACGATCAAGCCGTTGCTGAACTACGCCGTGGTCTGAGTGCAGCCGCAGGCGCTCATCGCAGTCGCCGTTCTGGCTCTGGTCTCGACGTCGCTGGGGACCTGGCTGGCGCGGCGCTATGCACTGTCGCGCAAGCTGGTCGACGCGCCGGGCGAGCGGCGCAGCCACGCGGCGCCGACGCCGCGCGGTGGCGGCATCGCGATCGTGGTCGTCATGCTGGGCGTGCTCGCTTGGACGGCCTGGCAGGCGGCGCTCCCCGGGGTGCACCTGGCGTTGTTGATCGGCCTTGTGCTGGTCGCCGGTATCGGCTGGATGGATGACCACCGGCCGTTGTCGCCATGGTCGCGGCTGGGGGTCCACGCGGTCGCCGCCGCGCTGCTCGCGGGGGCGGTGGCCCATGCCGGCCAGCCCCTGTGGTGGGGCGCTGCGGTATTCGTACTGGCCGTCGGTCTGATCAACGTCTGGAACTTCATGGACGGGATCGACGGCATCGCCACCAGCCAGGCGATGCTGGCCGCGCTGGCGGTAGCGTGGGTGGCCGGGCCCTGGGGCGGGGCCGGCGTGCTGGCGATCGCGCTGCTGGCCGCCTGCGGCGGCTTTCTGCCGTTCAACTGCCCAAAGGCACGGATCTTCCTTGGCGACGTCGGCAGCGGCAGTCTCGGCTATGTGCTGGCAGGGCTGATCGCTGCGGCATCGCTCGAGATCGGTCATCCGGCGGTCTGGGCGTTGTGCTTTCCGCTCGCGCCGTTCCTGATTGACGCCTCGTTGACACTCGTTTCACGCATGCTCCGCGGCGAACGCTGGTGGACGCCGCATGTTCAGCATGTCTACCAGCGCGCCGTGCAGGCCGGGCATCCGCATGCGAGGGTCGCCGCAGGCTATGCGGCGCTGTCGATGGTCGGGGTCCTGGTGTGCGGATTGCTCGCCGGGCACGGTGGCCCGGTTATCATCGGAGCCTTGGTCGCATGGTATCTGCTCATTGTCTGTGTCTGGTGCGCGGCTCGTGTCCGCTTGCTCGCCGGGCAACGTTGCCCTCAAGGATGAATCGCGATGCATGATGTAAGGACCCGGCTCGGCGTCCTGGGACCGCGTGTGGCCGTGGTCGCACACGACCTGGCCATGGTCTGGCTGTGCTGGGTCGGCCTGCACCAGTTCCGTCTTTCGGTCATGGCGCAGGCGCCTGCGTTCTCGCCGGTGTCGATCGAGGTCGCGCTGATTCTGCTGGCGCAAGGCGTGATCTTCTGGCGCGTGGGCCTGTATCGTGGCGTGTGGCGCTTTGCCAGCATCCCGGACCTGCTCAACATCGTGAAGGCGTCGGTCCTGGGCCTGCTCGCGATCCTGCTCGTGCTGTTCGTTTACAACCGGCTCGATCTCGTCCCGCGCAGCGTGCTGATCGTCTACCCGTTGCTGCTCGCAGCGTTGCTGGGCATGCCCCGGCTGCTGTACCGGGCCTGGAAGGACCACGGCAGCGTGCGGCTGGACCAGACCGCCACGCGGGTGCTGATCCTCGGCGCCGGCCAGGCCGGAGAGACGCTGGTCCGAGACTTGCGCCGGACCGGGGCCTACGATCCGGTCGGCTTCCTCGACGACGCGCCGAAGTTGCGCGGCAGCCAGTTGCAGGGCGTGCCGGTGCTGGGGCGGGTCGAGGACGTGGAGCGGATCGCCCCGGAGACCGCCGCCAAGCTGCTGGTCATCGCGATGCCCTCGGCCGATGCCGCGGCGATGCGCCGCGTGGTTGCGGCCTGCGAACGGACAGCGCTGCCGTTCCGGACCGTGCCGCGGCTCGACGACCTGCTGGAAGGCCGCTCGCTGCCGGGCGAGTTGAAGGAAGTCGCGATCGAGGATCTGCTCGGGCGCAAGCCGGTGCTGCCCGATTGGAAGGCGATTCGTGGCTGGCTGCGCGGGCGCTGCGTGCTGGTGACCGGAGCCGGCGGCTCGATCGGATCGGAACTGTGCCGACAGTGTGCGCGCCACGGTGCCGCGCAGATCGCGTTGGTGGAGATCGACGAACTCGCGCTGACCCGCATCGAGGCCGAACTGCGGCGCGACTTCCCGCATATCCGGGTCACGCCGGTGCTCGGCGACTGTGGCGATCCGGCGGTGACCGCGCATGCGATGCGGCTGTCGTCGCCGGACGCGGTGTTCCATGCCGCGGCCTACAAGCAGGTGCCGGTCCTGGAGCAGCAATTGCGCGAGGGCGTCCGCAACAACGTGCTGGCCACCCGCAACGTCGCCCGTGCGGCAGTCGAACACCGCGCGAGCACGTTCGTGCTGATCTCCACCGACAAGGCGGTCGATCCGGTGAATGTCCTCGGGGCGACCAAGCGTCTGGCCGAAATGGTCTGCCAGGATCTGGCCGGTGACGGCGGAACTGGCTTTGTAACCGTGCGTTTCGGCAATGTGCTCGACTCGGCCGGTAGCGTGGTGCCGCTGTTCCGCGAACAGATCCGGCGCGGCGGCCCGGTGACCGTGACCGACCCGGAAGTCACGCGCTACTTCATGACCATCCCCGAAGCCTGCCAGCTGATCATGCAATCGGTCGCGATCGGCGCCTCGCAGGCCGTCTACACGCTCGACATGGGGGAGCCGGTCTCGATCCGCCTGCTGGCCGAGCAGATGATCCGCCTCGGCGGCAAGCAGCCCGGTCGCGATATCGCAATCGTCTACTCGGGCCTGCGCCCCGGCGAGAAGCTGCACGAAACCCTGTTCCACGCCGACGAACGCTATCGGCCCACCGTACATCCGAAGATCCTGCAGGCCGAGGCGCGCCCGGTGCATACCGAGAAGCTGGCATCGGCGTTGGCGCGGCTCGACGAGGGCGTCGCGCGCTACGATCTCGAGCAACTGGCAGCGACGCTGCGCGAGGCCGTGCCCGAGTTCAAGCCGGTCGTTGTGGATCCCGCGCTGCAGCGTACCGGTACCACGGCGACCATCGTTGCCTTTCCCCCACGACACGCGAGACAACCATGACGCAAAGGATTCGAAAGGCGGTGTTTCCCGTTGCCGGCCTGGGAACGCGGTTTCTGCCCGCGACCAAGACCGTCCCGAAGGAAATGCTGCCGATCGTCGATCGCCCGCTGATCCAGTATGCGGTCGACGAGGCGATCGAGGCCGGCTGCGACACGCTGGTGTTCGTGACCAACCGCTACAAGCACGCGATCGGCGACTACTTCGACAAGGCCTACGAGCTCGAACATCGGCTCGAGGCGTCGGGTAAGCATGAATTGCTGGAGAAGGTGCGCCGGCCGCTGCCCGACGGGGTGCGCGCGATCTTCGTGACCCAGCCCGAGGCGCGTGGCCTGGGCGATGCGGTCCTGTGCGCGCGGCCGGTGGTCGGCAACGAGCCGTTCGCGGTGATGCTGCCCGACGACCTGTTGTGGAACCGGGGGGGCGATGGCGCGCTCAAGCAGATGGCCGATGCGCATGCGCAGACCGGTGCGAGCATGATCGCGGTGCAGGACGTGCCCCCGGAGAAGACCGCCAGCTACGGCATCGTCGCGACCGATCCATTCGAGGGCCGGCATGGCCGCATCCACTCGATGGTCGAAAAGCCCAAGCCCGAGGAGGCGCCGAGCAATCTGGCGGTCGTCGGCCGTTATGTGCTCGATGGACGCATTTTTTCATTGCTCGAGAAGACCCCGCCGGGCGCAGGCGGGGAGATCCAGCTCACCGACGCCATCTCGGCCTTGCTCGCCGAAAAGCCGGTGCATGCTTACCGCTTCCGCGGCACGCGCTTCGATTGCGGAACGCATCTGGGCTTGATCGAGGCGACGATCCGATACGCACTCGACAACGAAAAGCTCAGCGAACCGGCGGCAGCGCTGATGCGCGACGCGCTCGACGAGCTCGGGGTTCGCGACCTCGACTGACGACAGCCCAATCGCCGGGTCCGCGCGCGCCATGCTGCGCGCTGTCAGGGCGCGACCGTGCAATCGGGAAAGCGGGCGAGATACTCGTCCAGCGGTGGCATTCCCAGGCCGGCGCGCAGCGCGTCGACGCGCTGCGCGTCTTCCAACGGTTGCGGCGCGCGCCGGTCCTCGATGCACGTGACCTGGGTGCCGTAGCGCTGGCGGCCGTCGAGCTTGAGCATGACCCGGTCGTAGAGAAAGCCGTAGCGGGTCGGCAGGGGCGTGCCGACATGGCGCTGCTGCATGGCGCGCAGGGTCTGGTATTGGAGATCGGGCCGCTGGTCCGCGTGCTGGACCAGCAGCCAGAGCTGGGCCTGTGCCTGCTCGGGCAGTGCGGTGGGCGCAGGCCAGCCATCGTGACGGGCCATCAGCTGCGCCGCGTATGCGGCATTGTCCGCGTCGAGCCTGCGGACATCATCGCCGAGCGCGAACGCGTAGGTCGCGTACAGCGGATCGCCTGGCCCCGCATCGCGGCCGGGCACGCCATCGAGGGCATGGCGCAGGATCTGGTCGTTGAGGGCCCGCCGTTGCAGCTCCGCCCCCACGGTGCGCAGCGCCTCGCCGTCGGCTGGGGAGGCCTGCACCTGGGACGCGATCTCCACCGCGCGGCGCAGGCCCAGCACATACGGCCAGGCCGCCTTGGCTGCCGCGTCGAAGGCCGGCCAGTCGTCGAACGTGGCGGCTGTCGCCTCCGCATCCACGATCAGGCCGCATCGCCGGTCGCCGTAACAGGCCTCAGGGAGCGACGCGGCATCGATCCCCCGCGTCCGTAAGGTATCGCGCAGCGCCGCGGTGCGTGCGCGGCGCGCGGCCTCGGCCCAGTCCAACAGCGCGCGCCAGCGTGCGCGCTCGGCCGGGTCGGGCGAAAAGCGCGGCTGGACCCAGTCCAGACGGGTGAGGTCGAGCGGCGCGTCTTCGGCGGGGAGGCGGTCGAGCAATGGGGGCGGCGGCGTGCTGCCCCCGGCTGCCGAACCGGCAGCGAACAGAAGCAGCGCGCTCAGCGCTCGCCGCATTGCGCGGAGCATCGATCAAAGGCTGACCGGGCAGGATGCCCGGCCGGCGTCTCAGGCATCGGCATCGTCGACGACGATGATCTGCGCCGAGACCTGGGCCGAGAGTTGGGTCCGTGAGGTCGTCCCGCCGGCGACGGCGTCGATCTCGCTGTCGGTGAGGTCGCGCGCAAGCTGGCGGCTGAGCAGGCGGTAGCTGCCTGGCGCATCGGCTGCAGGCGATTGGGGCGCGGGTCCTGGCTTCGACATGGCGACGTCTCCTTTGCGATTCGCAGCGCCGTCGACATGGCGGCGTCATCGGTGTCTTAGTGCATCGCGCTGCCGGTGTCAAATCGAGACGGGGCCTGGACCGAGCCGTTGGCGCTGGCGCGTGCTCGCATGGCGGTCGCAGTCTGCGGTAGAACACCCGCATCTCTCTCGTCGGAGCACTTGCATGCCTGGACACCTGCGCGTCGTCACGCATCCCGGAGATGTCCATGCGGGCGCGGTGGCATGGGCGCTCGCCGATCGCGGGATCGCGACGCGCTGGATGTGCCTGGGCGACTTCCCGGCGCGCGCCACCCATAGCTTCGAATTGCGCGCGGGCACGGACGCGGGCACGGCGGGCGGGCTGCCCGACACCGATTGCGATTTCGTCTGGATTCGCAGGATCGGGCGCTCGCCCGGCGTGCCGGCGGGCCTGGATGCCCGCGATGCGGAGGCCTGTCGGCGCGAAAGCGAGCGCTTCTTCTGGGGATTGCTGCATGTGCTCGCGCCCCAGGCCTGGTGGGTCAACCCGCTCACGAGCTTCATGACCAGCCGGCACAACAAGTTGCATCAGCTGCGCCTGGCGCAGGCCTGCGGCATGGTCGTGCCCGACACGCTGGCGAGCAACGACCCGGCGCGTATCCGCGCGTTCGTGCGTGCGCACAGTGGCCGAGTCATCGCCAAACCGTTCTTCCCGCATCTGTGGAACACGCGCGACGGCCGGTCGTACGAGTATCTGTCCTCGCTGGTGACCGAGCAGGACCTGGATGATCCGCGCGTGCTGCAGGCGTCCCCGCTGATCTACCAGCACTTCGTCGACAAGGCGTTCGAAGTGCGGGTGGCCGTGTTCGGGCAGGCGGTGATCGCCGCGCGCCTGGACACGCGCGGCGACCCCGACCTGGCCGTGGACTGGCGCCACGCCGCCAAGCATCCGACGGTGACCCCGTTCCAATTGCCCGATCCTGTGCGCGAAGGCTGCTTGCGGGTCATGGCGATGCTGGGGCTGGTGCACGGCTCGTTCGACTTCATCGTCCGGCCCGATGGCGGCTTCGTCTTCCTGGAGGTCAATGAGTCAGGGCAATGCCTGTGGATGGAAGAGGATTGCCCGGACTTGCCGGTGCTTTCTGCGCTCGTGGGCCTGTTCCTGGCGCGTCGGCCGGATTTCTCGAGCGCGGATCTGGCGCAGTTTCCCTACCGGTTCGGCGCGTTTCGCGGAAGCCCGGATTACGAGGCGTTCCTGCAGAGCGCGGCGCAGGACCACTTGCCGGTGTCGATGGAAGGGGTGGTCTTCCAGGAGTGACGCGCGCGTTTTGGGTGGCCGGACAGCGACGCGCTCCCGACTGAGGGGAGGGCGGCGTGCGGCTGGTAGGCGGCTGCCGACCCGAAGCTGCACGCGCGTTCTCGCGAACGAGGAGATGAGGCAAAAAAAAGCACGCCCGCAAGGGGCGTGCTTTCTGTCGCCTGACGGGGTCCAAGGACCCCGCGGCGGATGGATCAGGCCAGGCCGGCCTGCTTCATCACTTCGGCGGCGTAGTCCTCGACGACCTTCTCGATGCCTTCGCCGACGGCCAGGCGCTGGAAGCGCAGCACGTCCGCGCCGGCGGCCTTGAGCGTGGCCTCGACCGTCTTGTCGGTGTCGAGCACGTAGGGCTGGCCGTAGAGCGTGACTTCGTTGACGATCTTGTTGAGCTTGCCGCTGATGATCTTCTCGAGGATGTCGGCCGGCTTGTTCTTGTCCTTGTCGGACATCTTCGCCAGCTCGATTTCCTTTTCCTTCTCGATGAATTCGGCCGGGACGTCGGTGGCCTTGTTGTGCGGCGGGTTCATCGCCGCGACGTGCATCGCCAGGCCACGCGCGAGGTCGGCATCGCCGCCCTGCAGCTCGACCAGCACGCCGATGCGGCCGCCGTGGACGTAGGCCGCCAGGTTGTGGCTGCTCTCCATCCGCACGATGCGACGCACCTGCACGTTCTCGCCGACCTTGGCGATGACGGCAGCGCGCGCTTCCTCGACGGTCTCGCCCGACGCGAGCTTCGCAGCCTTGAGCGCATCGATATCGGCGGCGCCGGAGGCGAGGGCGGCTTGGGCGACGGCCTCGGTGAAGCGCAGGAAGTTGTCATCCTTGGCGACGAAGTCGGTCTCGGAGTTGATCTCGACCAGCACCGCGGCGCGATCGTCCTGCGTGGCGACGATGCGGCCTTCGGCGGCGACGCGGTCGGCCTTCTTGTCGGCCTTGGCCAGGCCCGACTTGCGCAGGGCTTCGGCGGCGGCGTCGATGTCGCCGGCGGTCTCGCTCAGTGCCTTCTTGCACTCCATCATGCCGGCGCCGGTGCGCTCGCGCAGTTCCTTGACCAGGGATGCGGTGATTTCCATGGATGACCTCAGTGTTCGGTGGATGCGTCGGCCGCGCGGTGCGCGGCCGGTCGTTGGCGGTCGCCGCTCGCAGACGAGCGGCGATCGCGCCGGAGGCGCTGCGGCTGCGCAGCATGGCGCAGCCGCATGTCGCGGCGATTACTCGGCCGCGACGTCCTCGGTCTTCTTGCCGCGCGGGGCGCGGGCCGGCTTGTCGCCGCCTTCTGCAAACTCTTCCTCGCGCACGGTCGCCGCGCTCGGCGCGGCCGCCTTGCCTTCGAGCACGGCGTCGGCCGCGGCGTTGGCGTACAGCTGCACGGCGCGGATCGCGTCGTCGTTGCCCGGGATCGCGTAGTCCACCAGCGCCGGATCGTAGTTGGTGTCGACGACGGCGATGACCGGAATGCCGAGCTTCTTGGCTTCCTGGATCGCGATGTTCTCGTGGCCGATGTCGATGACGAACAGCGCGTCGGGCAGGCGGTTCATTTCCTTGATGCCGCCCAGCGACGCTTCGAGCTTGTCGCGCTCGCGACGCAGGCCCAGCACTTCGTGCTTGACCAGCTTGTCGAACGTGCCGTCGGTCTCGGCCGACTCGAGCTCCTTCAGGCGCGACACCGACTGCTTGACCGTGCGGAAGTTGGTCAGCGTGCCGCCCAGCCAGCGCTGGGTCATGTACGGCATGCCGCAACGCTCGGCCTCTTCCTTGATCGCCTCGCGCGCGCTGCGCTTGGTGCCGACGAACAGGATCATGCCGCGCTTCTGGGCGATGCCCGAGATGAAGTTCATCGCGTCGTTGAACAGCGGAACCGTCTTCTCGAGGTTGATGATGTGGATCTTGCCGCGGGCGCCGAAGATGTACGGCGACATCTTGGGGTTCCAGTAGCGCGTCTGGTGGCCGAAGTGCACGCCGGCTTCCAGCATCTGGCGCATGGTGATCTGAGGCATTTGGATGATCTCGTGATGATGGAATCGAACGAAGCCGGTGTCGTGGCAAGTCCGCACGTGAGATGTGCAGCACTTGGCGATCGGACTCGCATCTCGATTCCGGGGTTGGGCCTCCCTGTCGCCTCCGTGGCCGAACCTCTTGCGAGGCACCCCGGCACGGGTCGATACGACAGGTGTGTATTCGCCGGTGACGCCCGGCGTTGCGTGTCGGACCCGGCGAGCGGGCACGGCAAGCGCGGGATTCTAACCTGCGCCGCAGCCAGCGCGCAATCTGAACGCGCCTCGGCGCTCAGAAGCCGATATCGACTCGGAGGGTGTCGCGGTAGACCCCCGGCGGTGGCGTGGCCTGGGTGGGGTCGATCAGCGCCCGGTACGTGAAGCCCTGGGCCGTTGCGCCGGTGTGGACGCCGGGATTGAGCTCGGCGCCGGCGCTCGAACGCCGCTCGGCACCGACGCTGCCCCAGCGCTCGCCAGAGGCCGCACCCTTATAGAGCGCGTAGCGCAGGAACTGGGTGGGCGCGAGGTCGTCGCGCATGCGCCGCCAGCCCGCCGAGAAGTGCTGTCCGTCATCGATCCCGACCGTGTACGCGGCGCCCGCGCTGCAGCGGACCGTGATGTGCTGCACCACCGGACCGAATGCGCCGGCCAGCGGGGCGCTGCCGAAGTCGAGCGGCGGGGCGGCGATCGCGCAGTCGTTCTCCAGCCGCAGCACGACATTCACGCTCGTTGAAATGCCGGTGCCCCACGCGAGCGGCGTCAGCAGACCGGGGCGCTGGAAGCCCGGACTCTGCGAGTAGGCGCACAACGGTCCGATCCCGAGGGTACAGATCGAGAAGAACCAGCGCAGGTTGACCACACCGGTGTAGGTGCCGGCGCGCAGGCCTGCCGTGGGCGTGGTGCGGATGTACAGCGGCAGGCTGCCGCCAGGTCCGCTGAACAGGTTGAGCAGGTTCAACGCCGAGAAATCGAACTCCTGGCCCTGGCCGAGCTGCGGCCCGGTGCTCTGCGCCAGGACCGTGAACGGAACCGGGCGCCCACCGCCGTCGTGGACCAGTTGGAACGTCGAGGTCTCCAGTCGGACCTTGATGTAGGAGGTGCTGATCAAGGCCAGTGCGCTGCAGGTCAGGCCGCCGCTGCCGGCCGCCTGTCGCGGGCCGTCGGCCAAGGCCAGCGTGCCGGTAGTACCAAGGTCGGCGTGTGCGTTGGCCACCGCGCACGACCCGGTGTCCTGTGCTTGCGCGCCGCTGCCGGCGGCGAGCAGCGCGAGCAGCAGCAGGCGCGGACGTGCGCGCGGCGGCGGGGCGGGGCGGAGACGTATGCGCATCATCGGCAGGCCAGCGGACCGATTCGCGCCAGGCCCTCGGCGCCGGGGTCGAGCGAAAAGCGGACGGTGCACGCAGGCGCGCCGGCGGGATGCGCGGTGAGCGTGTTGTCCGGCGCCAGCCTCGACAGATAGACCAGGCCGTCCCAGCCCACATGCGCAGCTTCGCCCTGCGCGCTGCTCACCGGGGTGCCTGGTGCGAGTTCCGCGCCTGACGCATCGTGCAGCGTGACCAGGGCCGACAGGGTACGCTCGACCGGGAACCGCATCACATAGCCGCTGCCGCGGCGCACCGCGACGCGCTGCTCGACGATCGGCGTTTGCACGTTGGTCGGCAACTGCAGTGGGTCGATCTCGAACTTCGCGGCGTACTGCGCCCCGGACCACGGCACCAGCAGCCGACCGTGGCGATCGGTGGTGCCGACGGTCACGTTCTCGTAGCGCACTGGAATGTCCGCAAAGCCGTTGGTGTCCACCACCACGAAGGCATCGGAGATCCGGTTCGACAGAAAGGTGCCGCCATCCATGCGCACGATCGCGCCGGCGGCATTGGCCCACAGCGTGTGGGCGCCGGCGCCGCCGCGCACGCCGCCGCCGAGCTGGATGTGGCGGTTGCGCCACAGGGCGTCGAGCTCGAGCTGATCATCGCCCGCGGCAAAGCGGCTGTAGCCCAGGCCAAGCCCGAGTCCTCCGTCGCTGGGCACAGGGCGTGTGTAGCGCAGGCGTTGCGCATCGCCGCGTCCACTGGCGCGATCATGCGTTGCGGTGACGTTGCCGCGCCGCAGCGACACCACCAGTTGCGCGACCGCCGACCAGTCGCCGCCGTCGATGTCGCGGTTGCCCGACAGGTAGAGGCCGATGTCCCGCCACGGCGATACGCTCCACGACAGGTTGACCAGTCGGGTCCGCGAAGCGTCGGCGTTCTCCAGCGCGATGTGACCAAGCCCCACGCTGCCCCAGCGCCCGAGCGCGACGCTGCCGGCGACCACCGTTGTCCGTGGCCGGAACGGCAGCGTGGTCCGCGGGTCGTAGCGGGCCAGGTCCACGAAGTCGCGATCGCTGCGCTGGTGCTGCGCCGACAGCGTCAATCCGCGGCGGGTGTACTGGTAGCCGACATCGACCTGGCCGCCCGAGCGGCCGCGCGATTCGCTATGGCTGTAGGCAGCATTGACCACCCCCAGCATGCCCAGCCGGACGACGCCGCCGGCACCGAGCCGGGTCAGATCGTCGGCGGCCTCACCGAGCGCCTCGACGGTGAGCGCATCGGTGAGGCCGCGGCTGTAGGCGGCCGAGGCCACCACCGGGCCGTAGGCGAAATTCTCGACACCGTAGTCGCGGCGCAATGCACCGGCCGCAAGCGCAAAGTCGCTCAGGCCCGGCGCGAGAAGGCGGCTGCTGACGTAGAACGGCACCGCCGTGGCGACTTGCCGCCCCAGCGCATCGGTGACCACCACCACCGCCTCGCCGGCGCCGTTGATGAACGGCACCTCGGTCAGCGCAAAGGGACCGGGGTCGACGCGCTCGCGCGCGGCGAGACTGCCGTTGACGTACAGGTCGACCGCCGATGGCACGCCGGCCTGGCCCGCGAACTGCGGCAGCGGATAGGTGACGATGTCGGGGCGGAGCGAGAAATCGCGTGAGAACTGCAGCCCGGCCACCCGGACCGGTGAGGTCCAGGCCGGCCCTCGCGTGATCAGGTCGCCGGCCTCCCAGAGCCGTGCCTGCGCTTCGTCGACACGGATCCATCGGGTGTCATAGCGGACGAACGCCCGGCCCGCGGCGCCGCCATGGCGCCAGGCACCCGACGACGACACCGTGCCGGCGTCGCCGAACAGGCGCACGTCGGTCCACAGCGAAGTCGCGGTGGCGGCGTGCGGCGCGCGGGTGGCATACAGGTCGTAGTTGAGCAGCAGCCCGCGGCTGGCACGCGAGTCGTGGCGGGCGGGTCCGCCGTGGCGCTCGAAGTGCTGGCTCGGTAGCCAGTCGGCAGGCACCTCGATGTGCAGGCGCAGGGTGGCGACGTCGTACTCGACGGCGACGCCCGGCAGGCGGTCGATCGCGACCCGGCCGTCTGCATCCGGGGCGTCGACGCGCACGTGCAGCGCCTGCAGCGCTTGCGCATCGACCAGGTAGTGCCCATCGCGCAGTTCGACCGGGACCACACGTCCCGATGCCAGCCCGTTGACGACCAGTTCCAGGTGCACCAGGCCCTCGCCGATGGCGTCGGTCGCCCGCGGGGGCGGCGGCAGCCGGCCAGGTGCCGGCGTCGCGGCCTCGGCCGTCGGCGCCGGTGCCAGCCCTGCGCACAGCAGCGCCGAGGCCAGGCACGCCGTCGACGGCCGGGGCATCAGCGCCTCGATGCCTGCACCGGCGGAATCGTGCGCAGGCGCCGGTGGTCGTCGATGTGCGCCTCCAGCGTGCCGTCGGCCTGCGCGGCATCGGTCAGCGGCCAGCGCGCGAAGCTGCCGGCCAGCACGTAGCCCAGCTGCGCATTCTCCAGCGGGACGTGGGCGCCGCCTGGGCGGCGGAATCCCAGCGCGGTCAGGCGCGCGTGGCGCTGGCCGCGGTTGTGGACCAGCACAAAGACCTGGCCGTCGCGCCGTTGCAGCTCCCATGCCAGTTGTGGCCCCACCCGGCCGGTCGCGTCGTCGTGGACGAAGAGCGGGATCGAATAGCGGAACTGAAAGCGCACGCCGGCCGGGGAGCCCGCCGGTTCCGGCGCATCCTCGGCGCGCTGGACTGGGATCTCGTCGACGACGATCCGGTAGGCGAGCTCCCCGGCGACGGCCGGGATTGCGGTGGTTCGCGTCAGGCGGACCAGTTGACGCTGGCCGGGGGCGATCCGTGCCATTGGCGGCGAGCCGACGATGGCCTGCTGCGGTCGATAGTCGTCCTCGCCGTCGACCTGGTGCCATTCGAACACGCGCAACTGCAGGTGCGCGGTGGTCCGGCCCTGGTTCTCGATCCAGAGTGCGGTGGCCTGTTCGCCGTGGCGGATGGTCGGATTGACCGGCCAGATCAACAACGAATTGGCAGCCGGCGCGGCGATCGTCGCCAGCGCCATCGCCGCGCCGATCAACCAGCGGATCGCACGGGCAAATGGATCGGGGCGGCGTGGGGGCGGGAGCATGACATGTCCTTGTCGATGGCCGGGGCAGACGGCTTCACCAGTCGAGCGTGACGGTGACCGTGTCGGTGTACGCGCCCGGCAGCGCGTCGCCGGGCAGCGTGAGTCGGCCGTGGACCGGCAGCGCGATGCCGAGGGGGGCGGAGCCGGGCACGGTGATCGACTGCGCCTGATCGATCGCGATCTCCTGGGTCAAGGCCGCATCGCGGTAGAGCCGGTACGGGATCCTGCGATCGACCGCGGCGTGGCGCAGTTGCCTGACCCCGCCGGCCGCATGCGCACCGCCATCGATGCGCATGCGCATCACCACGCCCGCCGTGCAGCGCAGCGTGACCACCTGCGCCGCACCGGCATCGGCAGTGTGCACGGCGTTCGACAACGCGCTATCGGTGCCGAAGTCGAGCGTCGCCATCACGCCTGCAGCGCCGCTGCTCCCCAGGCCGTCGATCGCACAGCCCGGAATCACCGTGGCCGAGACCGGAAACGTGGTCTGGGTGTCGGCCTGCAGCGCGCCAGGCAGCGTCGCCAGCAAGCTTGCGAGCAGGCCGCCGAGCGGAGGTGCGCCAGGCCGGCGCGGACGGGCGCGAGCCACGGCTGATCAGAGCGTGATCACGACGCCGATGACATCGGAGTAGGTCCCCGGCAACAGCGCGGCGCCGCCGAACGCACGCCCGTAGACGTTGACCGTCTGCGCGCTGCCGTCGGCGGGCAGCGTCAGCGCGTCGCCATTGGCGATCACTGTCGACCTGCCGGCGTCGGAGTACAGCTCGTAGCTGATGAAACGCGTATCCGCGCCGCTCTGTAGCGCCAGCGCGCGGCTTCCGCCGCCATCGGGCGCCGCGCCGGGATTGAGCCCGCCATCGAAGCTGATGCTGGGAGACACGCCTTCCGAGCATCGGATGGTGATGGCGCTGCCCGCGTTCTGCACTTCGGCGTCGGCCTGATCGAACACGGTGGTCTCGGTGCCGAAATCGAGCGTGCCCAGGGTGCCGACGCTGCCCCCGTCGGCGGTATCGACGCCGTTGATGATGCAGCCGGCCTGCAGGGTCATGGTGGCGTCGATCTGT
The DNA here is from genome assembly GCF_039674545.1 of Luteimonas sp. TWI382. Taxonomy (NCBI): domain Bacteria; kingdom Pseudomonadati; phylum Pseudomonadota; class Gammaproteobacteria; order Lysobacterales; family Lysobacteraceae; genus Luteimonas; species Luteimonas sp. TWI382. The sequence continues at coordinate 41,923 of NZ_JBDJNS010000014.1, forward strand.
CCGGTGATCTCGGCGTGGGCGGTCGCACCGACCAGCCCGAGCAGGGCGGCGGCGGTCAATGGCATCAAGCGCATGGAACATCTCCGTCGTGTTGGATCGGAAGGGCATGCGGGCAAGCAACGAACTTGGCCCGCTTGCGGGGGGCTGGGCGCAGTGTCTCGATGCGGGTCGCGGGTCGGGGCGGCGATGTCCGGCGGCATGGCGGTCTCCTGTCCGCGGCGGCAGGCTGCGCTGATGCGGCCCGCTCGTCGTCACTGCGTGTTTAGCAAAATAGGCAGTCGTCCTGTGCCTGGCGATAGTGCTGCGGCGTGCGGTGAAGGTCCTGTGAGTCGTCGCAAGCGGCGTCGCGCGGCCGGCGCACGGACTGCGTTCGGCCCCGGCCGCGCGGCAAGACGCAGGCGATCTGCGATAATGACCCGATGAGCATTCAGACCAAGACGCCCGACGAGATCGAGAAGATGCGCGTGGCCGGCCGCCTGGCCGCCGAAGTCCTGCAGGTCGTCGCCCCGCACGTCAAACCCGGGGTGACCACCGACGAACTGGACCGCATCTGCTACGAGCACATCGTCAATGTGCAGGGCGCGATCCCGGCCAACGTCGGCTACAAGGGCTATCCCAAGACCACCTGCATCTCGGCCAACAATGTCATCTGCCACGGCATTCCGAGCGATGCGAAGGTGCTCAAGGACGGCGACATCATCAATATCGACGTGACCGTCATCAAGGACGGCTGGCACGGCGACACCAGCCGCATGTACGTCGTCGGCACGCCGTCGGTGATGGCCAAGCGGCTGGTCGAGGTGACCCGCGAGGCGATGTGGCGCGGCATCCGCGCAGTGCGGCCGGGCGCCACGCTCGGCGATGTCGGCCATGCGATCCAGAAGTACGCCGAAAGCGAGCGTTTCAGCGTCGTGCGCGAGTATTGCGGACACGGCATCGGCAAGGTCTATCACGACGAGCCGCAGGTGCTGCACTACGGCACGCCGGGCACCGGTGTCGTGCTCAAGGAAGGCATGACCTTCACGATCGAGCCGATGATCAACGAGGGCACGCGCTTCACCAAGGTGCTGCCCGACGGTTGGACGGTGGTCACCAAGGACCGCAAGCTCTCGGCGCAATGGGAGCACACGGTCGCCGTCACCGCCGACGGTGTCGACGTGTTGACCCGGATTCCGGGCGACGACAACGACGCGTTCCTCTGACGTGGGCGAGCGCACCGCCGCCACCGCACCTGCCGCCGACGACGGCGACGCGGCTTGGGTGGCGGAGGCGCGCGACGCGCTCGCCGCGCACGACGCGCGGCTGATCCAGGGCTTCGACGCCGGCCAGCACATCGATCGGCTGCTGGCCGCGCGCGCCAACGCCGTCGACGGTTGGGTCCGCAAGGCTTGGGCGCGCTGCATTCCGGGCGAGGCGGTGTTGGCGCTGTTCGCGGTCGGGGGGTACGGCCGCGGCGAACTGTTCCCGCATTCGGACATCGACCTGCTGATCGTCGGCGAGCCGCAGGTGCAGGCCGCGCATGCGCAGGCGCTGAGCCGGATGCTGGCGCTGCTGTGGGACCTGGGGCTGCCGGTCGGCCATGCGGTGCGCAGCTTCGAGGAGTGCACCGAGGCGGCCGCCGACGCGACCGTACTGACCGCGCTGCTGGAGGCGCGCCCGCTGCTGGCCAACATCGGCGAGGTGCGCGCGCTGATCGACGCGATCGCCGATCCCAAGGTCTGGCCGGCGGCCGCGTTCTTTCATGCCAAGCGGCGGGAGCTCGAAGTCCGCCACGCGCGCTTTGGCGACACCGCCGACAACCTCGAGCCCAACATCAAGGACGGTCCGGGCGGCCTGCGCGATGTGCACAACCTGCGCTGGATGGCGCGGCGCGTGCTCGGCATCTACGGACTGGAAGAGCTGATCGCCCTCGGCCAGCTCGGGGTCGACGAGCACGCCACGCTCGAACGCGAGCGGCGCACGCTCTCCAGGCTGCGTTTCGGGCTGCACCTGGTCGCCGGCAAGGCCGAGGAACGGCTGCGCTTCGATTACCAAAAGGCGCTGGCCGCGCGACTGCACCATGTCGAGCAGGCCGACAACCCGCTGGTCGAGAAGATGATGCAGGAGTTCTACCGCAGCGCCTCGGTGGTGCAGCGGATCAGCGAACGCCTGCTGCAGCGCTTCGAGGAGCAGATCGAGGGCGAAGGCGCGCTGCGGCCGCTCGATGCCGAGTTCGGCGTGCAGCGCGGCTATCTGGTGGCGCGCGACGATGTCTGGCCGGGCGGCGACATCGCGCGGGTGTTCGACCTGTTCGCGATCTGGGCCGACCGCCAGGAGCTGCGCGGCCTGCACTCGCAGACCGCGCGCGCGCTGGCCGAATCGCTGCACGCGCTGCCGTCCTGGCGCAGTGCCTCGCCGGCGCTGCGCGAGCAGTTCATGGCGCTGTTGCGTGGGCCCACACCGGTGCGCACGCTCGAGCGGATGGCCAGGCTCGGCGTGCTCGGCGTGTGGATCCCCGAGTTCGCCAACGTCACCGGGCGGATGCAGTTCGACCTGTTCCATGCCTACACCGTCGACCAGCACACGCTGGCGGTGCTGCGCAACATCGCCAGCTTCGCGTCCGAGGCGCCGGACGAGCGCTTTTCCACCGCGCACGAAGTGTGGCCGCAACTGCGCAAGCCCGAATTGCTGCTGCTGGCCGGGCTGTTCCACGACATCGGCAAGGGACGTGGTGGCGACCATTCGGAACTGGGCGCGGTCGATGCCCGCGCGTTCTGCGAGGGCCACGGCCTGGGCGAGACCGACACCGCGCTGGTGGAATGGCTGGTGCGGCGTCACCTGTTGATGTCCACCAGTGCGCAGAAGCTTGATATCTCCGACCCGGCGGTGATCCACAAGTTCGCCGCCGAGGTCGCCGACCGCGAACGGCTGGATTACCTGTACCTGCTGACCTGCGCGGACATCGCCGGCACGTCGCCCAAGCTGTGGAATGCCTGGAAGGACCGGCTGCTGACCGACCTGCGCATTGCCACGCGGCTGGCGTTGCGCCGGGGGCTCGAGCACCCGGTGGCGGCGATCGAGCGCATCGCCGAGGCGCGTGACCGCGCCCGCGGCCTGCTGTCGGCCCACGGCATCGACGATGCCCAGGCTGACGCCTTGTTCGCGCGGATCCCGCAGGAGAGCTTCCTGCGCGGACGCGCCGACCAGGTGGTGTGGCAGGCGCTGGCGCTGCGCGACAGTGCGCAGGGCGGACTGGTGGTGCGGGTGCGGCGGCTCGCGGCCGGGGCGCAGGCGCTGGAGGTCTTCGTGCATTCGCCTGACCGCGACGGTCTGTTCTCGGCGATCGTGATCACGCTCGACCGCCTGGGCCTGGCGATCCAGCAGGCGCGCGCGCTCGACGGTCCGGGCGGCACGATCTTCGACGTCTTCCAGGTGCTGCCGATGGACATGCGCCATCCGCTGGAACTGGCCACGATCGAGCGCAAGCTCGCCACCGTGCTCGGCGGCGCGCTCGACCTGCGCCCGGCGCGCCGGGCCCAGCCGCGCCACCTGCGGCATTTCCGCGTGCCGCCGCGGATCGAGTTCAACCCCGGCGCCGACGGCCGGCACACGGTCTTCAGCCTGGTGTGCACCGATCGGCCGGGGCTGCTGGCCGATGTCGCCCACGTGCTGCGCCAGCAGGACGTGCGCGTGCACGACGCACGCGTGGCGACGTTCGGCGAACGCGTCGAGGACGTGTTCCGGCTCGTCGGCAGCGATGGCCAGCCGCTCGACGAGGCAGCGCAGGCGCGGCTGCGGGCCGCGTTGCTCGCTTCGATCGACGGCGACATGGCACGATAGCGCCCCGTTTTTCCCCACGAAGACCTGCCATGACCCAAGCGCTGCAGACGTTGATCGAGGACGCGTTCGCGCGTCGCGCCGAACTCACCGCCCAAGAGATCGGGGATGAGGTCAAACCGGCGGTCGAGCAGGCGATGGCCGGCCTGGAATCGGGCGAGCTGCGCGTCGCCGAACCGGATGGCAACGGCGGCTGGCAGGTCAACGAGTGGCTCAAGAAGGCGGTGCTGCTGTACTTCCGCAGCAACGACATGGCCGTCGTCGACGCCCAGCCGGCGCCGTTCTGGGACAAGGTCGAGGCGCGCTTTGCCGGCTACGACGAGGCCCGGTTCAAGGCCGCCGGCGTGCGCGTGGTGCCCGGCGCCGCAGTGCGCCGCGGCACCTACTTCGGCCGCGACGTGGTGTTGATGCCGAGCTTCGTCAACATCGGCGCCTACGTGGGCGAGGGCACGATGGTCGACACCTGGGCCACGGTGGGCTCGTGCGCGCAGATCGGCAAGCACGTGCATCTGTCGGGCGGCGCCGGCATCGGCGGCGTGCTCGAGCCGCTGCAGGCCAGTCCGACGATCATCGAGGATCACTGCTTCATCGGCGCGCGCTCGGAAGTCGTCGAGGGCGTCGTGGTCGGCCACCACAGCGTCATCGGCATGGGCGTGTTCCTTGGTCAGTCGACGCGCATCTACGATCGCGCGACCGGCGAGATCTCCTACGGTTACGTGCCGCCGGGCAGTGTCGTGGTCTCGGGCCAGTTGCCGGCCAAGGACGGCTCGCATTCGCTGTATTGCGCGGTCATCGTCAAGCAGGTCGACGAGAAGACCCGCAGCAAGACCTCGGTCAACGACCTGCTGCGCGGCTTGGCCGACTGACAGTGACCGCGGAGGCGGATCTCGCGGAGGCCGCAGCCTACCGCCATCCTCGCGCCACCGTATTGGGGCGGATGCTGCCGTCACTGCTGCATGCGCCCCGCTGGACGCGGGCGCGTCGTGCGCTGTTCCGGCGCTGGCGCATGCCCGCGCTGGTCAGCGACGTGCGCGATGTGGTCTATGTCAGCTGGTGGGTGGACGTGCGTCATGCGCCCCCCGCACCTGCGGGCTATCACTATGTCGTCCATGCCGGCTGTACCCCTTACACCATCCTCAGCTATCGCCATGGGCATCTGGGGCCACAGCGAGCGGGGCCTGTGCGTGCGCTGATGCCATCGCCTCATCAGAGCAACTGGCGCTGGTACCTGCGCCGCGATGATCGCCCCGACGGCACGCCCGTGGTGCTGTTCGACCGCAATGTGATGGACCAGTTGCTGTTCGTCGTCGGCGCGCGCGCATGCAGCGATGCCATGCAGCCGCATCTGTCCGCCCACTTTGCGCATGCACTGCGGGCCAACGGCAGCGGGCATACCCGTATCGATGGCGGGCAGGGCAGTGCGCCGGCGCTGGGGCTGCAGTGGCGGGCGAGCGAGGATTGGCATGACAAGGCGTGGACTGCGGCGTTCGGCGATCGGCAGGCGCTGCTGCGTTGGTTGACGTGCCAGGATCAAGCCATCGCCCGCACCGTCGATCGGCGCTGGGCATGCACGCGCATCGACCTGCCGGTGGACCTGGCTGCGCTGCGGCCGCTGCGGCTGGACGGGCCACTGCATTGTCCGCGTCTGGAGTCGATGGGAGTGAAGCTCGACGAAGGCTTGGCCTTCAGCCTGCCGAAAGTCCCGTTCCGGGTCGTGTCCGAACGTCTGTTGTGACATTCTGCGCGTCTGTTTTCGCTTAGCGGATGGCTATGCATACCGTTTTCGGCCTGAAGAACTGCGACACCTGCAAGAAGGCGCGCAAATGGCTCGATCGCTTCGGCATCGCACACACCTTCGTCGACTACCGCGACGACAAGCCGACGCCCGAGACGCTGGTCGCATGGGCCGGGCAACTGGGTGGTTTCGAGGCGATGGTCAACAAGGCCTCGACCACGTGGCGGCAGTTGCCCGACAACCGCAAGGGCGCGGCCAGCGACGCGGAATGGAAGCTGCTGCTGCGCGAGTACCCGCAGTTGATTCGGCGTCCGGTCGTGGTCACCGACGACGGCACGGTCACTCAGGGCTTCAGCGACAACGGCTTCAAGAAGCGCTTCGGCATCGACTAACAAGCGCCGGCGCAACGTCTCCCGGCAGGCGCGTGATGCCATCGTGCCGGGTCACGCGCCTGGGGCGCGCCTGCGCGCCGCCGACACCAGTCCCAAGAGAGCTGCCATGTCCGACGTCCTCGATCTCACCTGCGACCTGATCGCGCGCCGCTCGGTCACACCCGATGACGCCGGCTGTCAGGCGCTGCTCGCCGGGCGCCTCGCCCAGGCAGGTTTCGCGATCGAGTCGCTGCGCTTTGGCGAGGTCGACAATCTCTGGGCCACGCACGGGAGCGGCGGCCCGGTCCTGGCGCTGCTTGGCCATACCGACGTGGTGCCGAGCGGGCCGGCCGAGGCCTGGCATTGCGATCCGTTCGTGCCCGATGTGCGCGACGGCATGCTGTACGGACGCGGGGCGGCCGACATGAAGGGCAGCGTCGCCGCCTTCGTGATCGCCGCCGAGCGCTTCGTCGCCGCGCACCCCGACCATCCCGGCACCTTGGCGTTGCTGCTGACCTCCGACGAGGAAGGCGCTGCGATCGACGGTGTGCGCCGAGTCGCCCGCACGTTCGCCGAGCGCGGCACGCGCATCGACTGGTGCATCACCGGCGAGCCCTCGTCGACGCAGCGTCTGGGCGACCTGCTGCGCGTGGGCCGGCGCGGCAGTCTGTCCGCAACGCTGACCGTGCACGGGGTGCAGGGCCACGTGGCCTATCCGGACAAGGCGCGCAACCCGATCCACCTGCTGGCGCCGGCGCTGGCCGAACTCGTCGGCCGGCACTGGGACGATGGCTTCGACTCCTTTCCGCCGACCAGCCTGCAGGTCAGCAACATCGCCGCCGGGACAGGCGCGACGAACGTCATTCCCGGCAGCGCGACGGTGCAGTTCAACCTGCGCTATAACCCGCACTGGGACGCGCTTGGCCTGGAAGCCGAAACTGCCGCGCTGCTGGACCGTCATGGGCTGGAGTACACGCTCGACTGGCACCGCAGCGGCGAGCCGTTCCACACGCCGGAGGGGCCGCTGCGCGCGGCTGCGCGCGAGGTACTGACGGCCTTCGCCGGCACGGCCCCCGAGGAAAGCACGGGCGGCGGCACCTCCGATGCCCGGTTCATCGCGCCGCTGGGCGCGCAGTGCATCGAGATCGGTCCGGTCAACGCCAGCATCCATCAGGTCGACGAGCACGTCCGCGTCGCCGATCTCCAGGCGCTGCCGTCGCTGTACGAGGCGTTGGTGGCGCGGCTATTGCTGCCTGCCGCGCCGGACTGAGCGTCTGCACGGCAGGCTCGCCGCGGCGGGGCTCGCTACAATGCCCGGCTTCCCGCCGCAGGCCCGTTCCGATGCCTTACACCCCGATCGTCGCTACGCTCGGTTACGTGCTGTCCCCCGATCGCCGGCGGGTGCTGATGATCCACCGCAATGCGCGGCCCGGCGACCAGCACCTGGGCAAGTACAACGGCCTGGGTGGCAAGATCGAGCGCGACGAGGACGTGGTTGCCGGCATGCGCCGGGAAATCCGCGAAGAGGCGGGCATCGAGTGCGACAGCTTGCGCCTGCGCGGCACCATCAGCTGGCCGGGCTTCGGTCGCAACGGCGAGGACTGGCTGGGCTTCGTGTTCGTGGTCGACGCCTGGCATGGCGCGCCGCTGACGTCCAACCCGGAAGGCACGCTGGAATGGGTCGAGGCCGATCGCGTGCTCGACCTGCCGCTGTGGGAAGGCGACCGCCAGTTCCTGCCGCTGGTGTTCGACGACGATCCGCGCGCCTTCCACGGCGTGATGCCGTATCTGAACGGTTGCATGCAGTCCTGGTCGTACTCGCGGGTGTAGGCCGTCTTTCCCGCCGTTTTCGGGGGGCGCGGGACGCCTGAACGGGACGCATTGACCGGCGCTGCGTGTGCGCATGTCCCAGACAGACGCCGGTGTATGCTCCGCGGCCTTCGTGCCCTGCGATTGCCGTGGGGCGCACGCGCGAGGTGGGCATGGCAGGGTCGATGCGACGTTGGCTGCAGACGCTCAGCGCGTGGTCGATCGCGCACGCCGAGGCGCTGCGCCGCATCGGGCTCATCGCCGGTGTGCTGGCGATCGGCACCCTGCTCGCGGTCGCCGTCCATGGCTTCTGGCACGAGCTGCGCTACGACGAGATCGTCGCTGCGATCGAGGCCACGCCGGGCCTGCGGATCGCGCTGGCGATCCTGGCCACCGCGATCAGCTTCGCTGCGCTGGTCGGCTACGACGCGAGTGCGCTGCGCTATGTCGGCGCGCGCGTGCCGGTGCGGACGGTCGCCAAGACCGCGTTCGTCGCCTACGCGCTGAGCAACACGATCGGCCTGGGCGTGTTCACCGGCGGCGCGGTGCGCATGCGCCTCTATGGGGCTGCGGGCGTCGAGCCGGGCGAGGTGTCGCGCGCGATCGTCTTCAACGCATCGGCGTTCGGGCTCGGGGCCTGCGCCGTCGGCGGCGCCGGGCTGTGGTGGGATGCCGCGGCGCTCGCGCCAATGCTCCACTTGCCGGCCGGAGTCGTGGCTTGGCTGGGTGCGCTGGCGGTGGCCGCGGTGCTGGCGCTGCTCGTGGTATGCCAGATCCGCGGACGCGTGGGTCGTCTCCGCCTGCCGACGCCCGGCCTGGCCTGGACCCAGCTCGCGCTGTCGGTGGTCGACATCACAGCGGCCGCCGCGGTGCTGTGGTTGCTGTTGCCCGAAGGCGGGGTCGGCTTCGCGACGTTCCTCGGGTTCTATGCCGCGGCGGTGGTGGTGGGGGTGATCAGCCATGTGCCCGGCGGGCTGGGCGTGTTCGAGGCGGTGATGCTGGTCGCGCTCGCCGATCGCGTGCCGGCGGGCACGCTGGCCGGAGCGCTGGTGCTCTACCGCCTGGTCTACTACGTGCTGCCGCTGCTGATCGCGCTGGGCGTACTGGTGCTGCACGAGACCGGGCGCCTGGCGTCGCCGGCCCGCCGGTTCCTGGCCGGGCTGGCGCCGCGCGTGCTGGCGGGCGCGACCCTGGTGGCGGCGGTGATGTTGCTGGTCTCCGGGGTGACCCCGGCCACCGGCCGCGCGCTGCGGATGCTCGCGCTGGTCCCGCTGCCGCTGGTGGAGGCGGCGCATTTCCTCAGTTCGGTCATCGGTGTGTTGCTGTTGTTCGTCGCACGCGCGCTGCTGCGTCGGCTCGATGCTGCCTGGTGGGCGGCCGTCGTGCTGGTGACGCTGGCGCTGGCGTTCGCGCTGCCCAAGGGCGTGGCCGTGACCGAAGCGACGGTGCTGGCGGCGCTGTTGCTGGCGCTGCTCGCCTCCAGGCGCCAGTTCACGCGCCGCGCGTCGTTGCTGGCAGTCCCGTTCACCGGTGGCTGGCTGCTGGCGATGGGGGTGATCTGTGTGGCGTTGGTCGGCCTGCTGTTCTTCGCCTACCGCGATGTCGCCTACGCCCACCAGTTGTGGTGGCAGTTCGCGTTGTCGGGCGAGGCGCCGCGCTCGTTGCGGGCCTTGGTGGCGATGGCAGTGGTCGCCCTGGCGCTCGCGCTCCGGCAACTGGTGCGTCCGGCCGTGCCGCCGCCGCCGTTGCCCGATGCTGCGCAACTGGCGCAGGCCCAGGCGATCGTGCGCGCGCACGACAGCGCCGACGCGGGGCTGGTGCTGACCGGTGACAAGCATCTGCTGTTCTCGGCATCAGGCGATGCCTTCCTGATGTACGGACGCCAGGGGCGGTCGTGGATCGCACTGTTCGATCCGGTCGGCCCGTACGCGGCCTGGCCGGACCTGGTCTGGACGTTCCTGGAGCGCGCGCGCGATGCGGGCGCGCGCGGGTGCTTCTATCAGGTCGGTCCGCAGGCGTTGCCGCTGTACCTCGATGCCGGCCTGCGACTGTTCAAGCTCGGCGAGTATGCGAGCGTGCCGCTGCCTGGATTCTCGCTGCAGGGCAGGCGGCGGGGCAGCCTGCGCACCGCGGTCAACCGGGCCGAGCGTGCCGGCCTGCGGTTCGAGATCGTCGACACGCCGGCCGTGCCGGCGTTGTTGCCGGCCTTGCGGCCGGTGTCCGAGGCTTGGCTCGCCCAGCATCGGACGGCCGAAAAGCGGTTCTCGATCGGCGCCTTCGACCCTGCATACCTGGCCTGCAATCCAGTCGCGGTGGTGCGTGACGAGACGCGGATCATCGCGTTCGCCAGCCTGCTCGTCGCTGGCAACCCGGCGGGCGAAGCGTCGGAGGCGAGCATCGACCTGATGCGGCACCTGCCCGATGCGCCGCCCGGCACGATGGATTTCCTGTTTGCGCGCCTGCTGCAGCAGTTAGCCGCAGACGGCTACCAGCGCTTCGGGCTGGGCATGGCGCCGTTGTCGGGCATGGCGACCCATGCGCTGGCGCCACAGTGGCACCGCATGGGGCGGCTGCTGTTCGCGCGCGGCGAGCAGTTCTACAACTTCCGCGGGCTGCGCGCGTTCAAGGACAAGTTCGACCCGCAGTGGAGTGCGCGCTATCTCGCCTCGCCCGGCGGTATCGCGCCGCTGTTGGTGCTGGCCGATGCCGCGGCATTGATTGCGGGCGGTTACCGAGGAGTCCTGTCGAAATGAAGCATGTCGTGAGGTGGGGCGTGGTGGCGGTCTTGCTGCTGGCCGGGCCGGCGGGTGCGCAGGAACGGCTGCGGCACGGATTCTTCGAGGAGGTCGTACTGACACGGCCGGCCGGGCAGGCGACGCATACCGTGTTGTTGCTCGACCAGGGCGAGGGTCGCGCTATCGCGCAGGCGCTGGCGGCCGACGGTGCCCTGGTCGCCGAGATCGACGTGCCACGGCTGCAGGCGGCGCTGGCGCGCGACGGCGGGGCCTGCGCGTTCCCGGATGGCGATCTGGAGAATCTCTCGCACTGGCTGCAGGGCTATGCGCGATTGCCGGACTACCGGCCGCCGGTGCTGGTGGGGCAGGGCGCGGGGGCGGCGATCGTCTACGCGATGGCCGCGCAGGCCCAGCCGGGCGTGTTCGCCGGTGCGGTCACGCGCGGCGCATTGCCGCCGCTGGCGTTGGGCAAACCACCGTGTCGCGGCGCGGGCACGCTGTTTGCCGCCCGTACGCCTCAGCCCGACACGGTGGCGCTGCAGCCGGTGCGCGCACTCGCCATGCCCTGGCTGGCACTGGGAAGCGCAGCCGAGCTTTCCGAACTCCAGCGCTTCGCGCGCGGCATCGATGGCGCGGCGGTGCGCGCGCACGGCGATGCGCCAGCGCCGTTGCGTGCCGCAGTCCAGCGCCTGGCGCGCCTGTCGGCCCGCGCGCAGCCGGCCGCGCCGCCTGCGGATGTGCGCGATCTGCCCTTGGTCGAGGTGCCCGCGCACGGGCCGGCGCAGCCAATGTTTGCGATCCTGCTCAGCGGCGACGGCGGCTGGGCCGGCCTCGACACCGAGGTTGCCGATGCGCTGGCGGCGCGCGGCATCGCCGTCGTTGGCTTCGATTCGCTGCGCTACTTCTGGTCGGCGCGCACGCCCGATGGTCTGGCGCGCGACATCGATCGCGTCATCCGGCGCTACGCCGCGCGCTGGGGACGGACGCGCGTGTTGCTGATCGGCTACTCGCAGGGTGCCGACGTGCTGCCCTTCGCGGTCAACCGGCTGCCGGCGGCGACCCGCGCGACGGTCGCGCACACGGTGTTGATCGGGCTGGGCCGGCGTGCCTCGTTCGAGTTCCATGTCGGCAACTGGCTGTCGGCGGAGGATCCCGATGCGCTGGAGATCGCGCCAGAAGTGCGACGCCTGTCGGCCGACCACGTGCTGTGCATCGAGGGCGAGGGCGACCATGACGCCACGTGTGCGGCCTTGCCGCCCGGCCATGTCACGGTCCGGACCTTGCCCGGCGGCCACCATTTCGACGGCGACTACGCGCGTCTGGCCGGCACGATCCTGGGCAGCGTCGGCGGGGCGGAAGCGCCGCGCTGAGCGTCAGCGCGGGCTGGTGTGCAGGACGCCGATGAAGGCGTCCACCAGATCGGGGTCGAGCCTGCGGGCGGCATCGGCCCGGAGCCGCGCCAGCGTCTGGTCGACGCCCAGGGCGGGGCGGTAGGGGCGGTCGCTGGTCATCGCGTCGTAGCTGTCGACGACTGCCAGCATGCGCGCCTCGAGCGGGATCGCTTCACCGATCAGCCCATCGGGATAGCCGCTGCCGTCGACCGCCTCGTGGTGGTGGCGGATGATCCGCGCGACCTCGTGGGCGTCCTGGCGACCGGTCGCGACGAACACCCGCGCGCCGCGTGCCGAATGGGTGCGCATGATCGCCAGTCGCTCCGGGTCCAGCCGATGCGGGTGCAGCAGCACGTCGTCGGGAATGCCGATCTTGCCAATGTCATGGAACCGCGCGGCCAGCACCAGCGCATGCCGGCGCGCGTGCGACAGACCGAGGCGGCGGGCCAGGGCGCTGGTCAGTCGCCCGACGCGGTCGCAGTGGCCATGGGTGTAGGTGTCGCGCTCGTGCAATGCCACCGTCAGCACATGCAGCGAGGCGACGAGGTCGTCGGGCGCGCGGTCGACATGCATGGCGGTGGAGGGCATCAGCGGACGGGCGATGACGAGGACGGGGCGAGGGCGATCAGCAGGCCGCGCGCGGTCTTGATCCGCGACTCGGCATCGGGCAGGTCGAGCATGACGCGCAGCTTGTCCGGCCCGTCCATACGGTAGCGCTGCGGCTGCCCCTGCACCAGTCCGATCACCGCCAGCGGGTCGACCTTGGGCTTGTCGACGAACTGCACGCGTCCGCCGCCCTCGCCCAGGTCGAGCTTGCGGATCCCCAGCGCGGTGGCCTGCAGCTTGAGATCGGCGACCTGGAACAGGTGCTTGGCGGCGTCGGGGAGCAGACCGAAACGGTCGATCATCTCCACCTGCAGCTCGCGCAGCCGCTCGGCGTCGCGCGCGCCGCTGATACGCTTGTAGAGCATCAGGCGGGTGTGCACGTCGGGCAGGTAGTCTTCGGGAATCAGCGCCGGGACGTGCAGTTCGACCTCTGCGCCACGCGCATCGGCTTCGTCGACGTCGGGCAGCTTGCCCTGCTTGATGCTGCGCACCGCCCGTTCGAGCAGTTCGGTGTATAGGCTGAAGCCGACCTCGGCCATCTGTCCGCTCTGGCCTTCGCCCAGCAGTTCGCCGGCGCCGCGGATCTCCAGGTCGTGAGTGGACAGCGTGAAGCCGGCGCCGAGTTCGTCCATCGAGGCGATCGCCTCCAGACGCTTGCGCGCGTCGCTGGTGATGCTGCGCAGGTCGGGCGTGACCAGGTAGGCGTAGGCGCGGTGATGCGAGCGGCCGACACGGCCGCGCAGCTGGTGCAGCTGGGCCAGGCCGAACTTGTCGGCGCGGTTGATGATGATCGTGTTGGCGTTGGGGATGTCGATGCCCGACTCGATGATCGTCGAGCACAGCAGCACGTTGAAGCGCTGCTTGTGGAAATCGAGCATGACCCGCTCCAGTTCGCGCTCGGGCATCTGGCCGTGGGCGATGCCGATGCGCGCGTCGGGCACCAGCTCCTGCAACTGGCGCTGCATGCGGCCGATGCTCTCGACATCGTTGTGCAGGAAGTAGACCTGCCCGCCGCGGCTGAGCTCGCGCTGGAACGCCTCGCGCAACTGGGCATCGTCCCAGGGCACGACGAAGGTCTGCACCGCCAGCCGGTGCGCAGGCGGCGTGGCGATGATCGACAGGTCGCGCAGGCCGGCCATCGCCATGTTGAGCGTGCGCGGGATCGGGGTCGCGGTGAGGGTCAGCAGGTGCACATTGGCGCGCAGCGCCTTGAGCGCCTCCTTCTGGCGCACGCCGAAGCGCTGCTCCTCATCGACGATGACCAGCCCCAGGTCCTTGAACTTCACGTCCGGCTGCAGCAGGCGATGGGTGCCGACGATGACGTCGATCTCGCCGCGGGCGAGCTTCTCGAGCTCGGCCTTGATCTCCTTGGTGCTCTTGAAGCGCGAAAGCACCTCCACGCGCAGCGGCCAGTCGGCGAAGCGGTCGGCCATCGTGCGGTAGTGCTGCTCGGCCAGCAGCGTGGTCGGCACCAGCACTGCGACCTGCTTGCCGGCGGCCGCGGCGACGAAGGCCGCGCGCACGGCGACCTCGGTCTTGCCGAAGCCGACGTCGCCGCAGACCACGCGGTCCATCGGCTGGCTGCTGCCCAGGTCGCGGATCATCGCCTCGATCGCGGCGTGCTGGTCGGGCGTTTCCTCGAACGGGAACGCGGCGGCGAACGGCTCGTACATCGACCGGTCGACCTCCAGCGCCAGTCCGGCCCGCGCCTGGCGCTTGGCCTGGATCTCCAGCAGCTCGGCGGCGACATCGCGGACCTTGTCGGCGGCCTTCTTCTTGGCGCGGGTCCAGGCCTCGCCGCCGAGCGAATGCAGCGGCGCGGTCTCCGGCGATGCGCCCGAATAGCGGTTGACCAGGTGCAGCTGCGACACCGGCACGTACAGCCGGTCGCCCTTGGCGTACTCGATGTCCAGGTACTCGCCCGGCTGGCCGCCGGCTTCGAGTACGACCAGGCCGCGGTAGCGCCCGACGCCGTGGTCCTCGTGCACGATCGGCGCGCCCTCGCTGAGCTCGCCCAGATCGCGGATGATGGTCTCGGGATCGCGCCCGGCCCGGCGTCGACTGCGCGGTTGCGCGGCGCGCTCGGGGAACAACTGGCGTTCGGTGAGCACCGTCATCTGCGGGGCATCGAGCGCGAAGCCGTCGTCGAGCGGCGCCACTGCGATCGCGAAGCGCGCAGCGTCGTCGACGAACGCATCGAAGTCCGCCAGCACCGTCGGGCGCAGTTCGGCGGCCTGCAGCACCTCCAGCAGCGCTTCGCGGCGGCCGGCCGAATCGGCCGCGATCAGCACACGCCCGGGGTAATGGCCCAGGAAGGTCTTGAGCGCCTGGGCCGGGGCCTGGTCGCGGGCGGCCAGCGGCAGCTCGGGGGCCGGCTGCTCGCCGAGCGCGGCGGCCTGGTCGCGGCGCGGGTGCGTGGCGTCGCACAGCTCGATCCGGGTGCCCTGGTTGAGGCGTTCGCGCAGCGCGTCGGGCGCCAGCCACAGTTCGGCCGGCGGCAGCAGCGGACGCTCGATGTCGTGGCGCAACTGGTCGTAGCGATGGTCGATCTGCGCCTGGAACTGGTCGCTGGCCGCGGACACCCCCACATCGAGCACCGGCAGCGTCCCCGCAGGCAGATAGTCGAACAGCGTGGCCGTGCTCGGCGCGGGGGCGCCGCGTTCGGCCAGGGCGCGCCGGGGCGCGTCGAAGAACAGCGGCAGGTAGTACTCGATGCCCGCCGGTGCCGCACCGGCCTTGAGATCCTGGTACAGCCCGCTGCGCCGGGTGTCGATGTCGAAGCGCTCGCGCAGCGCGTCCATCGCGCGTGCCAGCGACGCTTCGTCCAGCGGCACCTCGCGGCCGGGCAGCATGCGTAGGGCGTCGATCTTCTCCAGCGACCGCTGCGACTCGGGGTCGAAGGCGCGGATCGTCTCGATCGCGTCGTCGAACAGCTCGACCCGGTACGGCTGGCTGGCGCCCATCGGGAACACGTCGAGCAGCCCGCCGCGCACGGCGAAGACGCCCGGGTCGTGGACCTGGGGGACATGGGCGTAGCCGGCGCTTTCCAGGCGACGTTTTTCGGCGTCGAGATCGAGGGTCTGGCCGACGGCGAGGTCGAAGCTGCTTCCAGCGATGTGCTTGACCGGCGCCAGCCGCTGCATCAGCGTCTGTACCGGCACCACGACGATGCCCCGTGTCAGCCCAGGCAGGCGGTGCAGTGCGGCCAGGCGCTGGGAGACGATGTCCGGATGCGGGCTGAAGCGGTCGAAGGGCAGCGTCTCCCAGTCCGGGAATGGCACCACCGGCAACGCCGGGTCGTCGCCGCCGAGCGTGCGCAGGTCGTGTTCGAGCTGATGGGCGCCGTGGTTGTCGCGCGCGATCAGCAGCAGCGGCCCGGCGTGTACGCGGGCGGCTTGCAGTACCGCCCAGGCCAGCGCACTGCGGCTGGCGGGCGCGCGCCACCAGGCGCGGGGATGGCCGGCACCGGGCAACGGCGGGGCGGTGGCGGAAGCACGGGAGTTGGGCATCGGAACGTCGGGAAGCGGCACGGCGGCGGAAACGAGGCAAAACGACGACAGCGCCGGACGCCCGTCGGGCTTCCGGCGCGATCAACCTGTCAGTCTAAACGAAGCGGTCTCGCACCCTGAGACAGGGCGCGGCACGCGGTGCGGCGCGAGGGGGGCCATCGCCGGGACTCGGCGATGCCGCGCCAACCTCGGCAGGCCTCAGCCCAGCGGCAGATGCGGCGCTTCGGGGGCTGCGCTCTCGGGCGAGCGCTTGAGATCCAGCGAGACCCGGATCATGCCCGGAGCCTCGCCCGCGGTCTGCTGGAATCCGAGCGACTTGGCCAGCGCGCGCATCGGCTCGTTCTCTTCGAGCACATCGCCGTACAGGCGGTCCAGCCGCTTGCCCTTGGCCCAGCGCACCAGGCGCCGCATCAAATGGCGCCCCAGTCCCATCCCGGCAACGTAGTGGCTGACCAGGATGTGGAACTCGGCATGCCGGGTGCCGGGCAGGATCGCGGCGCGCGCGACCGCGCCGACCAGTGCCTCGCCCGGGGTCATGGGCTCGGCGGCAACCAGCACGAACTCCGACTTGGGGTTGGGCTGGGTCAGCCGGAGCGCAGTCTCGGGCGAGAGCTCCTTCTTGGCGTACAGAAAGCGCTGGCGGACCTCGTCGGGTTCCAGCAGTGCGAAGGCCGCGCGTAGCGGGTCGGCATCGGCGGGACGGATCGGCCGGATCAACACCTGGCGGCCGTTCGCGAGACGGATTTCCTCGTGCCAGGGAGGGAGG
This sequence comes from Luteimonas sp. TWI382, assembly GCF_039674545.1. NCBI lineage: Bacteria > Pseudomonadati > Pseudomonadota > Gammaproteobacteria > Lysobacterales > Lysobacteraceae > Luteimonas > Luteimonas sp. TWI382. Next base: position 58,661 of record NZ_JBDJNS010000014.1, read on the forward strand.
CGGTTGCGTGCGGTCATCGAAGGTCGGGCTGGAAGGGTGGGGCCGACCATACCCAACTCCGCGATTCAGGTACCGTGAAGGCAGGCCGCGAACCGCCGCAGCCACCGCCACATCCTGCGCAGTGTTCAGGCCGGTTCGCGCAGCCAGTGCAGGCGGGTGTCGGCACCGGCCTCGCCCAGGGCGTCGCGCAAGGCCTCGAGCGCCGGCGCGAGCGCATCGGCCAGCGCCCACGGCGGGTCGACCAGCAGCAGCCCGCTGCCGTTCATCCGCAACGGCGAGTCGTCGCCGCGGACCAGCAACTCCACCACCAGCGTCGAGCGGCTTTGCAGCCGGCCGGCTGCGCGCAGGAATGGGGCGAGCGTGCGCCGCTGCTTGATCGGGTACCACAATGCCTGGACCGCCTGCGGCCAGCGCGACAGCGCATCGCGCATGGCGAGCAGGGCGGTGTCGAACTCCGCGCGCTGCGCTTCGTAGGGCGGGTCGATCAGCACCAGGCCGCGGGCGAACTTCTGCGCGCCGTGCCGCGGCGGCAGCAGCGCGCGGCAGGCCTCGTAGCCGTCGCGTGCATGCACCGCCACGCGCGGGTCGCGGCCGACCGCCTGGCGCAGCGCGGCCAATGCGCCGGGCTCGATCTCGCAGCAGGCGATCCGGTCCTGTGTGCGCAGGGCGTGGGCGAGCAGCCAGGGCGAGCCGGGGTAGGCATCGGCGCCGTGGGCGGCGCGACAGGCCGCGACGGCGTCCAGATACCGCGCGATTGCGGGTGTCGCCCTGGGGGCGGCCAGCAGCCGGCCGATGCCCGCCTGCGCTTCGCCGGTCCGCTGCGCAGGATCGTCGCTCAAGCGATAGAGACCGGCGCCGGCATGGGTGTCGAGCGCGAAGCAGGGCGCCGGCTTGACGGCGAGCGCGTCGCAGATCGCGAGCAACACGACGTGCTTGAGGACGTCGGCGTGGTTGCCGGCGTGGAAGGCGTGGCGGTAGTTCATCGACATAGGGTAGCGGCGCGCGACGGGCCTCGCCGTATGCTGTGCGCGGTTTCCATTCGCGCCGCGCCATGTCCCGCATCCTGCTCGTCGAGGACGAGCCTGCCATCGCCGATACCGTCGCCTACGCGTTGCGCGCAGAGGGCCACCAGATCCGGCATTGCCTCGACGGCCGCACGGCGCTGGCCGCGGCGGCCGCACAGACATTCGATCTGGCCATCCTGGATGTCGGGCTGCCGGACGTCAGCGGCTTCGCCCTGTGCGCGGACCTGCGTCGGCAGTCGCCGTTGCCGGTGATCTTCCTGACCGCGCAGGCCGCCGAGGCCGAGCGCGTGCTCGGCTTCGAACTCGGCGCCGAAGACTATGTGGCCAAGCCGTTCTCGCTGCGCGAGCTCGTTGCCCGCGTGCGGGTGGCGCTGCGGCGCGGCGTGGCGGCCAGCGAAGGCCGCGATGTCGCCAGTGCAGGCGCGTTCGAGCACGACCGTGCCGGGCTGCGCATCCGCTACCGCGGCCAGCCGCTCGAGCTCACCCGCTACGAGTACGGCCTGCTGGCGGCGTTGCTCGCGCGTCCGGGCGCGGTGCTCGCGCGCGCGCAGCTGATGGACCGGGTCTGGGAGGACGCCCCCGACAGCGGCGACCGCACCGTCGATACCCACGTCAAGACCCTGCGCGCCAAGCTGCGTGCGATCACCCCCGATGCCGATCCGCTGCGCACGCACCGGGGGCTGGGGTACTCGCTGGACGTGGACTGACGGCGCGCCATGCGGATCGGGCTGCGGATCCTGTTGGGATACTTCGCGATCGTCGCGATCGCCGCGCTGCTGTTGCTGCGGGTGTTCACCCAGGAGGTCAAGCCAGGGGTCCGCCAGGCCATGGAGGACACGCTGGCCGACACTGCCGGCGTGCTCGCCGAGCTGGCGACCGACGACTTCCTGGCCGGGCGCATCGACGACGGCCGGTTCGCCGCGCGCATCCGCGCCCTGGCCGCGCGCCGCGTCGACGCCGAGATCTGGGGCTTCCGCAAGTCCGATGTCGCCTACCGGGTCTATGTCACCGATGCCGCGGGCATCGTGGTGTTCGATTCGAGCGGGCGCGACGTCGGACGCGACTATTCGCGCTGGAACGATGTCTACCTGACGTTGCGCGGCCGCTACGGCGCCCGGTCCAGCCGTCTGGACCCGGACGACGACGCGAGCTCGGTCATGCACGTGGCCGCGCCCATCCGCGACGGCAACCGCATCGTCGGCGTGCTGACGGTGGCCAAGCCCAACCGCACCATCGCGCCGTTCATCGCCCGCAGCCAGGCCACGATCATGCGCTGGGGCGGCGTGCTGCTGGGCGCGGCGTTGGCGATCGGTCTGCTCGCGGCCTGGTGGCTGTCGCGCCAGCTCGGTGCGCTGCGTCGCTATGCCGATGCGGTCACCGCCGGCGAGCGCGCGTCGCTGCCGAGCAGCGCCGGCGAGTTCGCAGACCTGGGCCGGGCGCTGGAGACGATGCGCGAGCGGCTCGAGGGCAAGCAGTACGTCGAGCGTTACGTGCACAGCCTGACCCACGAGCTGAAGGCGCCGTTGTCTGCGATCCGCGGCGCCGCCGAACTGCTCGAGCAGCCGCTGCCCGATGAGGACCGCGCGCGTTTCGCGGCGAGCGTGCGCACGCAAAGCGAGCGCATGATCCAGACGATCGACAAGCTGCTGGCGCTGGCGGCGGTCGAGCATCGGCAACGCATCGAGCGGCCCGAGCGCGTCGTGCTCGCCGATGTGCTCGATGCCGCGGTGGCGCCGTTCGCGGCCGATCCGGGACGGGTGCCGGTGCAGCTGAAGATCGACCCGGCCTGCCGCGATGCGGTGGTCTCGGGGGATGCCTATCTGCTGCGGCAGATGATCGCCAACCTGATCGACAACGCCTGCGACTTCTCTTCGGACGATGCCACGGTCGAAGTCGCCGCGGCGCCGTCGGACATCGGGGTCCGGGTGACGGTCGGCGATCGCGGACCGGGCATTCCCGATTACGCCCGGGCACGCGTGTTCGAGCGGTTCTACTCGCTGCCCAGGCCCGGTGGCGGCAGCCGCAGCAGTGGCCTGGGCCTGGCCTTCGTCGCCGAGGTCGCCGCGCTGCACGGCGGCCGGGCCGGACTCGACAATCGCGACGGCGGCGGTGCGCTCGCCGTGGTCGAGTTGCCACGCGATACTGCGACGCGCCCGACTTCATAGTCACTTCACACAGCCGCCATCGTCGCCCCATCGCGCCCGGGCACGCTGCCGCCACGTTCCCGGATTTGGAGTGGTGTCATGCGCTTGGCGTTGAAGATCGTGATCGTGGCCGGGTTGAGCCTGGCGATTCTGTTGCCGTTGTTGATGATCCGGGGCGTGATCCTCGATCGTCAGCGCTACCGCGCCGACGCGGTCGAGCGGATCGCACGCAGCGAGGCCGGGAGCCAGACCCTGACCACACCGGTGCTGGTGGTGCCGTACGTGGAGACGGTCGAGGTGGACGAGAAGGATGCCCACGGGCGATCGACCGGGACCGTGCAGCGCGAGCGTGAGAACCGCTGGATCTTCTTTCCGAGCACGGCGGACGTGACCGGGACGATGGCGCCCTACACCCGACGGTTGGGGCTGCACGAGGTACGCATGTACGTGTTCGAAGGCCAGTTGCGGGCCGGCTTCGATGTGCGCATTCCCGACGATCGCGATGCCCTCGCGCCACGGCGGATCGGTCGCCCGTTCCTGAGCTACGGCATCGCCGACGTGCGCGGCCTGCGCGGAACGCCGCGACTGCGGCTCGACGATGCGCAGGTGGCATTGGCACAAGGCGCCGGCGGCGACCTGGGCTCGGGCCTGCATGCCGCGCTGGCGCCGCCCGCGGCCGGCGACCGGCTGCAATTGCGCACCACGCTGGATCTGGCGCTGTCGGGCAGCGAGGCGCTGGCGGTGGTGCCGCTGGCCGGCGAGACCCGGGTCGCGGTCGATTCGCCCTGGCGCCATCCGCTGTTCAACGGCCGCTTCCTGCCCACGACGCGAGAGATCGGCCAGGACGGCTTCCGCGCTGAGTGGGCGGTGTCCTCGCTGGCCAGCGATGCGCAACTGCAGGTACGCAACGGCGCACGCGCCGATCGCGATACTGCGGCGATGCTGCGCGAACACGGCGAGGCGGGGATCGATGCGCTGGGCATCGCCCTGGTCGACCCGGTCGATGCCTACGTGCGCGCCGATCGCGCCAGCAAGTACGGCGTGCTGTTCGTCCTGCTGACCTTCGCCGGGTTCTTCCTGTTCGAGATGCTGCGGCGACTGCGCATCCACCCGATCCAGTACGCGATGGTCGGGCTGGCGCTGGCAATCTTCTTCCTGCTGCTGGTCGGCCTGTCGGAGCGCATCGCGTTCGGCTGGGCGTATCTGGCTGCCAGCATCGCCTGCATCGGCCTGATCGGCGTGTATCTGTCGGCGGTGCTGCGCAGCCGCGCCTGGGGCGCCGGCTTTGCCGGGATGCTGGCGATCCTCTACGCCGCGCTCTACGGCCTGCTGATCTCGGAGGACAACGCGCTGGTGCTCGGGGCGGGCCTGCTGTTCGCGATCCTGGCGGCGATCATGCTCACGACCCGGCGCGTGGACTGGTACGCCCTGTCGGAAGCACCGGCGACTGCCACGCCGCCGCCGCTGCCCGATCGCTGACGCGCGTCAGCGGCGTGCGACGCAGCCGCGGGCTTCGGTCCGCGGTTGCGTCGCTTTCAACGGTGAGTGGCGGTGCGTCGGCGCGGCAGACGCGCTCAAAGTCCGACGATCCACAGCGCGGCGGCGCCCAGTGCGCCGCCGATCGCGGTCGCGGCGAGGACGTCACTGGGGTAGTGCAGGCCGAGCACCACACGCGAGGCCGCGACCGCGGCTGCGAACGGCACCAGCCACCAGGCCAGCGCCGGGTAGTGCGCGATGGCGACGGTCGAGAATGCGATCGCATGCAGGGTATGGCCGGACGGAAAGCTGAACTCGTCAAGCGGCGCGACCCAGGCGCGGATGCGTACGTCGGCCGCGAACGGCCGCGGCCGCTTGGTCCAGCGCTTCAGGCGGCGGTACAGCAGCAGGGCCACCGCGCCGGTGGCCGCCATGTGCGCGGCCGCGAATGCGCCGTCGAGGCCATCGAGCACCACCAGCGCAGTCATCAAGGCGTACCAGAACACGCCGTCGCCGAGCCGGCTGACGGTCGCGAACCCACGGCGGATCCACACACGGGTGCAGGCGCGGTTGGCGCGCAGGCACCAGCCCATGTCGTGGAGGTACAGGCGGCTACGCGGCGCGGTGTGCATGGCGATCGACCTGTCGGACGGGAACAGAGGCAGCGCGCGCGCGCGGCGCGGCCAGCAGCGCATCGAGGTCGGCGGCGACCTGGGCCGGCGTCAGCCGTTGCATCGCCCGGCGCCCGGCGCGGGCCATCGCCGCGCGGCCGGCATCGTCCTGGGCCAGCCGCAGCGCTGCGGCGACGAAGGCGGCGTCGCCGTGTGCATCGTCCGTAATCCGGGCGCCGTGCAGGCCGTCGACCAGGTGCTCGGAGGCCGCGCCCAGGTCGAAGGCCACCTGCGGCACGCCGCTGGCCATGGCCTCGAGCACGACATTGCCGAAGGTCTCGCTGCGACTGGGGAACAGGAACAGGTCGGCGCTGGCAAAATGCCGGCCGAGCGCGTCGCCGCGCTGCGCGCCGGCGAACACGAGATCGGGATGGGCGTGCGCGAGCGATTCGCGCAACGGACCGTCGCCGACCAGCACCATCCGGGCATCCGGCCGCTGCTGCTGCAGCCGACGGAAGGCGTGGATCGCCAGCGGCAGGTTCTTCTCGGCTGCGATCCGGCCCACATGGACCACCGCCAATCCGCCTGGCGGGAGGCCCCAGGCCGCGCGCAGCGCCGGGTCGCGCCGCGCCGGGTCGAACTGTGTGCAGTCCACCGCGCGCGACAGTACGACCGCATGGCCGATGCGCTGGGCCTGCAGCCAGGTGGCGAGCGCCTGGGTCGCGACCACCGTGGCATCGGCGCCGCCGTGGAAGCGCCGCATCCACGCCAGCGCCAGCGGTGCCAGCGCGCGCAGGCCGTAGTCGGCCATGTACAGGTCGAAGCGGGTGTGCAGCGCGGTGACGACCGGGATGCCGAGCGCGCGCGCGGCGCGGATCGCCGAGCCGCCGAGCAGGGTTTCGGTGGCGACGTAGACCGCATCGGGGCGTTGCGCTCGCCAGGCCGCCTGCAGACGGGTCTGGATCGGCAGCCCGACGCGCAGCGACGGATAGCGCGGCACTCGCAGGCCGCGGACCTGCAGCGCAGCATCATCGCTGCCCGCCGGCTCGCCCGGCTGGCGGGGGTGGATCACCTCGACCGCATGGCCGCGCGCGCGCAGGCCGGCGACGTAGGCCTGCAGGGTCAGCGCCACCCCGTTGAGGTCGGGCGCGTAGGTGTCGGTGACGATCGCGTAGCGCATCGTTCGGTCCGCTGCCGTGGCAGCCGCGATGATCGCGGTGCGACATGCCCGTGCAATGACCGCACGGCGACGGAACGATGACAGCAGCAGGCGGGCGCCCCAGCCCGCGCTGCGTTCACTCCGCGGCGAGCACCAGCTTCACGCCGAGCGCGCCGAGGTCCTCGGGTTCGCATTCCAGGTCCACGCGCAGCAGCGGCCGGGCATCGAGCCAGTGGCGGGAAACCTGCAGCCGCAGCGCGTCGCCGTAGACGCTTGCTTGCAACTGCGGGATCTCGTCGGGCTCGTGGCTGCGGTGCAGCAGCACCGCCAGCCGCAGCAGGGTGGCGGTGTAGCGGGCCTGGCGCAGCAGGCGGTCCGGCAGGGCGTCGAAGGCCGACTTGGGCACCTTGCGGCGGTGGCAGCGTACCAGCGCGGCCAGGAACTGCTGCTCCTGACGCGAGAAGCCGGCGATGTCCGAATGCGCCAGCACGTAGGCGCCGTGGACGTGGTACTGACTGTGTGCGATGACCAGGCCGATCTCGTGCACGCGTGCCGCCCAGGCCAGCATGCGCAGGTCGTCGCCGTCGAGCTGCCAGGGGCGCGCGACCTGGTCGAACAGCCGCAACGCGGTCGCCTCCACCCGCGCCGCGTGGGCGCCGTCGATGCCGTAGCGCTGCACCAGCGCCTCGATCGAGGTCTCGCGCGGGTCGTCCTCGCCGCGGCGGCCGAGCATGTCGTGCAACACACCCTCACGCATCGCCGCCTTGCTGACGTGCATGCGCTCGATGCCCAGGACCTCGAACGCGGCCTCGAGCACCAGCACGCCGCCAGCGATGATTGGCCGACGGTCCTCCGACAGCCCGGGCAGGTCGATGGCATCGATATGGCCGGCCTGCAGCAGCCGGTCGCGCACGACCGGCAGCGCGTCGGCGGTCACCGCGCCCTTGGTCAGCTTCATCGCCGCGCAGATTTCGCCGATCGCCTTGTTGGTGCCCGAGGCGCCGACGACTTCCTGCCAGCCGAGTGCGCGGTAGGTGCTGGCGAATTGCTGGAACTCGGCGGCGACTTCGGCCAGCGCCTCGCGCCAGCGGCGCCGGGTCAGCTTGCCGTTGGCGAAGAAACGCCGCGTGCTGGCGATGCAGCCCACCTGCAGGCTCTCGCGCTCGAGCGCATTGAAGCCGCTGCCGATGATGCATTCGGTCGAGCCGCCGCCGATGTCGATCACCAGCCGGCGGTGGCCCGGCTTGGGCGGCTGCGCGTGGGCGACGCCCAGATAGATCAGGCGGGCCTCCTCGCGGCCTGCGATGATTTCGATCGCATGGCCCAGCGCGGTCTCGGCCGGCACCAGGAAGGCCTGCGGCGCGGCCAACCGGCGCACGGCGTGCGTGGCCAGCGCCCGCACGTGCTGCGGCGGGATGTCGCGGATGCGCTCGCCGAAACGCGACAGGCACTGCAACGCACGCTGGCGCACAGCCGCGTCCAGGCCGCCGCGCGCGTCCAGGCCTTCGGCCAGACGCACGGTCTCGCGCAACCGGTCGACCACGCGCAACTGGCCCAGCGTGTAGCGGGCGACGATCATGTGGAAGCTGTTGGATCCCAGGTCGATTGCGGCGAGCATGTCGCCGTCCTCGATCGGCGGCGTCAGCGCATCGGCGAGTGCGAGCGTGTCCTGTCCGGTCATCACGGTCCTGCGTGGCGCGACGCGCGCGGCGCCACGTGGCGGTGGGAAGTGCGCATGGTAAAGCATGCGGTGGGCGCGCAAACCGTGATGGCGTGCGCGATGCCGTGCATCCCGGCGCAGCGCGCGCGCCGACCGTCGTCGCGTCAGCCGCACAGGCGCGCGAGCAGCCAGCCCTGCGCCGAGTGCGGCATCGCATCGCCCTCGGGCACCAGCCGCACATAGCTGCCGTCCTCGCGCAGTTCCCAGGCGTTGATGTTGTCGGCCAGATAGTTGTCCAGGGACTCGGTGCGCACCCGGGTCGCGACCTGGGGATCGAGGATCGGGAAGCACGTCTCCACGCGCCGCAGCAGATTGCGCTCCAGCCAATCGGCACTGGCGCAGAACAGCTCAGGATCGCCATCGTTGGCGAACCAGTAGACGCGATGGTGCTCCAGGAACCGTCCGACGATCGAACGCACCCGGATGTTCTCCGAGATGCCCGGCACGCCCGGTCGCAACGCGCAGGCGCCGCGCACAATCAGTTCGATCTTCACTCCGGCCTGCGAGGCCGCGTACAGCGCGCGCATGACCTGCGGCTCGTTGAGGGCGTTCATCTTGGCCACGATCCGCGCCGGGCGGCCCTGCGCCGCGTGCCGGGTTTCGCGCTCGATCCGCGCGATGATGCCGGGCTGCAGCGTGAACGGCGATTGCAGCAGGCGTTCGAGCTCGATCGCCGGCGCCAGCCCCGAAAGCTGCTGGAAGATCAGGTGGACATCATTGCCGATCTGCGGGTCGGCGGTGATCAGCCCGAAGTCGGTATAGGCGCGCGCAGTGCCGGCGTGGTAGTTGCCGGTGCCCAGGTGCACGTAGCGGCGCAGCTTGCGTCCCTCGCGGCGCACGATCAGCAGCATCTTGGCGTGGGTCTTGAAGCCGACTACGCCGTAGACCACCTGCACGCCGGCCTCCTGCAGCCGGTCGGCGAGGCCGAGGTTGGCCTCCTCGTCGAACCGCGCGCGCAGCTCCACGACGACCGTGACGTCCTTGCCGTTGCGCGCCGCGGTGACCAGGTGCTCGACGATCGCCGAATCCTTGCCGGTGCGGTAGAGCGTCTGCTTGATCGCCAGCACATTCGGGTCTTCCGCCGCCTGCTTGATCAGCTCGAGCACCGGCGCGAAGGAATCGAAGGGATGATGCAACAGCACGTCGCCATCGGCGACGATCTCGAACATCGCATCGTTGCCAGGCAGCTGGCGCTGCTGGAAGGTCGGGAACTTCAGATCCGGGCGCTGCACCAGGTCGAAGATCTGGCTGACGCGGTTGAGGTTGACCGGCCCGTCGATGCGGTAGACCGCGTTCTCGGGCAGGTCGAAGTTCTGCAGCAGCGTGCGCACGATCGCTTTGGGACAATTGGCCGCGATCTCCAGCCGCACCGCGCGCAGGTAGCCGCGGCCGGCGAGTTCGTCGCGCAGTGCCAGCGCCAGGTTCTCGACCTCCTCCTCGTCGACGATCAGTTCCGAATTGCGGGTGACCCGGAACTGGTACGCCCCGCGCACGTCCATGCCGGGGAACAGCTCGTGCACGAATTCCGACAGCACGGCCGACAGGAATACGAAGTCGTACTCGCCGCCCGATACGCGCTCGGGCAACTGGATGATGCGCGGCAGCGAGCGCGGTGCGCGCACGATCGCCAGATTGCCGATCCGGCCGAATGCGTCCTTGCCCTTGAGCACCACGACGATGTTGAGCGACTTGTTGAGGATCTTCGGAAACGGGTGTGCGGGGTCCAGCCCGAGCGGCGAGAGCACCGGCATCACTTCTTCGCGGAAGTACGCCCGCAGCCAGCGCTTCTGCCGCGCCGTCCAGGTGTCGCGGCCGAGGATCCGCACCCCGGCTGTGCCCAGCGCCGGGCGCAGGATCTGGTTCCAGCACGCGTACTGCGCCTCGACCAGGGCGGCGGCCCGCTCATGGATGCGCTTGAGCACCGTCGCCGGCGGCAGGCCATCGGGGGGCAACGGCATGCCGAAGTCCTGTGCGTGGCGGACGGTCGCGGCCCGGATCTCGAAGAACTCGTCGAGATTGGTGCACGAGATGCACAGGTACTTCACCCGCTCGAGCAGCGGCACCGATTCGTCGAGCGCCTGGGCCAGGACCCGGAAGTTGAAATCGAGCTGCGACAGTTCGCGGTTGAGATACAGCGCAGGATCGAGCAACGGATCGCCTGCGGTCGGCGGCGGCGCGGCGTCGCGTCCGGTGGTGCGCGCCGGCCGGCGCGGACGCGGCGGCCTGCCGGGGGCGGGGGGACGGCTCATCCGAAGGCTCCTGTGACATGGGGGTCGCGCGCGCGGACGCGCTCGGCGGCGAAATGGCAGGCGAAGCGGCTGCCGCGCCCGACCTCGCTGTCGATCTCCAGCCGCGCCTGGTGCAGATGCAGCACGTGCTTGACGATCGCCAGCCCCAGCCCGGTCCCGCCCGACTCGCGCGAGCGGCTGGTCGAGACCCGGTAGAAGCGCTCGGTGATGCGCGGCAGGTGCGCGGCCGGGATGCCGTAGCCCGAATCGTCCACAGACAGCGCGACCCCGCCGTCGCGCGTGGGGGCGTAGCGGATCGCGATGCGCCCACCCGGCGGCGTGTAGCGCACCGCGTTGCTGACCAGGTTGGAGAACGCGCTGTGCAACTCGCGGGTCGAGCCGACCAGATCGGTGTCCGAGGCATCCTCGACGTCGATCCTATGCCGGCCCTGGCTGAGCATCTCCAACTCCCGGCGGAGCGAGGCCAGCATCGAGGCCATCGACACGATCTCGTCGCCGACGCCCTCCTGCGCCTCCAGCCGCGACAGCGTCAGCAGGTCCTCGACCAACTGGGTCATGCGCTGCGACTGGCGTTGCATCTCCTGCAGCATCGGCGCCCATTCGGGCTGCTCCTCGGGGTCGAGCATGTCCAGATATCCGTGGACCACGGTCAGCGGCGTGCGCAATTCGTGCGAGACGTTGGCGACGAAATCGCGGCGCATTTGCTCCAACCGGACCAGGCGGGTGACATCGCGCACCAGCAGCAGCCACAGATCGTCGGAATAGGGAATCAGCCGCAGTTCCAGCCGGGTGCCCGACGAGAATGGCGAGGGCACGTCCAGCAACGGCTCGGCGCGCCGGCCCTGGGCCAGCCAGTGCGCCAGCGGCAGCGGCTGCAGCGCCGCGCCGACCGGGCGGCCGACATCGCGCGGCATCTGCAGGCCGAGCAGCGTCGTCGCCGCGCGGTTGACCCACTGCACCCGCTGGCTGTTGCGCTCGACCACCACGACCGCATCGGGCAGCGCCGCGGCGACCGCGCGATAGGCACGCAGCATCGCGATCAGGCGCCGCTTGCGATTGCGCATGTCCTGCTGGCCCCGGTGCAGCAGCCGGTCGGCCTCCTGCCAGACCCCGTCGCCCTGTGGTGGCGGCACCCGGCTGCGCGAGGTCAGCCGCCGCAGCAGGTCGTAGAGCTTCCAGTAATGCCAGGCGATCACGCCCAGCGCGGCAAGCGCCAGCGCCATCCACGCGTGGCCGGCGAGGGCGCCGGCGATCGTCGCGGCCGCGAGCACGGCCCCGAGCTGCAGCAGCGTACGGGTCCAGGCGGCGTGGAGACGAGGTGGCATGACGGCAAGTCTAGGCAATGTGGGCGGACAGGTCTGCGTGGGCGAGCGCAGCGTCGCGGGCCTGCGGCGTGCGGCGCTGTGCGGCGTCGCCGCGGGGCAAGGCGAGGGAAGCGCGCAGGTGCGTGCCAGGTGGCGCGGCGCTCACACCGACGCCGAGAATCGGTAGCCGGCGCCGCGAACCGTCTGCACCATGCCGTCCAGTCCGCTCGGCTCGAGCGTCTTGCGCAGCCGGCGGATGTGCACATCGACCGTGCGCTCCTCGACGTAGACACTGCCGCCCCAGACATGATCGAGCAGTTGCGAGCGGCTGTAGACGCGCTCGGGATGGGTCATGAAGAAATGCAGCAACCGGTACTCCGTCGGGCCGATCTGGACCGGTTCGTTGCCGGCGAACACCCGGTGCGCCGCGCCGTCGATGCGCAGCGTCCCCACTGTCACGCTGCCGTCCTCGTCGTCGTCGCGTGCCCGGCGCATCACCGCGCGGATGCGCGCCAGCAACTCGCGGGCCGAGAACGGCTTGACCACGTAGTCGTCGACGCCGGCTTCCAGCCCGCCGACGCGATCGTTTTCCTCACCGCGCGCGGTGAGCATGATGATCGGGATATCGCGGGTCAGCGCATCCTTGCGCCAGCGCCTGGCCAGTTCCAGGCCGCTGGTCCCGGGCAGCATCCAGTCGAGCAGGATCAGGTCGGGCACGCGGTCGACGATCGCAGACTGGGCCTCGCGCGCGTCGCCGGCGTGCATCGGTTCGAATTCGCCCTTGCGCAGCGCGAACGCGACCATATCGCGGATCGCCGGTTCGTCGTCGACGATGAGGATGCGCTTGTGCATGGAGCTTTCCGTAGGACCGGGGAGTCCCCATTACACGACAGTTTTATGACGGTCCGGTGACAGGGGGCGGCAAGGCGTGTCGGCGCTGCGGCGGCGCAGCGGCGCCGGCGCCGACGATGCGCCGGCCGGGCGCGTCCCGGCGCCCGTGACCAGCCCGTCAGCGCCGGCGCAGGTCCTCGTCGCGGACACCCTGGCGGTGCAGTTCCAGCACCATCGGGGTGATCGCGGCGATCCGCGCATCGATCCGCGCGCGGGCGTAGTAGTCCAGGTCCTCGCGCTTCTTGAGCGTATTGAGCTGGATCAGCGCCTGTTCCGCGCGGCCTCCCAGGAATGCCGCCTCGGCCCAGGCCTCGCCCGCCCGCACCGGGTCGCCGGCCATCTCGCTGGCGCGGGCGAATGCACGCTGGAAGGCCGGGTCGCCGCTCGAGCCGTTGAGCAGCGGCCGCAGCAGCGCCTGGGCGCGGCGCCCGGATTCGGCAGAGTCGCGCTCGAGCAGCAATGTCGCGTAGCTCAGCACGACCGCCGGATTGCGCGGCATCCGTTCGACCAGCGCCTCCAGGCGCCGGTCCGCGGCCGCGGACCGGCCGGCACGCGCATCGGCCTCGGCCATGCCCAGCGACAGCCAGACATCGCCGGGGTAGGTGTCGAGCAGGGCCGAGAGCTCGCGCGCGGCGACCTCGGCCTCGTTGGCGCGCAGGCGGGCAAAGGCCAGCCCGTAGCGCTGGGCATCGGTCAGGGTGCCGCTGCGGCGCATCGCCTCGTACTCGCGGATCGCCTGCGCCGGCGTATTGGCGCTGAGCACGCGCAGCCGCTCGCGCGCCCAGCCGAACTGGACCGGATCGGTGCCGCCGGTGGCGCCGGGCGGCAGGCGCAACGCGGCCGGCAACAGCGGGTTGTCGAGCGCGCGCAGCGGCGCCTCGGGCGCGCCGTCCACCGGCACACGCTCCACACGCGAGCCCTGCGGGGTCGTGGTCGTGACCTGCACGGTCTCGCGGGTCATGCGCTCGGCGCGATCGCGCGCCTCGCTGATGCGGGTCGTGGTGACCGGATGGGTCTTGAGATAGTCGGGCAGGCGCTCGCGTTCGCCGCCCTGGTTGGTGCGCGAGACCGCCTGCATGCGCTCGAACATCGAGGCCATCGCATCGGGGTCGTAGCCGCTGCGCGCCAGTGTGCGGATGCCGAGCCGGTCGGCCTCCGACTCGTTGGAGCGGGTGTAGTCGATCTGGCGCTGCAGGGCCAGGCCCTGGGCGCCGGCCAGCACCGCCATCGCCGCATCGTCGGAGGAACTGCTGCTGCTCTGCGAGGCCACCGCGATCGCGCCGAGCATCGCCAGCAGCATCGGGATCTGGTCGCGCTGGGCACGCTCGACGCCGCGCAACACATGCGACTGGGTCACATGCGCGACCTCGTGCGCGAGGACCGCGGCGACCTCGTCCTCGCTTTCGGCCGCCAGCACCAGGCCGGCGTTCATGCCGATGTAGCCGCCGAGCGTGGCGAACGCGTTGATGCTGCGGTCGCGCATCATGAAGAAGGTGAAGGGTTGCTGCGGCCGGTCGCTCGAGGCCGCCAGCCGTGTGCCGGTGGTGCGCAGCCAGTTTTCGACCAGTGGATCTTCCAGCACATAGTTGTAGTGCCGCAGCTGCGCCAGCAGCATCTGCCCGTACTCGGATTGCTTGGCGGGGCTGAGCACGGTGCCGGCCGACGAGCCGATATCGGGCAGCCGGGTGTCCTGGGCCGGCACGCCGAGCGACGCGACGACCAGCGTCAGCGCGATCGCCGAGGGCAGCAGGCGGACGCGGAAGGGAAAACGGCGAGGTCGGATCGTGGGCATCGGCTCGGTATCGAAGGGGCGGGGCCGCGCAACCAGCATGCCGGCGCGCTCGGCCACGGGCGTGAATCCCATGTTAAGCGGGCGGTGCGTCGTGATCGCGACATCATCGCCCCGCGACCCGGCTTTGACCGACAATGGCCGCACAAGTTTCCCCGGAGACCGACTTGACCAGCCAATCCCCCGACCCGGCGGCGCCGGAGATCGTCATGTACACCAGCGCGATCTGCGGATACTGCGCGGCCGCCAAGAACTTCCTCAAGAGCCAGGGCCTGTCGTGGCGCGAGGTGCGCGTGGACCTGGATGCCGACGAGCGCCAGCGTATGGTCGAGCGTGCGCGCCGCACCAGCGTGCCGCAGATCTTCGTCGGCCAGACCCACGTCGGCGGCTACGACGACATGATGGCGCTGCACCGCCAGGGCGGCTTCCTGCCGCTGGTCGAGGGCGCGGCGTCGTGAGCGGCGACCGGACCGAAGGCGAGGGCGACCGACTCGCCGAATTCACCACATTCCGCAAGCGCATGAACGAGCGCATCCTCGCCGAACCCAATCAGGTGGTGCGGCGCTTCTTCGCGCTCGACACCCAGACCTACCAGGCCGGCGCGCTCGACGTGAAGACCAAGGAGTTGCTGGGGCTGGTGGCCTCGCTGGTCCTGCGCTGCGACGACTGCATCAGCTACCACGTCGCCCAGTGCAAGGACGCCGGTGCGAGCCGCGAGGAACTGTTCGAAACGTTCTCGGTGGGCTTGGTCGTGGGCGGCAGCATCGTCATCCCGCACCTGCGCCGCGCGGTCGATTTCCTCGACCGGCTGGAGCAGGGCGAGGCCGCCGCGCCGGCCGGCCACGACCACGGCTGACCCAGCCGCGCGCCCTGTGCGCCCGGTTGCCCGGTTTGGGGCCATCTGCGCGCATCGGGCATAATACGGCGGTTTTCTTCCTTCATTTCACCCTGGCGCCGCGCGCAGCGCGGTGCCCCTGCGCAGGGACCTCCCCCCGACATGACGCACACGATTACGGTTATCCGCGGCGACGGTATCGGCCCGGAGATCATGGACGCCACGCTGCACGTGCTCGACGCGATGCAGCTGGGCCTCAAGTACGAAGACGCCGACGCCGGCCTGATGGCGCTCGACAAGCACGGCGAGCTGCTGCCGGCCGCGACACTCGAATCGATCCGCCGCAACGCCGTTGCGCTCAAGAGCCCGCTGACCACGCCGGTGGGCGGCGGCTTCAGCTCGATCAACGTCGAACTGCGTCGCCAGTTCGATCTCTACGCCAATGTCCGCCCGGCGACCTCGTTCCCGAACACCCGCTCGCGCTTTTCCAGCGGCGTCGATCTGATCACGATCCGCGAGAACACCGAAGGTTCGTACATCAGCGAAGGCCAGGAGGTGTCGGCCGACGGCGAGACCGCGGTGTCGATCACCCGTATCACCCGCAAGGGCTCGGAGCGCATCGTGCGCTACGCATTCGAGCTGGCGCGCAAGACCGGCCGCAAGAAAGTCACGATCGTCCACAAGGCCAACATCCTCAAGAGCACCTCGGGCCTGTTCCTGAAGATCGCCCGCGAGGTCGCGGCCGAGTATCCGGAGATCGAGGCCAACGAGATGATCGTCGACAACACCTGCATGCAGCTGGTGATGCGCCCCGAGCAGTTCGACATCATCGTGACCACGAACCTGTTCGGCGACATCATCTCCGACCTGTGCGCCGGTCTGGTCGGCGGGCTGGGCCTGGCCCCGGGCGCCAACATCGGCAAGGACGCGGCGATCTTCGAAGCCGTGCACGGCTCGGCACCGGACATCGCCGGCAAGGGCGTGGCCAATCCCTGCGCGCTGCTGCTGGCGGCCGCGCAGATGCTCGACCATCTGGCGCTGCCCGAGCAGGCGCAGCGGTTGCGCGCCGCGATCGTCGCCACGCTCGATGCCAAGGACGGCGTGACCCCGGACCTGGGCGGCACCGGCACCACGATGGGCTTCGCGCAGGCGATCGCCTCCCGGCTCTGAGGCCATCGGCAGCACACGCGACAAGGGCGCCGTTCGGCGCCCTTGTCGTGTCCGGCGTTGCTGGGGATGCGACCCCGGCGCATGGCGGCTCAGTCGCGCGACTGCAACTTCGCCAGCAGGCGGAGGAACTCGACGTACAGCCACACCAGCGTGACCATCAGGCCGAACGCGCCGTACCACTCCATGTACTTCGGTGCGCCGTGCTCGATGCCGGTCTCGATGAAGTCGAAATCCAGCACCAGGTTCAGCGCGGCGACCACGACCACGAACAGACTGAAACCGATGCCGATCAGGCCCGATTCGTGGATCAGCGGCACCTCGATGTTGAACAGCCTCAGCACGATCGTCGCCAGGTAGACCAGCGCGATACCGCCAGTGGCCGCGGCCACACCGAGCTTGAAGTTCTCGGTCGCCTTGATCAGGCCACTGCGATACACCGCCAGCAACGCGAACAGCGTGCCGAAGGTCAGCATCACCGCCTGCATCACGATGCCCGGGAAGCGTGCCTCGAACATCGCCGAGATCGCGCCGAGAAAGCACCCTTCGACCAGGGCGTACATCGGGGCGGTGACTGGCGCCCAGGTCTTCTTGAATACCGTGACCAGCGCCAGGATCAGGCCGCCGATCGCGCCGCCCCAGGCATACAGCCCGAAGCTTTCCGTCGGCGCGCCGTCCGCGTTGACCGACTGCGTCCACGCGAACGCGGCTGTCAGGACCGCGAGCAGGAGCAGCAGGCCGGTCTTGTTGACCGTGCCGTTGAGCGTCATCGCCTCCCCGTCGCGGGTGACGACGCTGCCGCTGGCGAGGTCGAGGAACGTGGATTCCTGAAGCGTGGGATTGCCGCTGCGCATCGAGTAAGCCCCTGATGGTTCATGTTCGGATCGCCGGGCAGGATACACCGCGGCGTCTAGGGCGGCGCGTTGACAGCGCGGCTGCGCCTTCCGACAATGCCGAGGTCCTCCGGCCCACCGGCGGGCGATTCGACCGCTCGATGTCCGGCGGGGTATAGCGCAGTCTGGTAGCGCGCCTGCTTTGGGAGCAGGATGTCGGGGGTTCGAATCCCTCTACCCCGACCACCCGGCGAGCCCGGTCGCAGCGTGTCCCGCGGGCGCCCGTAGCTCAACCGGATAGAGCACCGACCTTCTAAGTCGGGGGTTACAGGTTCGATTCCTGTCGGGCGCGCCATGGGCACGCGACCGTATGTGCATTCTCGTTGCCGCGTCATTGTCGTCACGCCGCAGCTTCGCGATCCCCAGCAGTGGCCTGTCGGCTGATAGGGCTGTAACGACGCGTGCATCGAACGCGTCGTCACCTCTGTCGGTCAGGCGTTCTCGGCCGCGGCCTGGTTGCCGCCGTGTTCTGCCAACAGCGTCAGCTTCTCGTCGGTGGCTTTTTCCTCGGCCAGCGTTTCCTGCAGCAGCTTGACCGCGTCGGTGTGGCCCAGTTGCTTCGCCAGCGCGCACAGCGTGCCGTACGACGCGATCTCGTAGTGCTCCACTTTCTGCGCGCCGCCGATGAGTGCGGCGTCGCGCAGCGGGCCTTTGTCGATCGAATCGATGACGTCCTTGCTCTCTTCGACCAGGCCTTCCATTGCGGCGCACTTGATGCGCTTCAGGCGCGCGTCCAGCAACTCGACCACACGGTCGAGGCGCTCGATCTGCAAGGTGGTCTCTTCCAGATGCGTTTCGAACGCGGCCGCCAGTGCCGGATTGTCGGCCGCACGGACCAGGCGCGGCAGCGCCTTCGCCATTTGGCGTTCGGCCGAATGGGTGTCCGAGAGTTCGTGGATGAACAATTCTTCGAGCGTCTTGACTGCCATTGCGATCTCTCCTGTGGGGTGGAGAGACTGTGTAGGGACCGCATCGTCCCGGGGGCGTGAGTCCGTGGGTCCGGTCGAATGCAATCCCTGCAGGAGTGGCGGGGAGGGGGGGCACGGAGCTTGTGTCCGGCGAAGCGCACGCCGCAGTGCGGGCAATGTGGCGGGGAGCGGCAGGTGTGTGGCACGCCTGAGGGGCGGGAAGCGAGCTGGCCGCGCCGCTTGTCCGTCATCGGGTCGAGTGCTCGTCCGGGGGCGCGACAGCGGCGCCTGTCATTCCAGCATCGGGGGCGGGCGCCGTGTCGCGGGGCCGCTGGCCGTAGCCGTGCGCTTGGGCCAGTGTCAGCAGCCGTGCGAACGCGGCGGCCGCGAGCGCGGCCCGCTCCGGCGTGACCAACTGTTCGATGACCGCCTCGCGCTCGCGCCAGTGTTGCCAGAATTCCTCGATCCCCGGCGTTGCTTCGAACAGCAGCGCGAGTTCGCTTTCCCAGGCATCGAACAGGGCTTCGAGATTCTGGCGACGCATGCACCGACCGAGGAGCGCGGAGACAGATCCAACATGGGGGTTCATTTCGAGACGGCGTTGTGAATGCGCCCGTCACAGGGTCGACGAGCTGCGACGATGTTGCATGGCGCTGCGCTGGAAGCGCGGTGTGGCAGGCGTCGATGCGTATCTGTCGTTTCGCAAGGTGGCCGGCGGAGGGGGGGGGGGGGGGGCGGAGCGCCGGGCGCCTATCGAGGCGACGCCATGTGCGGCTCGAGGCGAGGCGACCCCCTGCCACGGCAACGTCGACAGCCAGCATGTGTGCATCCAGTCGCCTGAGCAGCAAGCAGGCCGTTGTCGACATGTCGGCGATCAGCAAGCAATGCGCTGCCATTTCGGCCGATGCCGCGCTACAATGCGCGCCCGCCGCGCGGGTCGTGTCGAAAGCATGTCGTTCGCCATGCGTTTCGGGATAGAATGCGCGGCCGTCGGGCGACCCCTTGGGTCGGCAGGCGATGCGGGTCTGTGGTGGCTGTAGCTCAGTTGGTTAGAGTACTGGATTGTGATTCCAGTGGTCGGGGGTTCGAATCCCCTCAGCCACCCCACCGTTTCAAGATGCAATGCCCCTCCAGTGTTGCATCGGCGCGCAAGGCGGTATTACAATGCGCGCCCGCTTCATCGGGCCGTTAGCTCAGTTGGTAGAGCAGTTGACTCTTAATCAATAGGTCCAAGGTTCGAATCCTTGACGGCCCACCAGTTACGAAAAGCGCCCGGCACCGCCGGGCGTTTTTCATTTGGACGTTTGGCCGCGGGATTCGAACCTTCGGTTCGCCTGCTGCGCAGGTCCGGCCATGCGCAGCGCGCATGGCGTTCGCCCGGGCGCGAACCGGTGGTTCGCAAGCCGCCCGGGCTCACCCTTGACGGCCCACCCGTTACGAAAAGCGCCCGGCGGTGCCGGGGTTTTTCGTTTGGGCGCTTGGCCGCGGGATTCGAACCTTCGGCTCGCCTGCTGCGCAGGTCCGGCCATGCGCAGCGCGCATGGCGTTCGCCCGGGCGCGAGGGGAGGGGCGGGATGGGCGCGGAGGCCGGGATCGACTACGATGCCGCCGTCCGCCAGGCGGGCACGATGCGAAAGTGGCGGAATTGGTAGACGCCCTGGTTTTAGGTACCAGTGCCGCAAGGCGTGCGGGTTCGAGTCCCGCCTTTCGCACCAGCCCAGGTGAACCCCAAAGCGGCAGACATGAAGAACGCGCGCTCGCGCGCGGGGATCATGACGCCGCGGGCTTTTGAAGAGGGCCTTCGGAGCGCAGCGCGCCGTCGCGCGCCCGGGCCATGACGCCGCGGGCCATCTCCGCAGGCGCGCCGGCGGCACGATCGCTCCCGTTCGCCGCTTGCGAAGGCGGCCACGCATCCAACCCCGCGCCGCGCCGTATCGCGCCCCCGGTCGACCTATGGCGTCCCCCCGACGCGCCGCCCGGTGGCGGCCGGCCCCCGAATCGGCCAAACTACGCCGTTCCGTCGCCAGCCGCGCAGGTCGCGGGCGGCCGGCCGCCGTCGGAACCAATTCCCAACAAGTCAGAGTCGTGCGGCGCCGTCCGCAGCGCAGGAGTGGATATGCAAGTTTCGGTCGAATCGCTGGGCACCCTGGAACGCCGGATGACGTTCCGTGTGCCATCCGAACGCCTGGAGACCCAGGTCGCTGGCCGTCTGCGCGAGATCGCGCGGACCACGCGGCTCAAGGGCTTCCGGCCTGGCAAGGTGCCGGCCAAGGTCGTCGAGCAGCGGTTCGGCGAGCAGGTCCGTGCCGAGGTCCTGGACGGCCTGCTACGCGAGGGCTTCGACCAGGGCGTGCGCGAGAACGCGCTGCGCCTGGCCGGCCAGCCGCAGATCGCGCCGTCCGAAGCCGCGGACGAGGGCGAACTGGCGTTCATCGCCACGTTCGAGGTCGTCCCCGATTTCGGCGACATCGAACTGGAGAAGCTTCAGGTCGTACGCAACACCGCCGAGGTGGCCGAGGACGACATCGATCGCATGATCGAGAACCTGCGCCTGCAGCGCCGCAGCTGGAGCGCGGTCACGCGCGGCGCGCAGACCGGCGATGCCGTCGATGTCGAGACCTGGTCGCAGATCGGCGACGAGCGCCTGCCGGCCGAGGGCGCCGAGCGCGGCGTCACCGTGCTCGGTTCGGGCGCGATGTTCCCGCAGATCGAGGAGGCGCTGGTCGGCCTGTCGAAGGGCGAAGAGAAGGCGATCGAGGTCAGCTTCCCGCAGGACTGGCGCGTGCCGCCGCTCGCCGGCAAGCAGGCCACCGTGCACGTCAAGATCGAGCAGGTGTCCGAACAGCAACTGCCGGAGGTCGATGCGGCGTTCATCCGCAGCTTCGGCGTCAAGAGCGGCGAGATGGACCAGTTCCGCACCGAGATTCGCAGCAACCTGGAGCGCGAGCTCAAGGGCGCGCTGATGAACCGCCTGCGTCGCGAGGTCGGCGAGCAACTCGTCGCCGCGTTCGCGCACGTCGAGCTGCCGCCCAAGCTGGTGGAGGCCGAGGCCCGGTCGCTGCTGCGCCAGACCGTCGAGCAGGCCCGCCGCAACGGCCAGAACCCGAATGTGGGCGAGGATGCGCACACCGGGTTCATGGAGCCTGCGCGCAAGCGCGTGCTGGTCGGGCTGTTGGTGGGCGAGGTTGCGCGCCGCAACGAGCTCAAGCTCGATCCCAAGCGCGTGAACGAGACCATGCGTCTGATCGCCTCCACCTACGAGGAGCCGCAGCAGGTCATTGAGATGTACCGCAACGACCCCCAGCTGATGTCGGGGCTGCAGAACCGCGTGATGGAAGAGCAGGTGATCGACTGGATCGCCGAGCGCGCCCAGCACACCGAGCAGCCGCTGTCCTTCCAGGACGCCATCGCCCCGCAGGGGTAAGTGGCGTCCGTCCGTCCGGCCCAACGGGGCCGGGCGTCCCTCCCGACACGGAACGATTGATGAGCATCGAAACCAAAGCCCTCAACCTGGTGCCGATGGTGGTCGAGCAGACCAGCCGCGGCGAGCGCGCGTACGACATCTACTCGCGCCTGTTGAAGGAGCGCGTGATCTTCCTGGTCGGCGGCATCGACGACCATATGGCCAACGTGATCGTGGCCCAGTTGCTGTTCCTCGAGGCGGAGAACCCCGAGAAGGACATCAACCTGTACATCAACTCGCCCGGCGGCGTGGTCACCGCGGGCATGGCGATCTACGACACCATGCAGTTCATCAAGCCGGACGTGAGCACGATCTGCGTCGGCCAGGCGGCCAGCATGGGCGCGCTGCTGCTGGCCTCGGGCGCGGCGGGCAAGCGTTATGCGTTGCCCAATTCGCGAGTGATGATCCATCAGCCGCTGGGCGGCTTCCAGGGCCAGGCCACCGACATCGACATCCATGCCAAGGAGATCCTGTCGATGAAGCAGCGTCTCAACGAGATCATGGCCCACCACACCGGCCAGCCGTTCGAGACGATCGCCCGCGATACCGAGCGCGACAACTTCAAGAGCGCGCAGGCCGCCCGTGAGTACGGCCTGGTCGACCAGGTGCTCGAGCGCCGTCCCGACGAGACGATCACCCCCGCCTGACGCTCCAAGTCATTGATTCATCAGGCATGAGAGCGCCGGTGCCGTCCCTGAGGGCGGCGCCGGACGCTGTGTTATTCTCGAAACGTAACCGCAATATTGATTTGGCGAAGGCATGAGCGAAGACCGTCAGGGTCGTTCCGGCGACAGCAACAAGATCCTCTACTGCTCCTTCTGCGGAAAGAGCCAGCACGAGGTGCGCAAGCTGATTGCGGGCCCCAGCGTGTTCATCTGCGATGAGTGCGTCGAGCTCTGCAACGACATCATCCGCGAGGAACTCGAGGAGAAGGCGCAGTCGGCGCGCAGTTCGCTGCCCAAGCCGCGCGAGATCCTCGAGGTGCTCGACCAGTACGTGATCGGCCAGAAGCGCGCGAAGAAGACGCTCGCCGTGGCCGTGTACAACCACTACAAGCGCATCGAGAGCCGCAGCAAGAACGACGAGGTCGAACTGGCCAAGTCCAACATCCTGCTGATCGGTCCGACCGGGTCGGGCAAGACGCTGCTGGCCGAGACGCTGGCGCGCCTGCTCAACGTGCCGTTCACGATTGCCGATGCGACGACGCTCACCGAGGCCGGCTATGTCGGCGAGGACGTCGAGAACATCATCCAGAAGCTGCTGCAGAAGTGCGACTACGACGCCGAGAAGGCGCAGCAGGGCATCGTCTACATCGACGAGATCGACAAGATCTCGCGCAAGAGCGAGAACCCGTCGATCACCCGCGACGTGTCGGGCGAGGGCGTGCAGCAGGCGCTGCTCAAGCTGATCGAAGGCACGGTCGCCAGCGTGCCGCCGCAGGGCGGACGCAAGCATCCGCAGCAGGAGTTCCTGCAGGTCGACACCAAGAACATCCTGTTCATCGTCGGCGGTGCGTTCGCCGGCCTGGACAAGGTGATCCAGCAGCGTTCGACCGAGGCCGGCGGCATCGGTTTCGGCGCCAAGCTCAAGAGTTCCGAGCGCAAGGCCGACACCGGCAAGGTGCTGGCCGACGTCGAGCCCGAGGACCTGATCAAGTTCGGCCTGATTCCCGAGTTCGTCGGCCGCCTGCCGGTGGTCGCCACGCTCGAGGAACTGGACGAGCCGGCGCTGATCCAGATCCTGACCGAGCCCAAGAACGCAATCAGCAAGCAGTTCCGCAAGCTGTTCGAGATGGAGGGGGTCGAGCTGGAGTTCCGGCCCGACGCGCTGTCGGCGATCGCCAAGAAGGCGATCAAGCGCAAGACCGGCGCCCGCGGGCTGCGTACGATCGTCGAATCCGTGCTGCTCGACACCATGTACGAGCTGCCGTCGCTGGAGAACGTCAGCAAGGTCGTGGTCGACGAGTCGGTCATCGAGCACAAGTCCGAGCCGTACCTGATCTACGAGACCCCGGTCGCCGAGCAGAAGGTCGCCTCCTCGGGCGAGTGATCGACGCAGCCGGAACGAAACGTTCCGGCTGCCGTCCCGTTCAGCGTCGGCGCCCGGACAATGCCCGCCAATAAGCGCCGCGATCGGATCGATCGCGGCGCTTTTGCGTGGGAGCCGGCCGATCCGCTTGCATCCGGCGCCCGCGCGCCCCATAAACGACTGGCCCCCAGGCGGCCTCGTCCGGCCGCCGGGCCGGCGCCGCCGGCCGGACGCGATCTTTCAAGGAACCCCCCATGAGCTCACGCGCCACTCCCGACACCTACGATCTTCCGGTCCTGCCGTTGCGCGACGTCGTCGTGTTCCCGCACATGGTGATCCCGCTGTTCGTCGGACGCGACAAGTCGATCCGCGCGCTCGATGTGGCGATGGAGGCCGACAAGCGCATCCTGCTGGTCGCGCAGAAGTCCGCCGACATCGATGACCCGGGCGCGGACGACCTGTATCAGGTCGGTACGCTGGCCCAGGTGCTGCAGTTGCTCAAGCTGCCCGACGGCACCATCAAGGTGCTGGTCGAGGGCACCGAGCGCGTCTCGCTGCGCGACATCCGCGAGCACGAGGGCGCGCTGTTGGGCGCCGGCGTGCCGTTGAGTGCGGTCGAGTCGCGCGAGCCGCGCGAGGTCGAGGCGATCGCGCGCTCGCTGATGGGCCTGTTCGAGCAGTACGTCAAGACCAATCGCAAGCTGCCGCCCGAGTTGCTGCAGACCCTGGCCGGCATCGATGAGCCCGGCCGCCTGGCCGATACGATCGCCGCGCACCTGGGCGTGCGCCTGGCTGACAAGCAGCGGCTGCTCGAGTCGGCCGATACCGCCGACCGCCTGGAGCTGCTGGTCGGCTTCGTCGACGGCGAGATCGATGTGCAGCAGATGGAAAAGCGCATCCGCGGCCGCGTGAAGTCGCAAATGGAGAAGTCGCAGCGCGAGTACTACCTCAACGAGCAGATGAAGGCGATCCAGAAGGAGTTGGGCGAGATCGACGATGCGCCCAACGATATCGAGGAGCTCGCCCGCAAGATCGCCTCGGCCGGCATGCCCAAGCCGGTGGAGGCCAAGGCCCGCGCCGAGTTCAACAAGCTCAAGCAGATGCCGCCGATGTCGGCCGAAGCCTCGGTCGTGCGCAACTATCTCGACTGGCTGCTCGGCGTGCCGTGGAAGAAGCGCAGCAAGGTCCGCAAGGATCTCAAGGCGGCCCAGGACACCCTCGATGCCGACCACTACGGCCTGGAGAAGGTCAAAGAGCGCATTCTCGAGTACCTGGCCGTGCAGACGCGCGTCAAGCAGATGAAGGGCGCGATCCTGTGCCTGGTCGGCCCGCCCGGCGTGGGCAAGACCTCGCTCGGCCAGTCGATCGCCAAGGCGACCAACCGCAAGTTCACGCGGATGGCGCTGGGCGGTGTGCGTGACGAGGCCGAGATCCGCGGCCATCGGCGCACCTACGTCGGCTCGATGCCCGGTCGCATCGTGCAGAGCCTCAACAAGGTCGGCACCAAGAACCCGCTTTTCCTGCTCGACGAGATCGACAAGATGTCGATGGACTTCCGCGGCGACCCGGCCTCGGCGTTGCTGGAGGTGCTCGATCCCGAACAGAACCACACCTTCAACGACCACTATCTGGAGGTCGACCTCGACCTGTCGGAGGTGATGTTCGTCGCGACATCCAACTCGCTCAACATCCCCGGCCCGTTGCTCGACCGCATGGAAGTGATCCGCATCCCGGGTTATACCGAGGACGAGAAGCTGAACATCGCCACGCGCTACCTGCTGCCCAAGCAGCTCAAGGCCAACGGCCTGAAGGCGGCCGAGCTGACGATCTCCGAAGGCGCGATCCGCGACATCGTGCGCTACTACACGCGCGAGTCGGGCGTGCGCAACCTCGAGCGCGAGATCGCCAAGGTCTGCCGCAAGGTCGTCAAGGAGATCGCGCTGGCCGGCCCGGTGCAGACCAAGGGCAAGAGCGTGAAGGCGATCAAGGCGGTCAAGGTCACCGAGAAGAATCTCGACAAGTACTTGGGCGTGCAGCGCTTCGATTTCGGCCGCGCCGAACAGGACAACGAGATCGGCCTGGTCACGGGCCTGGCCTGGACCGAGGTCGGCGGCGATCTGCTGCAGATCGAGGCCACGCAGGTGCCGGGCAAGGGCCAGCTGACGCTGACCGGCCAACTGGGTGATGTGATGAAGGAATCGGCGTCGGCGGCGATGTCGGTCGTGCGCGCGCGTGCCGAGCGGCTCGGCCTGGAGCTCGACGCGTTGCAGAAGCACGACATCCATGTACACGTGCCCGACGGCGCGACGCCCAAGGACGGTCCCAGCGCCGGCATCGCGATGGCGACGACGCTGGTTTCGCTGCTCACGCGCATCCCGGTGCGTGCGGACGTGGCGATGACCGGCGAGATCACGCTGCGTGGGCGCGTGACCGCGATCGGCGGCCTGAAGGAGAAGCTGCTCGCGGCGCTGCGCGGTGGCATCAAGACCGTGATCATCCCCGAGGAGAACCGCAAGGACCTGGCCGACATCCCGAAGAACGTCACCCAGGGCATGAAGATCGTGCCGGTGAAGTACATCGACGAGGTGCTCGACCTGGCACTGGAGCGGCCGCTCCCGCCGCCGCCCTCGGTCAAGCCCGAACCGAAGAAGGCGCGTTCGAAGGTGGTGCCCAAGAATGGCGGCGAGGTCCGGCGCACGCGCGTCAAGCATTGACCCCGGCGCAATACGCATGACGAGGGCCGCAAGCGATGGCGGCCCTTTTCTATGGGCGTTTCCCGGCCGCCCTCAAAACCGGCAAAACCGGGGTGAGAGGGGAAATTGGGGGGGCGGCATAGGGCTCGGGCCCCGGGT